>NZ_JOCF01000024.1 GCF_000720635.1 Streptomyces sp. NRRL WC-3742 | reverse complement strand
GGGCTGGTTGGTGGCGGGGTCGGGGGTGGTGGTGGGGGCGGCGCTGGGCGTGGTGGTGGCGGTGGGCCAGTCGGGGGTGCTGTGGTCGCCGCGGCCGGTCTGGAGGTCGAACTGCTTCGTGGGGGTGCCGTCGAGGACGGCGGCCGTGTAGGCGGTCCAGATCCTGGTGGGGAAGGCGCCGCCGTTGACGCGGGTGAGTCCGGCGGTCCCGGCGAGGGGTTCCTTGGCGTGGGTCTTGGGGTTTTCGCGGAACAGGCCGACGGTGGTGGCGAGTTCGGGGGTGTATCCGGCGAACCAGGCGGAGAGGTTGGAGTCGGTGGTGCCGGTCTTGCCGGCGGCGGGGCGGCCGAGTTCGAGGGCGGCGGCGCCGGTGCCGCGGGTGCTGATGACGTCGCGCAGGACGTCGGTGACGTTGTCGGCGGTCTGCCGGTCGAGGGCTTCCACGGCCTTGTGCTCGGGCATCTTGGGGACGTCGACGGCGCCGCCGGGGTGGACGCGTTCGAGTTTGGAGACGGACCAGGGGGTGCGGGCCTGGCCGTGGTCGGCGAAGGCGGCGTAGACGCCGGCGAGGTCGAGGGCGCTGGGGGTGGCGGTGCCGAGCGTCATGGAGGTGTTGGCCGGGTCGAGGCCGCGGACGGTGTCGGGGATGCCGAGTTTGAGGGCGGTCTCGCGTACGCGCGGGAGGCCCGCGTCGACGCCGAGTTGGGCGTAGACGGAGTTGACGGACTTCACCATGGCGTGGCGCAGGGTGATGCTGCCGTAGTCGACGCCGTCCTCGTTGGGCGGGGCGTACGGGGTGGGGCCGCCGGTGACGGGGCGTTCGCTGGTGCCGTCGTAGCGGCTCTCGGTGGTGATGGGGCGGCCGTCGACGGTGTGCTGGGCGATGAGGCCCGCGGCGAGGTCGATCGGTTTGAAGGTGGAGCCGATCTGGTTGTCCTGGCGCAGGGCGTCGTTGTAGGGCTGCTTGGCGTAGTCGGGGCCGCCGTAGACGGCGACGACGCGGCCGGTGGCGGTGTCGACGGAGGCGCCGGCGACGCGGACGTCGGTGTCGGTGGTGGGGCGGGCGGCGGGGTCGAGTTCGCCGGTGAGTTCGTCCTGGACGGCCTTGACGAAGGCGTCCTGCCGGGGCTTGTCGAAGGTGGTGGTGATGCGCCAGCCGCCGGCCTTGAGGGTGGGGGCGTCGATGATGCCGGCGCTGACGAGGTAGTCGTCGGCGACGCCGACGAGGTAGCCGGCCTGGCCGGACAGGCCCGTGGCGGGCCGGGGGTCGATCGGGTCGGGGAAGGTGGTGGCGGCGCGGTCGGCGGTGGTGAGGAAGCCGAGCTGGACCATGCCGTCGAGGGTGTAGTTCCAGCGGGCGAGGGCCTTCTCGCGGTTGGCGGGGGTGGCCGTCCTGACGTCGTAGAGGCTGGGGGCCTGGAGGAGTGAGGCGAGGTAGGCGCCCTGGGCGAGGGTGAGCTGGGAGGAGTCGACGCCGTAGTAGGCGCGGGCGGCGCTCTGGATGCCGTAGGCGCCGCGCCCGAAGTAGCTGCTGTTGAGGTACCCGGCGAGGATGTCCTTCTTCTCGCGCTGCTGGTCGACCTTGAGGGCGATGAAGAGTTCGCGGCCCTTGCGTTCGACGGTCTTGTCCTGGGTCAGGTAGTAGTTCTTGACGTACTGCTGGGTGATGGTGGAGCCGCCCTGCATGCCCTTGCCGAGGAGGGTGTTCCAGCCGGCGCGGAGCATGCCCTTCAGGTCGATGCCGCGGTTCTGGTAGAAGGTGCGGTCCTCGGCGGAGACGACGGCCTGCTGGGTCTGCAGGGGGATCTGGTCGATGGTGACGTCGGTGCGGTTGACGGCTCCGGTGCGGGCGATCTCGGTGGTGCCGTCGGCGTAGAGGTAGATGTTGTTCTGGGCGGTGGCGTGGGCGTTGGCGTCGGGGACGGGGACGATCACGTAGAGCACGGCGAAGGAGCCGACCGCGAGCAGCAGCAGGGCGGCGACGGTGCCGAGGGTGACGCGCCAGGTGGGGATCAGCCGACGCCAGAGGGGGAGTGCGCGGCGGGCGGCGCGGCGGGCGGCCCGCTTGGCCTGGCGTCGGGTGACGAAACTCATGCCGCGATTATGTGCTATTTGACGTCGCCTCAGGGGTGGTGGGGCGGTCGGGCGGGCTGGGGAAAACCGGGTGCGGGCGGGGGCGGCCGGAGGTACGGTGAAAGATGCGAACTTCATAGCGCAGGTGTTTGGACAGCACTGACTTCGCCAGCTCCGCCCGCCCGCCCGGTGACCCCCGGGTGCGGCCGGTCGGGGCCGTACCGACGTGCGCGGACGCGGGGGCGGTCCGTGACGGTCCCGCTACCCGTCCCCCTGTCCGTCCTCGCTACTCGTCCGCCCCCAGAATTGTCGATAAGGAGACAATATGCTCTATGCCGCCGTTGCCCGCGGCGCCTTCCGCCGCTACTCCACCTACCGCGCCGCCACCGCCGCCGGCGCCTTCACCAACACCGTCTTCGGCCTCATCCTGGCCTCCTCCTTCGTCGCCCTCTGGCAGGCCCGCCCCAATCTCGGCGGCTACGACCAGAGCCAGGCCGTCACCTACATCTGGGTCAGCCAGAGCCTGCTCGTCACCATCGCCGTCTGGGGCGGCGGCTTCCAGGACGAACTCCAGGACCGCTTCCGCAGCGGGGACATCGCCGTCGACCTCTACCGCCCCGTCGACTTCCAGGGCTGGTGGCTGGCCACCGACCTCGGCCGGGCCGCCTTCCAACTGCTCGTACGCGGCACCGTGCCCATGCTCTTCGGTGCGCTGGTGTTCCGCGTCCGGATGCCCGAACAGCCGCTGACCTGGCTGTTCTTCCTGCTTTCCGTGCTGCTCGCGCTGCTGGTCAGCTTCGGCATCCGGTTCCTGGTCTCGATCACCGGCTTCTGGCTGCACGACTCGGACGGCATCCGCTCCGTGATGCTGGTGGTCTCGATGGTCTTCTCCGGCATGCTGCTGCCGATCGTCCTCTTCCCCGGCGCGCTCGGCACCGTCGCCGAGGTGCTGCCCTGGGCCTCGCTCGTCAAGGTGCCCACCGACGTCTTCCTCGAACGGGCGACCGGCGCCACCCTCGTCGGGGCGCTCGCCTTCCAACTCGGCTGGGCCGCCGTGCTGCTGGCCGCCGGCCGGGGCGCGCAGTGGCTCGCCACCCGCAAGGTGGTGGTGCAGGGTGGCTGAGCAGCTGACGCTCCGCGAGGGCCTGCCCGCCCGGACGGCCTGGGCCGTGCGCTCCTGGTGGCTCTGCGCCCGGATGTGGATGCGCTCGATGGCGGCCTACCGGGCCTCCTACGTCCTGGGTGTGGTCTCCGGCATCGCCGTCCACGCGCTCGACTTCGTCGTGGTCGTGATCATGTTCCAGCACACCAGGCAGCTCGGCGGCTGGACCCTGCCGGAGATCGCCTTCCTCTACGGCACCGCCACCTTCTCCCTCGGCGTCGCCAACCTGCTCGTCGGCTCCTCCGACGGGCTCAGCCAGCGGATCGTCAACGGCACCCTGGACAGCATGCTGGTGCGGCCCGCGCCCGCGCTCTCCCAGCTGTGCGCCGAACGGTTCTCGCTGCGCCGCCTCGGCCGCCCCTTCCAGGCCGCGGCCGTGCTCGCCTGGTCGCTGGCCACCCTCGACGTGCACTGGACCTGGGACCGGGTGCTGCTCGTGCCGGTCCTGCTGGTCTGCGGCACCGCCATCTTCGGGGCGATCTTCATCGGCGGCGCCACCGTGCAGTTCTGGTGGGGCGAGTCCAAGGAGATCCAGAACTCCTTCACCTACGGCGGCGCCACCCTGCTGCACTACCCGCCGACGATCTTCGCCAAGGAACTCGTCGCCGGCGTCGTCTTCGGCGTCCCGCTGGCCTTCGTCAACTGGCTGCCCAGCCTGCGCATCCTCGACCGGCCCGACCCGCTGGGCCTGCCCGCCGCCTTCCAGTACGCCTCGCCGGTGGCCGCCGCCCTGTGCGTCACCGCCGCCGGGCTCGCCTGGCGGGCCGGACTGCGCGCCTACCGCGGCGCCGGCAGCTGAACCACCCCCCTCCCGTAAGGAACGTCATCGTGGCACTGATCGAACTCCAGGACGTCCACCGCAGTTTCACCGTGCGCGCCCGTGCCGGCCGCTTCAGCCGCACCAAGCGCGAGGTGCGCGCGGTGGACGGGCTCAGCTTCACCGTCGAGGCCGGCGAGTGCGTCGGCTACATCGGGCCCAACGGCGCCGGCAAGTCCACCACCATCAAGATGCTCACCGGCATCCTCGTCCCCAGCAGCGGCCGGCTGCGCGTCGCCGGCGTCGACCCGGCCCGCGAACGCGTCGCCCTGGCCCGAAGGATCGGCGTCGTCTTCGGACAACGGACGACTCTCTGGTGGGACCTGCCGCTGCGCGACTCCTTCGAACTCGCCAGGCGCATCTACCGCGTCCCGGACGGGCGATATCGCGAGAACCTCGACCGCTGCGTCGAACTGCTCGACCTCGCCGCCCTGCTGGACACCCCCGTACGCCAACTCTCCCTCGGCCAGCGGATGCGCGGCGACCTCGCGGCGGCCCTGCTCCACGACCCCCAGGTGCTCTACCTCGACGAGCCGACCATCGGCCTCGACGTGATCAGCAAGGGCAGGGTCCGCGAGTTCCTGCGCGAGGTCAACCGCGAGCGCGGCACCACCGTGCTGCTCACCACCCACGACCTCACCGACATCGAGCAGCTCTGCGACCGGGTCATGGTCATCGACCACGGCCGGGTCGTTTACGACGGCGGGCTCGACGGACTGCACGCCACCGGGCTCAGCGAACGCACCCTCGTCGTCGACCTCGCCGAGGCCCGTCCCCCGATCGAGGTCTCCGGCGCCCGGGTGGTCAAGGTGGACGGGCCGCGCCAGTGGCTGGCCTTCCCCGCACAGGACAGCGCGGCGCCCATCGTCGCGGCCGTCGCCGCCCGCTACCCGCTGGTGGACCTCTCCGTGCGCGAACCCGCCATCGAGGACGTCATCGCACGGATGTACGCGGAGGTCGCCATCGGCTGACGGCACGGGCCTCCGGTAGGGGGACTCCTCCGGTCGCCGGAGGCCGTCACCGATACGGGTGACGGACGTGACCCCCCGCAGGCGTGGCGAGTTGACCTTTCGTCATTCACCCACGCCAGTACCGGAGGCCCACCGTCCGATGACCGTACCCGACGTGACCGTGGTGGTCGCGGTCTACAACACCCTGCCCTACCTCACCGCCTGCCTGGACTCCCTGGTCGGGCAGAGCCTGGCGCCGGGGCGGATGGAGGTGGTGGCCGTCGACGACGGCTCCACGGACGGCGGCGGCGAGCTGCTGGACGCCTACGCGGCCCGCCACCCCGGGCTGTTCCGGGTGGTGCACCAGCCCAACTCCGGCGGGCCGGCGGCCCCCACCAACCGCGCCCTCGACCTCGCCCGCGGCCGCTACGTGCTCTTCCTCGGCGCGGACGACTGGCTCGGCGAGGAAGCCCTCGAACGCCTGGTGGCCGCCGCCGACGCCTGGGACTCGGACGTCGTGGTGCCCAAGCAGGTCGGCGTGAACGGCCGGCTGGTGCCCCAGGGCATCTTCCACGCCGACGCCGAGTCCGTCCGCTTCACCGACTCCGCCCTCGCCTGGGCCCTGGCCGACACCAAACTGTTCCGCCTCGACCTGATCCGCCGCCACGGGCTGCGCCGCGACGAGACGCTCAAGGTCTTCTCCGACCAGCCGTTCACCCTCGAAGCCTGCCTGCGGGCCCGCAAGGTCTCCGTCCTCGCCTCCTACGACTGCTACCACCTCGTCCTGCGCGAGGACCGCGGCAACGTCACCGAGCGCGCCGGAGTCCTCGACCGGCTGCGCGGCATCGCCGCCCTCCAGCAGGTCGCCGCCGAACTCGCCGACCCCGGCGAGGCGTTGGACGCCCTCCGCGCCCGCAGCTTCTCCTGGGACGTCCCCCGGCTGCTCTCCGACGGCTTCCTGCTCCTCGACGACGGCCTGCAGCGCCGCGTCTGCGCCGAAACCGCCCGCCTGGTCGAGCGGTTCGGCGCCCGCGAGGTGTACGGGCGCCTGCCCGTCGCCGCCCGGCTGCGCCTCGAACTCGCCGCCGCCGGACGGCCGGAGGCGCTGCGCGACCAGATCCGCTACGAGGCCGCGCACGGCGAGCCGCCCACCCTGGTCGAGGGGCGGCGCCACTACGCGGCCTACCCGGCCTTCCGCGACGCCCGGCTGGGGCTCTGCGACGACCTCTTCCTGCTGCGGGAGGAGCCGCTCGCGGCCGTCCTGCGTCTCAACCTCGCCCAGCAGCTGTGGCGGGGCCTCGTCCCCGAACAGCTGCGCCGCGGACTGCGGCGCCACCCGGTGTGGCGGCGGCTGGCCGACTCGATGAGCGGAGGAAAGGCATGACCCTCGACATCTGCGTGGTCGGGCTGGGCAAGCTCGGCCTGCCGCTGGCCGTGCGCTTCGCGTTGCGCGGCCACCGGGTGACCGGGGCGGACATCGCGCCCGGCGTGGTCCACAGCGTCAACCTCGGAGTGCCCCCCTTCCCCCGGGAGGAGGGTTTGGACGAGGCCCTGAAGGAGGTCGTCGCCGAGGGCCGGCTGCGGGCCACCACCGACACCACGGCCGCCGTCGCCGGAGCCGACGCCGTGGTGCTCGTCGTCCCGCTGGTCACCGCGGCCGACGGGACCCCCGACTTCTCCCTCCTCGACGCCGCCACGGACGCGGTGGCCGCAGGGCTGCGCCGGGGCGCCCTGGTCAGCTACGAGACCACCCTGCCCGTCGGCACCACCCGCGGGCGCTGGGCACCCCGGCTGGAGGCCGGCTCCGGACTCGTGGCCGGAACCGACTTCGCCCTGGTGTTCAGCCCCGAACGCGTCCGCACCGGACGGGTCTTCGCCGACCTGCGGCGCTACCCGAAGCTGGTCGGGGGCCTCGACGCGGCCTCGACCCGCCGGGGCGAGGAGTTCTACCGGGCCGTGCTGGACTTCGACCCCAGGCCCGACCTGCCCCGGCCCAACGGGGTCTGGACGCTGGCCTCGGCGGAGGCCGCCGAGTTCGCCAAACTCGCCGAGACCACCTACCGGGACGTCAACATCGCCCTCGCCAACCAGTTCGCCCGCTACGCGGACCGCGTCGGCGTGGACTTCGCCGAGGTCGCCGACGCCTGCAACTCGCAGCCGTACAGCCACCTCCACCGCCCCGGCGTGGCGGTCGGCGGCCACTGTATCCCCGTCTACCCGCGGCTCTACCTGTGGAACGACCCGCAGGCGACGGTGGTGCGCGCGGCCCGGGAGGCCAACCTGGAGATGCCCGGGTATGCGGCCGGGGTGCTCGCCGGGGCCGTGCCCGGGGGACTGGACGGGCAGGGCGTGCTGGTGCTCGGGGCCTCCTACCGGGGCGGGGTGAAGGAGACGGCGTACTCCGGGGTGTTCCCGCTGGTCGAGGCGCTGCGGGCGGCGGGGGCGCGGCCGTACGTCGCCGATCCGCTGTACGCCGCCGGGGAGCTGACGGCGCTCGGGCTGCCCCCGTACGGCGGGGAGCCGGTGGTGGCGGCGGTGCTGCAGGCCGACCACCCCGAGTACCGGGACCTGGCGCCGGGGGACCTGCCGGGGGTGCGGGTGCTGCTGGACGGGCGGCGCTGCACGGACCCGGCGCGGTGGGAGGGGGCGGGGGTGCGGCGGATCGTGCTGGGAGGGGCGTGACGGACAGGGCGTGACGGCCGGGCAGTGACGGCGGGGGCGTGACGGACAGGGTGTGTCGGCCGGGGCGTGACAGCCGGGACGGAGCGCGTGATCGCGAGGCGCGCCCCCGTCCGCGCCGGGCAACGGGCAGACTGGCGGGGTGAGTGACGAAGCCATCAGCCGGACCGGCCCCGGGGTCAGGTTCACCGCCGCCGACGAGGAGAAGCGACGCGGCGTCCGCCGGATGAAGACCATCGCGACGGGCCTGCTGGCCTTCGCGACCCTGGTCTTCGTCCTCTCCACCTGGGCCAGGGCCGCCGGCGCCGGAGCCTGGGCCGGGTACGTGGCGGCCGCCGCCGAGGCGGGCATGGTCGGCGCGCTGGCCGACTGGTTCGCGGTGACGGCCCTCTTCCGCCGCCCCTTCGGCCTGCCCATCCCGCACACCGCGATCATCCCCACGAAGAAGGACGCCTTCGGGCGCTCGCTCGGCGACTTCGTCGGCGACAACTTCCTCTCCGGCCAGGTGGTGCGCGGCCGCCTCGCCGCGCTCGGCATCGGCCGGCGGCTGGGGGAGTGGCTGGCCGCGCCGGGCAGCGCCGAGCGCGTCACCAAGGAGGGCTCGGCGGCGCTGCGCGGGGTGCTCGCGGTGCTGCGCGACGACGACGTGCAGGCCGTCGTCGCCGAGGCGGTGACCAGGCGGGCCTCCGCCACCTCCGTCGCCGAGCCGATGGGCCGGATGCTCGCCAAGGTCGTCGCCGACGGCGGGCACCACGGGATGGTCGACCTGGTCGCCGTCCGCGCCCACGACTGGCTGACCGCCAACCACCAGGACGTCGTGCAGAAGGTCACCCAGAAGACCCCCGGCTGGACGCCGAAGTTCCTCGACCAGCAGGTCGGCGAGCGGGTCTACCGGGAACTGCTGCGCTTCGTCACCGACATCCGCGACGACCGGGAACACCCGGCGCGCGGCGCGATCGACAACTTCCTCGCCGACTTCGCCACCGAGCTGCAGACCGACCCAGAGACCATCGCCCGCGTCGAGCGCGCCAAGGCCGACCTCCTCGCCCGGCCCGAGGTGCGGGACCTGATCGCCTCCACCT
Organism: Streptomyces sp. NRRL WC-3742; assembly: GCF_000720635.1. Lineage (GTDB taxonomy): Bacteria > Actinomycetota > Actinomycetes > Streptomycetales > Streptomycetaceae > Kitasatospora. The sequence goes on along the minus strand of NZ_JOCF01000024.1, from coordinate 112,169 downwards.
GGACCGCCGTGCGGACGCTGGTGATGAACGCCGCCGAGGACGAGGACAGCGAACTGCGCCGGCGCATCCGCGAGGGCGTGCACGGCTTCGGCGAGCGCCTGGCCACCGACGCCAAGCTCCAGGCCAAGGTGGACGGCTGGCTGCAGGACGCCTCCCAGTACCTGGTCGACACCTACCGGGCCGAGATCACCTCGCTGATCTCCGAGACCGTCGCGGGCTGGGACGCGGACGACGCCTCCCGCAAGATCGAGGCCAACGTCGGCCGTGACCTGCAGTTCATCCGGATCAACGGCACGGTGGTCGGCGCCCTGGCCGGGCTGCTGATCCACACCGTGGCGGTGGCGCTGGGCGGCTGAGCGTAGTCTGGCGACACGCCGGTACGCGCGTAGAAGAGCATCGAAGCGCCGTAGAAGCGTTGTGGAAGAGCCGAAGAAGGAACGAAGGGAACCACCGTGGTCCAGCCGGACGGAAGTCGGATCGGAAACCCCACCGGGAGCGAAACCGGCATCGAGGCGTTCATCGCCGGGATGCCGAAGGCGGAACTGCACGTCCACCACGTCGGCTCGGCCTCCCCCCGGGTCGTCGCCGAACTGGCCGCCCGCCACCAGGGCCGCACCGACGTGCCGACGGACCCGGCGGCGCTCGCCGCGTACTTCAGCTTCACCGACTTCCGGCACTTCATCGACGTGTACTTGAGCGTCGTCGACCTCGTCCGCGACGCGGAGGACGTCCGCTCGCTCACCTACGGCGTCGCCGAGGACATGGCCCGCCAGAACATCCGCTACGCCGAGCTGACCATCACCCCGTACTCCTCGGTCAAGCGCGGCATCCCCGAGGTCGCCTTCATGGAGGCCATCGAGGACGCCCGGCTGCGCGCCGAGAAGGACCTCGGCGTGGTGCTGCGCTGGTGCTTCGACATCCCGGGCGAGGCCGGGCTGGAGTCGGCGGAGGTCACCGCCCGCCTCGCCACCGACCTGGCCCCCGAGGGCCTGGTCAGCTTCGGCCTCGGCGGGCCGGAGGTCGGCGTGCCGCGGCCGCAGTTCAAGCCGTACTTCGACCGGGCGCGCGCGGTCGGCCTGCACTCCGTCCCGCACGCCGGGGAGGCCACCGGGCCGCAGACCGTCTGGGACGCGATCCGGGAGCTCGGGGCCGAGCGCATCGGGCACGGCACCCAGTCGGTGAAGGACCCGGCGCTGGTCGACTACCTGGGCGAGCACCGGATTCCGCTGGAGGTCTGCCCGACCTCCAACATCGCCACCCGGGTGGTGGAGCGGATGGAGGACCACCCGATCAAGCAGATGGTGGAGGCCGGGTTGCTGGTCACCGTCAACAGCGACGACCCGCCGATGTTCGGCACCGACCTCAACACCGAGTACGCCGTCGCGGCGCGGCTGCTGGGCCTGGACGAGGCCGGGGTGTCGGCGCTGGCGCGCAACGCCGTAGAGGCGTCGTTCCTGGACGCGCCGGGCAAGGCGAAGCTGGTCGCGGAGATCGACGCGCACCTGGCGGGCTGGCAGCGCTGACGCGTCCTCGCAGGTCGAACGCGCCCGAGGCGCCCTGACCCGCCCCTGACCGGCCCTGAGACATCTCTGAGGCATCTCTGACTCATCTCTGAGGCACCCCTGAACCGCCCCGCTGGCTCCGGCCGACGGGGCGGTTCCGCGTTCCGGTGCCACCACCGGCGCAGGGGTGGCACCGGGATGGCACGAGGATGGTGCGCGGGTGGCGCAACGATGGTGCCAAAGTGGTGCCATAAATGCTGGACATGGCGCCACGGTCGTGTCATGCTTCTGGACATGGACCTCACGCCGTACGTCGAAAACCTCCGGAACGAGCTCGCGGTCGCCGCCGCCGCAGGCGGGGACGAAGCCCGCGCGCTGGCCGACCGGCTGACTCTCCCGCTGGAGTCGGCCGCACGGCTCACGCTGCTCAACGCGCTCTCCGCCGCCATGGGCGAAGTCACCCGTGACCTCGCCCCCGGCTCGGTGGACGTGCGCCTGCGCGGGGTCGATCCGGAGTTCGTGGTGACGCCGCCGCCCGGCGCCGAGGGCTTCCGGAGCTTCCACGGCGAGGTGCCGCCCGTGGCGCCGTCGGTGGCCGAGGTGGTGCCAACCTCGCCGCCGGTGGTGCCATCGGTGGCGCCGGAGGCGGACGAGACGGGCACCGCCCGGATCAACCTGCGGCTGTCCGCGAACCTCAAGGCCCGGGCGGAGGAGGCCGCCAACCAGGAGGGGCTCTCCCTCAACGCCTGGCTGGTCCGGGCCGTCGCCGGCGCGGTGGACGGAGGCAGGCCCGCTGCCCGCCCGGCCGCCGCCTTCGGCCCGACCCGGACTCCGCCCAGCATCGGCGGCCAGGGCTTCACCGGCTGGGTCCAGTAACGCTTCCGCCTCACCGGCCGTCTCACCGGCCATCCGTTCCACCGGTCATCCGTTCCACCGACCACCCGCCCCATCGACGTCACCCCGCTCCGACCAGCGGGAACAGCCACGAGAGCCAAGAGGACGGCACAGCCATGCCTTCGTACGAGTCCAGCGGACCGATCTCCGCAGTCATCGAGTTCAACATCGGCGCCCTCTGGGTCAAGGCCGGCAAGAGCGCCGAGGCCACGGTCGACGTCCGCCCGGCCAACCCGGACCGGGAGGCCGACGTCCGCGCCGCCGAGCTGACCCAGGTCGACTTCTCCGGTGGCCGCCTCACCGTGAACGGCCCTGCGCAGCGCACCGTGTTCACCAGCAAGAAGGGCTCGATCGAGGTCCTGGTCGAGCTGCCCGCCGGCTCCCAGGTGGACGTCGAAGCCCCTGTGGCGGACATCGTCGCGGAGGGCCCGCTCGGCGTCTGCCGGGTCAAGACCTCCATGGGCCGGATCCAGGTCGACCAGGCCGAGCAGGTGCGGCTCAGGACCGGCCAGGGGGACGTACGGATCGGCGTCGTCACCGGGGACGCCGAGGTCTCCGGCTCCGGCCGGATCGAGATCGGCACCGTCGGCGGCCGTCTGACGGTCAAGAACACCAACGGCGACACCGAGATCGACGAGGTGCGCGGCGAACTGGAGGCCAACTCCTCCAACGGCCGCATCCACGTCGCCCACGCCGGGGCGGACGTGGACGCCAAGTCGGCCAACGGCCACATCCGGATCGGCCGGGTCGTCCGCGGCCAGGTCACCCTGCAGACCAGCGTGGGGGACCTGGAGGTCGGCATCGCCGAGGGCACCGCCGCCTGGCTGGACGTGCACAGCAAGTTCGGCGGCGTCCGCAACGAGCTCGGCCCCGCCGAGGGCCCGGGCGGCGCCCGGGAGACCGTCGAGGTCCGCGGGCGCACCCAGGTCGGCAACGTCACCGTCCGGAGGGCCTGATGACCACCACCGCCCTCGCCGCCGCGACGGCCGTCGAGGTCCGCGGCCTCACCAAGTCCTACGACGGCAAACCGGTGCTCAACGGCATCGACCTGACCATCCCGGCCGGCAGCGTCTTCGCCCTCCTCGGGCCCAACGGCGCCGGCAAGACCACCACCGTGCAGATCCTCTCCACCCTCATCCCCGCCGACGGCGGGACGGCGCGCGTCGCCAGGTGCGACGTGGTCCGCGAGGCGGACGGCGTGCGCAGGGCGATCGGTGTCACCGGCCAGTTCTCGGCGGTCGACAACCTGCTCACCGCCGAGGAGAACCTGCTGCTGATGGCCGACCTCAACCACCTCCGCCGTCGGGAGGGGCGGAGGAGGGCCGAGGACCTGCTGCGGCGCTTCGAACTCACCGACGTCGCACGCGGCAAGGCCGTCGCCGACTTCTCCGGCGGCATGCGGCGCAAGCTCGACCTCGCGATGACGCTGGTCGGCGACCCGAGGGTGATCTTCCTCGACGAGCCGACCACCGGGCTGGACCCGCGCAGCCGGCGCACCATGTGGGAGATGATCCGGGCCCTGGTCGCCGACCACGGGGTGACGATCTTCCTCACCACCCAGTACCTGGACGAGGCGGACGAACTCGCCGACCGCATCGCCGTCCTGGACGGCGGCCGGATCGTCGCCGAGGGCACCGCCGAGGAGCTCAAGCGGATCGTGCCCGGCGGGCACATCAAGCTCCAGTTCGCGGACGAGGCCCAACTGCGCCTCGCCGCCGACCTGTTCGAGTACGCCAAGGCCAACGTCGAGGCCCTGCGGCTGGACATCCCGGGGGACAACTCCGTCCTCACCGTCAAGGCGGTGCTGGACACGCTCGACAACGCGTCCGTCCACGCCGAGTCGCTGGTCGTCGAGACGGCCGACCTGGACGACGTGTTCCTCACTCTGACCGGGGAGGGTGTGCGATGAGCACGGCCGCCGTTCCTACCACCACGTACGCGCTGCGCGACTCGATGACCATGCTGCGGCGCAACCTCAAGCACGCGCTGCGCTACCCGTCGCTGACCTTCGCCGTCGTGGTGATGCCGGTGATGATGCTGCTGATGTTCAACTACGCCTACGGCAACGCCCTGGGCGCGGGCATCGGCGGCGGGAAGTACATCGACTACGTGGCGCCCGGCATCGTGCTGATGGCGGCCACCTCGGGCTCGATCGTCACCGCCATCGGCATCTGCACCGACATGACCGAGGGCATCGTCAACCGCTTCCGCACGATGGCGATCTCACGCTCCGCCTTCCTGGCCGGTCACGTCGTCGGCAGCGTCATCCAGACGATGATCGGACTGCTCCTGGTGGTCGGCGCGGCCCTGGCGATGGGCTTCCGCCCGCACGCCGGAGTCGTCGAATGGCTGGCCGCCATCGGCCTGCTGCTCTTCGTCACCATCGCCCTGACCTGGATCTCCGCCGGAATCGGCTTGGTCGCCAAGACCGTCGAGAGCGCCAGCAACCTGCCGATGCCTCTGCAGTTCCTGCCCTTCATCGGCAGCGCCATCGTCCCCACCGACACCATGCCCACCGCCCTGCGCTGGTTCGCCGAGTACCAGCCCTTCACCCCCGTCATCGAGACCCTGCGGGGCCTGCTGATGGGCACGGAGATCGGCGCGGTCTCCGCCTGGAGCGCCCTCGGCTGGTGCACGGGCCTCACCCTGCTCGGCTACTTCTGGTCGAGGAGCGTCTTCTACCGGCGGTGACGGGGGTACAGCCGGTAGACCCCCCGGGCCCGGGCGGCGGAACCCATCCGCCGGCCGGGCCCCGGCGCGTCGTTCAGCCGCCAGCCGCCAGCCGCCAGCCGCCAGCCGCCAGCCGTCCCGGCGCGGGCCCTCGGCCGTCCGGACAGGATGGCCGAGGCCCGCAGACCGGCGGCTGCCATCGGGTTATCGGGCGGGGGTGAGGCCCTCGGGGAGGGGGAGGTCGCGCAGTTCGCGGATCAGGGCGCGGACGGGTGGGGTCGGGGCCAGTTCGGGGGTGGTGACGTAGCCGACCAGGCGGCTGGGCGGGTCGGGCTCCAGGGGCGTGACGGCGAGCCCGGTCGGGGCGCCGAGCAGTGCGGTGGCGGGCATGATGGCCATCCCGAGCCCCTGGGCGACCATCGAGACGGCCACCGCGTCGTCCTCCACGTCCACGGTCGCGGGCGGGATCCAGTCCTGCCGCCGCCACCAACTCCTGGTGTAGGAGCCGCAGTTCTCCTCCCAGTCGACCAGCGGCAGCCGGCGCGGCTCCGCGTGCCCGCGCGGGTGCGCCAGCGCGTACGTCTCCTCGTACAGGCGGGCCGCCACCACGCCCGGCACCGGCGGCGGGCCGTCGGCGTTCAGGGTGGCGAGCGCGAGGTCGGCCCGCCCGTCCGCGACCTCCCCGGCGGCGCCGCGCCCCACCTCCCGTACGATCCGCACCCGCGCGCTGAGCCCCGGGTGCCGCTCGGCGAGCCGGGAGAGGACGGGCGGCAGCAGGTGCGCGGCGGCGCTGCGGAAGGCGACGATCCGCAGGGTTCCGGTCAGCGGTTCGTCCGTGTTCGTGCTCCGGACCTCCGCCCGCATCGCGGCCATCAGCCGCAGCAGGCGCCGGGCGTAGGCCACCGCCCGCGCGCCCGCCTCGGTGGGCCGCGCGCCGTGGCGTCCGCGTTCGAACAGCACCGCGCCGAGCTTGCGCTCGCAGCCGCGTACGGCGTGCGAGACGGCGGACTGGGTGGTGCCCAGGCGGGTGGCGGCGGCGGTGAAGGCGCCCTCCTCCTCGACCGCGACCAGGATGCGCAGCTCGTGCGGGGCGAGATCGGTCATGCGGGGGAGCCTACCGGTATCCATCGATCCTGCTCATGGAAGCGGCTCTTCCATCGACGCGGACCCCTGCCCGGGGCGGGGTCCGGCTTCCTACCGTGAGCACGGTCAGCAGTCGCCGCCGTCAGTTCGGAGCACCCGATGTCCCGCCCCACCGCCCACGCCGTCCACCTCGTCTCCCGCCCCGTCGGCGCGGCGACCGCCGAGAACTTCGCCTTCGTCGAGGAGACGATCCCCGCACTCGAGGCGGGCGAGGCACTGGTCGAGAACCTCTACCAGTCCGTCGACCCGTACATGCGCGAGGAGATGGACGAGGGCGGCTGGGCCCTCCACTCCCCGATGGAGGGCCGCACCCTCGGCCGGGTGGTCGAGTCCCGCGCCGACGCCCTGCCGGTCGGCGCCCTGGTCTTCCACCGCCAGGCGTGGCGCACCCACTCGGTGGTCACCGCCGAGCGCGCCTTCCTGCTGCCCGACTTCGACGGCGTCCGGCTCAGCAACCACCTGTCCGTCCTGGGCGGCACGGGCCTGTCCGCCTGGGTCGGGCTGACCAGGATCGCCCGCCTCCAGGCCGGTGAGACGATCTTCATCTCGGCGGCGGCCGGGGGCGTCGGCACGGCGGCGGGGCAGCTCGCCCGGCTGCTCGGCGCGGGCCGCATCGTGGGCAGCACGGGTTCGCCGGAGAAGGCCGCGCGGCTCGTCGAACACCTCGGCTTCGATGCCGGCTTCGACTACCACGACGGCCCGATCGCCGCCCGCCTGCGCGAGGCCGCCCCGGAGGGCCTGCACGTGTACCTCGACAACGTCGGCGGCGACCACCTGGAGGCCGCGATCGACGTCCTGCGCGACCACGGGCGCATCGCCTGGTGCGGCGCCGTCGCCCAGTACGACAACCTCCGGAACCCGCCGGCCGCGCCCCGCAACCTCTACGACGTGGTGGGCAAGAGCCTGCGCCTGGAAGGCTTCCTGGTGCGCGAGCACCTCGACGCCCGCCCCGAGCTCTACGACTTCCTGGTCCCGCACCTGCGCTCCGGCGCGGTGGTGGCCGACGAGACCGTTGTGGACGGCTTCGGCAACGTGGTGGACGCGTTCCTCGGCATGCTGCGGGGCGCCAACACCGGCAAGATGATCGTCCGCCTGGGGGAGTGAGCCCGGGCGATCGCCTGGGAGTTCACGGCGCCGTCCCAGGGCGGCGGACGGCGGCCCGGGAGGGGGTGGCCGCCGGCCGCCGTCCGGGCCGGGGTGGCGGGATCAGCCGGAGGTGCCGCAGAGGGCCTTCTCGGCGAGGGCCTGGTAGAGGCGTTCGGACTTCTCGCGGTCGCTCTTGTCGTACTCGTTGAGGGAGAGGGAGAACTGGCGGGTGCCGTCCCGCGAGCCGAGCATCGCGGTCGTGTAGCCGGGGATTCCGCCGAGGTGGCCCCAGAAGTCGCCGCAGGAGAAGGTGTAGCGGATCGTGCCGAGCCCGTACTCGCCGCCGAGACCGGGGGAGGGGACGGTGGTGGTCATCTCGGCGAGTTGCTGCGGCCCGAGCAACTCGCCTCCGAACAGCGCCTGGTGGAAGCGGTCGAGGTCGGCGGTGGTGGAGATGATGGCACCGGCCGCGTCACCGATGGTGGGGGAGAGGCGGGTGACGTCCGCCGGGCCCTCGGGGAACTTGAGGTAGCCGTGCGCGTGCGGGCCGGGGATGTCGGTGGAGGTGGTGGGGATGGTGGTGTGGCGCAGGTCGAGGGGCTGGACGATCCGGTCCCGGACCTCCTCCTGCCAGCTCTGGCCGGTGGCGTGCTCGATGAGCATGCCGAGGATGACGTAGTTCGTGTTGGAGTAGTGCCAGCCCTGGCCGGGCGCGAAGTACGGGGGCATGGCGGCGGCGACGTCCAGGAGCTTCTGGGGCGTGTACGCGACCCAGCGGCGCTGGGCGACGTACGTCCGGGCACCGGCCTCGTCGTGGAAGAGGACGTTCGGGTTGCCGAGGTAGTCGGGCAGTCCGCTGGTGTGGTTGAGGAGTTGGCGGACGCTGATGGCGCCGCCGTTCGGGACGGTGCCGGGGAGGTGGCGTTCGATCGGGTCGTCGAGGTTGAAGTGGCCCTCGGCGGCGAGCTGGAGGGCGACGGTCGCGACGAAGGACTTGGTGACACTGGCGATCCGGAACCGCCCGTCCGCACGGGCCGGCCGGTTGGTGGCGAGGTCGGCCGAGCCGGCGGCGCCCCGCCAGACGACACGTCCGTGGTCGCGGACCTCGGCGAGCGCGGCAGTGCCGGCGCCCTGGTCGAGGAGGGCGTTCAACTCGGGCTGCAAGCCTCGGGGGGAGGCTTGGGCGCTGGGGGCCGCGAGCGCGGTGAGCGCGGCGGCGGCGAGGATTGCGGCGGCGATTCGACGGTTCGTCATACGGAAAACGGTGTCATCGGAGGGTGTCGCCGGACGTCCCCCTGCTGAACGAACGCAGGAGGCGGCTCTGGGAGCAGAGTCCTCACCCCGCCGGGTCGAGACCCGGCGGGGCGAGGTGTTGCTTCAGAGGTCGCCGGTCAGCGCCTCGTCGACCTCGGCAACGTCGGCGACGTCGGCAACGTCGGCAACGTCGGCAACGTCCCTGCCGGCACCGTCATCGACCTCCTCGCGGTCCTGCGCGAGTTCAAGCGAGGTCGCGACGGCGGGCGAGGTGCACGGTGATCTCCCCGTCCACCTCCACCCGCTCCGGCAGCACCCCCGCGATCCGCGCGAACACTTCTCTCCGCTGCTCCACCGGCAGCATCAGGTAGGCCGAAACCGTCGACAGATGCCCGACGTACTCCTCGGCACCGACCTCCAACCGCCGCTCGATCACGTGCTGTTGGACGTCCTCGAACCACGCCGACCGCTCCAGCTCCGTCCCCGGCCACTGCATCGCCTGCTCCGCCGGAGTCCCGTCCGGGGACGGCACGTCATCACTCGCCAGGAACGGCGCCCGCGCCACCCGCACCGCCTCCGCCACCTCCGGATCGGCCAGCACGATAGGCCCCCCGAAACAGGCGAACACCCCGCCCGGCTCCAGCATCGCGGCGACCCGCTCCCACCGCCCGGCCGCCTCCGTCCAGTGCAGCGAAGCCGCCGCGTACACGAGCCCGAACTCCCGCTCGCCGAGCCCCAGTTCCTCGAACGCGCCCTGCTCCACCCGCACGCCCGCCGGCACGTTCCTCCGCAACTCCGCGAGCATCGCCGCATCGGGATCGGTAGCCGTGACCGCGACCCCGTGCGCGGCGAACAACCGCGTCGCCTTGCCCGTCCCGGCGCCGATCTCCAAAGCCGTCCGCAACGGCCGCCCCGCGTACCCCGCCACCAACGCGAACAGTTCGTCCGGATACCCCGGCCGGAACCGTTCGTACGCCTCTGCCATCGCCCCGAAACTCCGCGCACGCTCCGTCATGCCCAGCATCCTGGCACGTCACGGGCCCCAAGTCGTCCGTAAAAGCCGCTCGTTGCCGCCGGCGCCCGAAGGCGGGCAGGATGGGCCCCAGTGACCGCTGGAACCGTCACAACCGAGGCCGGCCGCCGTCCGGCGACCGCAGGGGGTACGCGATGATGAAAGTTCTCGGGTGGATCGTTCTCGCACTGGGCTGGATCGGCCTCGCGGCCGTCAGCCGGGGCAAGATGTTCGCCTGGAAGCAGTGGACGAACGGCCAGCGCGTCGGCGCCCTGGTCTGCGCGGCGGTGATCGTGACGGGCTTCGCCCTCAAGGCATAGGCGTGTCCTGCGGTGCACAGGAAGTCGGCCCGTCCGACTTCCTGTGCACGATGACCCGCTCGCCCTCACCCCTCGGCTCCTCGAAGTTGGCCGCATAGCGCTCGAACAGCGGCCCGTCCACGGTGACGGCATTGGCACCCTCCCGCCCGTTCCGCACCCGGAGCCGACGCTCCAACGTCTCCCGGTCGACCTTGAGATGGATCAGCTCCCACCGGCAACCGTGGCCCTCGACCAGCGCCTTGTAGTCCTCACGGGCGGCCCGGCTCCAGAAGCTGTAGTCCACCACCACATCCCGCCCGGCCACCATCAGCTCGACCAACTCCCCCCGCTGCTCCCGCCGAACCTCCTCCTTCAGCCGATCGAACACCTCGGGCGCCAACACCCGCCCGGCATCCCGCCGCCCGATCCGCTCCCACACCACCTCATCGATCGACAACCGAACGTACCCACGCCCCACCAGCCCCAGCGCATACGTCGTCTTCCCCGAACCAGGAAGCCCGCACATCAACACCACAGTGCTCTGTTGTCCCGTCACACCCCCACGCTAGACCGCCAGCCCCAAGCCCCGCCGCGAAGCATCGCAAGGAGCACCAGGGCCTGGGCGTGGCCGCAGGTGGCTCGACCGCAGCAAAATCGGTCGCGCCGCCGCCGCCCCCTCCGGGATGCTCGGCGTATGCGCGTGAACTTCGACGGCGTCACCCCGGCGCCCCGGATGCTGCTCCTCAGCGAGTTCCTGCTTCACTCCGACTTCCAGGTCAAGCTCGACGAGCCGCTGTTCGTCGCCGCAGGCGACCGGCTCTCGATCGAGAGATACGACGTTGTGGTGACCCGCCCCACCGGCGAGCGCCGCCGCTACCCGGCCCGCGACAGCTACTGGATCTGCCGCTGAGCTAACCGTCGCACCGTCAGGACCGGTGGGTGGGCGACCGGGCAAGCCGTGTCCCGCGCGTGGAAACCGGTCGCACGGCCGGTGCGGCGGTCCGTAGGATCACGGGAGCGGGATCGCGCAGTCCCGCAGGATGCGGCCCGTGGCAGAGTGGCCAAATTGCAATCGGTACACCGGAGGAACCCCGGGTATCGACTGGTGGGGAGGAGCGGTCCTGCTCCGAGCCTGCCCGTGGGTTCGAATCCCACCGGCTCCCGCATCCGTCCTCCTGGTTGTGGCCGGGGTGAGGCTACCTCGCGAGGGCGTTGGCGCGGTCCTTGGCCGATGCCCTGCCGGGACTGGGCTCGAACGTATGTCGGCGCGGTGCTGCACAGGCGGGTGACGACCGTCAGAGCCGGTTTCCTGACGATCGACATGCTCACGCGGTCGGCGACCCTTGCTGGGATTCTGGCGTGCGGCTGGGGAGATCCGATCAGTCGTGGGACCACACGAAGGTGACCTCAGGGAAGCGCGGCGACGGGGCGTCCAGGAGCGGTGCCGGGCGGTTTCGGAGGAAGCGGTCGAAGTGGGCGCGGACGTATGCGCGGGAGATCTCGGTGGTGCGCTCGGCGGCGATGGTGCCGAAGAGCTGCCGGTACGTCTCCGCCGAGGTGTTCTGCGCGAAGTGCCCCGGCCCTGCCACGTGCGGCCAGTCGGTGAAGCTCAGGTGGCCGGAGTCGAGCTGACGCAGTTGCCGCCCCCAGGCGTGCTGGTGTTCGCGCCAGCGCTGCCAGGTCTCGTGGTCGGCGAACGAGGTGAGCATCAGGAAGGGGCGGTCCAGGCCGACCTGCGGGACCGGTGAGCCGAAGAGGCCGCCGTCCAGGTTGAGTCCGGCCGCGAAGCGCTCGTCCTGGCGGACGGCCTCGGCGGCGGCCGCGCCGCCCATGGAGTGGCCGAGCACGCCGATCCGGTCCGGATCGGCACACGGCAGTAGCGCCCTGCGGCGGCTGGTCAACTCGCCGGCCACGAAGCGCAGGTCGGCGACCCTTGCCGCGATCTCCTTGTGCTCGGCGGCGTCCCAGTCGGCCGGGTTCTCCTCGAGGGCTGTCCGCACCACCCGGCCGTCCGGGAACTCGACGGCTGCCGCGTCGTAGGTGTGGTCGATCGAGGCGACCAGGTACCCGTGCGCGGCGAGTTCCTCCGCCAGGGCGGTGCAGTCGGTGCGGGTGCCCTGGCGGCCGTGGCCGAGCAGGAGGAGTGGCAGGGCCCCGGGCGCGGCCGGGGCGGCGAGCCGGGCGGTGGGGCATACGCGGGTGAGCGTGCCGGGGTCGAGGTGGGCGCGCTGGTCCATCAGGGCCGCCACCTTCGCGGTGGTGTACGGGGCGCGGGGCCGTCCGGCGGCCCCGCGTGCCGGGTACCAGAGCTGGACCATCAGCTCGCGGGGCCCGGGCGTCGGGGCGAAGGGGTCCTGTCGGCTCGGGTCGACGAGGTGGAGCGACACCGTGCCGACCGGCCGTCCGACGGTCGGCGCGGGGAGGTGGATCGGGGCCCCGGAGGGCGCGGCCTGGGCGACGGTGCCCGGCAGTGCGAGCGCCACGCCTCCGAGCCCTGCGGCAGCCAACAGCGAACGACGCCTGATCATCCTCATCCACCCCTAGTTCAAAAGGAATTGACGACGATTCACCCTAGGTTCTTCGAGCACGATCCGACCAGGGGGCGATCCCGCCACCTCCGCCGTCACGGGGGTGTGCCACAGTCTGCGCATGCTCGAGATCGTGGTGAAGACGGAGAACTGGGAGCGGCACGAGCGTGTGTCCGCCGAGGAGCTGGCCGGGCTGGTCCGGCGGATCGGCGAGGACGGGGACCGGTTCCTGATCGTCCAGCGGATACCCGACCTGCCGGACGTCTTCGCTCAGGTCTGGCACAAGGCCGGCGGCGACTACGAGCTGGAGCACCGTGACGGTTCCGCCGACCGGCACTTCCAGGCGATGGTGGACGGGCCCGAGGGCGTGATCGCGGCGCTGACCGGCTGGGCCCGCCGGGAGGACGGCTGGGACGACGGCGGGGACGGCGGCCCGGACTGGTCGCTGCTGGACATGGGGCCCGCCCGCGAGGTGCCGCCGCTCGAGCTGGAGGCCGGTGAGCGCGAGGAGCTGGAGAGGCACGTGCGCGAGGTGCTGGCCGCCGGCTACGCCTCCCGCGAGCAGTTGGCCGAGACCGCCGAGGAGTACCTGGTCACGAAGGACCGCCGACCCGTCTCGCGCGACCAGGCGCAGGCTCTGGCCGACCGGCTGTGGCTGGAGCGGGTCGCGGAGCAGGCGTCCTGGCAGGGCGAGACCGACCCCGAGCGGCTCACTCGCGCGTTCGACGCCCTCCGGGAGGCCGGGATCACCGCCCGCGAGAACTTCACCTGCTGCCGCAGCTGCGGCCAGGCCGAGATCGGCGCCGAGGCCGAGGACGAGGGCAGCACACGCGGCTTCGTCTACTTCCACTCCCAGTGCACGGACTCCGCCGCGGCCGGCCACGGGCTGATGCTGCTCTACGGCGGCTTCGACGGCTCGTCCGAGACCACCGCCGCCGTCGGCCGCGAGGTCGTGGCCGCCCTCGATGCCGTGGGCCTTCGCACCGACTGGGACGGCGATCCCGCCAAGGCCGTCTCCGTCACGCCCCTGGACTGGCGGCGCCGCCTGGTCGGCTAGTGCCACTACGCAAGTAGTGGCACTACATCCGTAGTCCCGAGGCTCGCGCGCACAGGAAGTCGGCCCCGCCGACTTCCTGTGCAAGCACCCGCCGCTCGTCAGCGGAAGGCCGGCGCGTGCTCCTTCGCCCAGGCGCGGAAGTCCAGCGGCGCGCGCCCCAGTACCTGGCGCACGGTGTCCGTCACCTGCTCGGGCTCGCGGGTGAACGACTCCCACGCCCGCAGCCGGGCGTCGACGAACGCCGCGTTGCCCCAGGCGGCCGTCAGCTGCTCCCGGGCGACCTCCGGCTCCAGCTCCTCCCAGCGCACCTCGACGCCCGCCTCCTCGCCGATGATCCGCACCAGCTCGGCGTGCTCCAGCGACTCCGGGCCGGTGACCAGGTACTTCGCCCCGTCGTGCCCGTCCTCGACGAGCGCCCGCACCGCGACCTCGGCGATGTCGCGCTCGTGGACCAGCGAGCGGCGCGCCCGCCCGTACGGCCACCGGACGACGCCCTCGCGCACCTGGCCCGCCCAGCCGAGGACGTTGCCCGCGAAGTCGATCGCCCGGACGAACGTCCAGGCCAGGCCGGACCCGCGGATCAGCCGCTCGATGTCCTGGTGGTAGATGGTGGCCGGTTCGCCGTCCGCGAGGTCGGTGACGTTCGCCGACAGGTACACCACGCGCTCGGCGTGCGCGGCGATCGCCGCGACCACCCCGGCCGGGTCGACGCCGGGCAGGCCCGGCCACATCAGGTACACGGCCGAGACCCCGTCCAGGGCCGCCGCCAGGCTCTCCGGGTCCGCCAGATCGCCCTGGACGGCCTCGACCCCCTCCGGCAGGGCGGACGCCCCCGCGTCGCGCACCAACGCCCGTACGGCGTGGCCGCCTTCGGTCAGCCCGGACACCACGTGTCGACCGACGCTGCCGGTCGCCCCCACCACAAGTATTCGTCGCACGAGGCACTCCAACACCGTGCGCCCCCCGGTCTATTCTCCGCCGGGATCGCCGGCGGCGGGCCCGGGAGTTGGGCGGCAGTCGATGCTTACGGGGGGGCGGTACCGGCTGGGCGCCTGAGGATTCGGCCAGGTGTGGGCGGCCGAGGACGCGGTGCTCGGCGTGCGGGTGGCGATCAAGGAGGTGCGGCTCGGCCACGCCTCGCCCGAGGAGCGGAAGGGCCTCCTCGCCCGCGCCTCGCGGGAGGCGCGGCACGCCGCCCGGCTGCGCAGCCACCCCAACGTCGTGACGGTGCACGACGTCGTCGAGGTGGACGGTGCGCCCTGGATCGTGATGGAGCTGGTGGAGGGGCACTCCCTCGCCGAGGAGCTCGCCGCGAACGGCGCGTTGGGGGAGGGCCGGGCGGTCGTCGTGGCCGAGTCGCTGCTGCGGCCCCTGGAGGCCGCGCACGGCGCGGGGATCATCCACCGCGACATCAAGCCCGCGAACGTGATGCTCTCGGACCAGGGGGAGGTGCTGCTCGCCGACTTCGGGATCGCGGTCGAGCACGGCGACAGCCGGCTGACGGCGAGCCACCTGGTCATCGGGACGCCCGGGTACGCGGCGCCCGAGCGGTGGCAGGGCAGGCCCCCGAGCGGGGCCTCGGACCTCCTCTCGCTCGGGGTGTCGCTCTACGAGGCGGTCGAGGGCGAACCGCCGTACCCGAGGGAGAACCCCGTCGCCGCCCTGACCCAGGCGCCACGGCGAACCCGGCGCGCAGGGCGGCTGGAGCCGCTGCTCGCGGCGCTGCCGGCGACGAACCCCGAGGCGCGGCCGAGCGTCGCGGGTCTCCGGACGGCGAGTGCCCGGTGTATCCCGACGGTGGCTTCCCGCGCCTGCCGGTGGCGCGGTTGCGGGAGCCGATCGGCAGGTTCGCGGGCGCCCTGTTGAAGATTGAACGTCACGTCTGAATACCGCCGGAACCCCGAGCCGTTCCCGTCGAGGATCGAGTCATGTCCAAGACGGGAACGAGGAATTCGGTGGAGATGACGATGAACGACGCGGCGGCGCTCGACGGCAAGGTGGCGCTGGTGACCGGCGGCAGCCGGGGGATGGGGGCAGCGGTCGCGCTGCGCCTGGCCGAGGACGGCGCGGACGTGGTGCTGACCTACCAGAACTCGGCCGAGGCGGCCGACGAGGTGGCCGCCAAGATCACGGCGATGGGCCGCACCGGCTGGGCCGTCCGCGCGGACAGCGCCGACCCGGAGGCGGTGCGCGGCGCGGTGGCGGCGGTCGTCGAGCGGTTCGGGCGGCTGGACATCCTGGTGAACAACGCGGGTGTGGGTGCCTTCGGGCCGATCGAGGGCGTGGAACTCGACGAGATCGACCGGGTGTTGGAGGTGAACGTCCGCGCGCCCTACCTCTACGCCCAGGCGGCGGCGCAGCACCTGGCCGACGGCGGGCGGATCGTGAGCATCGGCAGCTGCATCGCGCAGCGCGTGGCCTTCCCCGGAGGCGTGCTCTACGCGACCAGCAAGGCCGCGCTGATCGGCTTCACCAAGGGCATGGCCCGGGAGTTCGGGCCGCGCGGGGTCACCGTCAACCTGGTGCACCCGGGCCCGATCGACACCGACATGAACCCGGGCGACGGCGAATCCGCCGACTTCCAGCGCTCGTTCACCGCGCTGGGCCGCTACGGCACGGCGGCGGAGGTCGCGGACGCCGTCTCGTACCTGGTCGGCGAGAGCGCCCGGTACATCACGGGCGCGGAGCTGGCGGTCGACGGGGGCTTCGCGGCGTAAGCGGCGGCGGCGGCGCGGGCGGCGCAGTCGGCGTGAGCGGCGCAGTCGGCGTGAGCGGAGCCAGCGCCCCGGGCCGCCGCGCGCCCGCAGCCGCCGAGCCGTGCAGCAGGGCGGACAGGTCGTGGGGCGGCGCCTTCTCCCCGGTCGGGGTGGCCGCCGTGACGCGGTCGAGCCGGAAGCCCCGGCCGGCCCGGCGCGTGCGGCACCAGGCGATGAGGTACCACTTGCCGTCCGCCGTCAGCAGCCCGGCCGGTTCCACGGCGCGCTCGCTCTCCTGCCCGGACGCGTCGACGTAGGACAGCCGCAGCACCGTGCCCTCGGTGAGCGCCTGCTCCACGGCCGTGCGCACCGACTCCGCCGTCCGCGCGGGCAGGGCGACGATCCGGGCGGCGAGCTGTTGGGCGGCCGTGGAGGCGGGGCCGGTCATCGAGGCGGCGATCTTCTGGGACGCCGTACGGACCGCGCCCGCGTACGGCGCCGAGGCGTCGGCGGCGGCGAGCGCGGCGACCAGGGCCGACGCCTCCTCGGTGGTGAACCGGATCGGCGGGAGGGTCATCGCCGGGTCGATCGCCCAGCCGCCGCCCCGCCCGGTGACGGCGCGCACCGGCACGCCGGCCTCCATCAGCACCTGGAGGTCGCGCTGGACGGTGCGGGTGCTCACCTCGAAGCGCGCGGCGAGCGCGGCGACCGTCAGCGGTCGCGGCGCCGCCGCGCGCAGTTCCTCCACCAGGGCGTAGAGGCGAGGGGTGCGGATCATGCCGCCGAACCTACCGTCACACGCCCGGCCTACGCGGCGGCCAGGAACTCCCGCTCCCGCCGCTGCTCGCGGCCCGTGACCGTCAGCGGGAACAGGGTGAACCCGTGCATCGCCCCGGCGACGACGCCGAGTTGGACGTCCGCCCCCGCCGCCTGCCACCGCTGCGCGAGGAAGAGCGAGTCGTCCAGCAGCGGATCCTCCGTGCCGACGACGATCCGCGCGGGCGGCAGCCCCGTCAGGTCGGCGTACAGCGGCGACACCTCTGGGTCGCGGCGCTGCTCCGGGCTGGTCCCCGGCGTGAGGAGCTCGTAACTCCCACGCAGGGAGTCGGAGTTGCTCAGCAGCGGCCGGGAGCCGAAGGAGCGCTGGCTGGGTGTCATCGACAGGTCGTACGGGCCGAAGAGCAGGTGGGCGGCCCGGAACGCGCCGGTGACGCCGTGCCGGTCGCGCAGGCGCAGCAGTGTCAGGACGCTCAGGTGGGCGCCGGCCGACTCGCCGCCGATCATGAGCCGCCGCGTGCCGAACTCGACCTCGGCGTGCTCCACCAGCCAGCGCGCGGCGGCCTCGCAGTCGTCCGGCCCGGCGGGGAAGGGGTGTTCGGGTGCCAGGCGGTACTCCACGCTCACCACGGCCAGCCGCGCCTCGACGGCGATCCGCCACAGCCTCTCGTCCTGCCCGTCCGCGGAGCCGAACGCCCACCCGCCCCCGTGGATGTGCAGGTACACCCCCTCGGCCCGCTCCGGCACGAACGCCCGCACCTTCACCCCGCACGGCAGCACCCGGTCCTGCCCCTGCGCGAGCCGCACCGGCGGCGCGTCCCCGGCCAGCCGGTTGCGCCGCAGGTGCGTCAGCGTCTCGGGGTCCAACGCCCGCCCGCGTACGGGACGTTCGGCGGCCGTGGCCTCGAACCGGGCGTTGAAGGCGAGGGTTTCGGCGAGGCAGTCCTCATCGGTGATCGTCATGCGTCGATGGTGACGGCCCCGCGCGACAGCCCCGTGTCACCCTTTTCCTGTGGCCTGCGTCACTCCGATCGGTCAACCGCCCACGCGGACCACGTACTTGCCGACGGCCCGCCGCTCCTGCATGGCCTCGTGGGCGGCGGGGACGGCGTCGAGGTCGGGCAGTTCGGTGACGGGGACGGTCAGGCCGCCCGTGGCGAGCAGGTCGAGGACGCGGTGGATGGCGCGGCCCAGGCGCTCGGGTGCGGTGGCGGCGAGAAAGCGGTGACTGAAGCCGGTGACGGTGAGGTTGCCGGCCATGAGGCGGCCGAGGGGCGGGAGGGCGTCGAGGCTGCCGCCGCCCGCGTTGCCGAAGAGGACGATGCGGCCGCCGGGGGCGGCGAGGTCGAGGTCGAGGTCCAGGGCTTCGGTGCCGAGCGGGTCGAGCACCAGGTCGACGCCCCGGCCGCCGGTCGCGGCGCGGACGGACTCGGCGAGGTCCGCGTCGCGGGCGAAGGCGTGCTGGTAGCCGGAGTCGGTGACGGCGGCGGCCTTCGAGGGGCGGCCGACCGTGCCGATCAGGGTGCCGCCGCCGAGCAGGGGCACCAGCTGGCCGATCGCCTGGCCGATGCCGCCGCCGGCGGAGTGCACCAGGACGGTGTCGCCGGGGGTGAAGCGGCCGGCGTCGCCCAGCAGCAGCATCGCGGTGGCGAGGCCGAGCGGGACGGCGGCGGCCTCGCGCAGGGAGAGCCCGTCCGGGGCGGGCACGGTGAGCGCCGCCTCGGCGACGGCCGTCCCGGCGAGCCCGCCGCCGACCGGGGCGGCGACCACGCGGTCCCCGACGGCCAGGCCCGTGACGCCCGCGCCGAGCTCGCGGACCGTACCGGAGACCTCCTTGCCCGGCCGGTACGGCCACTCCTGGACGTAGCCGCCGTCGCCGCGGCGGGCCATCACGTCGACGAAGTTGAGCCCGGCGTAGGCGACGTCGATCGTGACCTCGCCGGGGTCGGGGCGCGGAACCTCCACCTCCTGGACCTGCGAGTTCTCGCTCCCGCCGGGTGCGGTCATCACCAGTGCACGCATGTCGGAACCCCCTCCGTTACGATGTTCTACGAACATCGAAGCTGTTGTGCTGACATTGATAGCACCACGCTTCGACGGTTGTCGAACATCGCAGATCAGGAGGGTCGTGACATGCCCCGAAGCACCCGCCGCCGACCGGCGCTCACCCACCCCGCGACGGAGGAGATCGACCTCTTCGACGTCCTGCACGCCCTCTCCGACCCCACCCGGATGACCATCGTCAGCGTTCTGCGCGCCGAGGCCGAGCGCCCCTGCGGCACCTTCCCGGTGGACGTCGCGCCGTCCACCCTCAGCCACCACTTCAAGGTGCTGCGGGAGTCGGGGCTGATCACCCAGCGCGAGGAGGCCAACCGGCGCATCTCCGCGCTGCGCGCCGTCGACCTGGAGCACCGCTTCCCCGGACTGCTCGACAGCGTCCTGGCCGCGTACGCCCGGGGAAGCGGGAGCGCGGAGGGGGCGGTCACGGCGTCGGGAGCAGGCTCGCCAGCGGGTTGACGAACTCCCTGGACGGCATGCAGGCCGGCCCGGGGGACTTCATCAGCCCGGACTCCAGCTCGCGGAAGCCGTTCTCCGGGGAGCTCTTGGCCAGCGGCAGGTAGATGAACAGCTTCTCGCCGGCCGGGATCGCGTCCGGGCGGGCGGTGAGGATCATCTTGTCCTTCACCATCTCCATGTGCCAGCCGTCGTCGTTGTCGTGCGTGGCGATCTTCGGCCCCTTGGCCCTGCAGCCGGGCTCGCCGGCGTACACCCGGGCGCGGATGCCGAACTTGTCGAGGTCGCGCTGGAGTTGGTCGGTGTCCACCGGCTTGTTGTTCTCCAGGATGATCAGGCGGACGGTGTCCGTGGTGCTCTCCAGGGTGTACGCGACGTTGGTGACGCTGCCCAGGATGCGGGGCCCGGCGCCCCGGCCGCCGGCCTCGCCGCTGTCGCCGTTGTCGCCGCTCCCGCCCACGAGGAGGACCCCGGCGACGGCCGCCGCCAGGGCGACGGGCAGGGCGATGGCCAGGGCGAAGCGGCGGCGGGCGGGGCGGCGGGACGGGGCCTCGGTGATGCTGTCCATCAGGTGCTCCTTGAGGAGGAGTTGGCGGCTCGCGGAGAGTTCCGGGGCGGCCGGGGCCGGCAGCAGCCGGGCCAGTTCCTCCCGTACGGCCAGTTCCTCCCGTCCGGCCAGTTCCTCCCGTGCGGCCGAGTCCTCGGCCTGGCGGTCGGGGGTGGCGTTCATCGGATCGTCTCCTCGTCCGGCCGAACCGCGAGGGTGCGGTCACCTGTTACCTGTCCGCCGCCCCCGGCGCGTTGCACGACCCCACTCGGAGGCGCCGCACCCGACGACACCGCGTTCGACGGCGCCGCACCCGACGGCGCCGCACCCGGCAGTGGCCGCGACGCCCGTACGGACCGCGCCCCGGCCAGCTCCCGCGCCGTCAGCTCCCGCAGCCGGGCGCGGGCGCGCGAGAGCCGCGAGCGGATCGTGCCCACCGGGCGGTCCAGCGCCTCGGCGACCGCCGCGTGGTCCAGGCCCTCCCACACACACAGGGCGAACACCTCACGGTCGGCCGGGCGCAGCTGCTCCAACGCGGCCTTGGCGGCGGCCAGTTCCTCCGCGTCGGCGATCCGCGAGGCCAGCTCGCCGGCGAAGTCCGGCACCTCCTCGCGCGGCGGCAGCGCGGCCATGGCCCGGTGGTGACGGCGCGCGGCCCGGCGGGTGTTGCGGATGACGTTCCCGGCGATGCCCAGCAGCCACGGCAGCAGGCTCTCGCCCTCCGGATCGACCCGGGAGCGCAGCCGCCACGCCTCCAGGAAGGTCAGCGAGACCACGTCCTCGGCGGCGGTCCGGTCCCCGGTCATCCGCAGGGCGTGCCGGTGCACCGCCCGGGCGTGATCCTCGAAGAGTGCCCCGAAGGCGGCGGCGTCCCCGGCGCGGATGCGCGCGCGTATCGATGTCTCCACACCCCGTCCTGTCCGCGCCCGCCCCGCCGTTGCCGTGACCTGCGTCACTGTACGGCGGTCGTCGCCCGGAACTCCGCTGCCCGGGAACGCCGACGCCCCGGAACGCCGACGCCCCCGGCCGCGGGGGAGCGGTCGGGGGCGTCGGCGGCAGGGCGGACCGGCGTCCGCCCTCGGGCCCGTCTCCGCACCCCCGCCTCCGGGCAGACGCAGGGGGAGCGAAGGGGCGGGCCCGGGTCAGGAGGGCCGTACGGCCGTGGCGGCGCGGTGGCGCCGGCGGTACGAGACGGTGACCGCGGCCAGCAGCGGCCCCCACAGCACCGAGGGCAGGTAGAGGAAGCCGACCAGCAGGTGCCCGGTCGGGGTCATGTACGGGTGCTCCACGCTCCACCAGGCGGCGAACGGCGTCCACATCACCACCAGCCCCGCGGCGCCCAGCGAGGCGGCCGGCACCACGGCCCGCGGGTTCACCGGGCGCCCGCCGACGAACGGCACCCAGCGCGGCGGCACCGTGCCCCAGGGGCGGACCAGCCCGAGGGTGAGCAGCGCCAGCGCCTCCGTCAGCACACTCAGGGTGAGCGGCCACACGGCGTCCCAGCCGGTGAAGCCCACCGCGTGGTAGCCCGCGTCGGAGTACCCGCCGTGCCAGCCCGCGACCAGCCCGAGCCGCCACAGGCCCGCCGGAAGCGCAGTGACGGCGGCCAGGTGCGCGGCGCGCACGGCCCACCGGGGCGCGGCCGGCACGGCGGCCGGGTCGAGCACCCGGTCGAGCACCCCGTCGAGCACCGGGGCGGTGGCGGCCAGGGCGGGGAGGGGCTGGGTCGTCGTCATGTCGCCACCCTCCCGCGCGGCCCGGGCCCGCCGCGTCCGCCCGTGGACGGGCTTCGGCGCGGGCCCTCCCCCGCGCGGGGGAGTGGGGTCTCCGACCGCCGCGCGCCACTGCGGCCGGGCCGCCCGGGCCGCCACCGCCGCAGCGACGCCAGAACCGTCACCGCAGCCGCGACGCCTCAGCCGTCAGCGCAGCCGGGAGGAGGACAGGATCGACGCCAGGTGCGCCACCACCATCCCCCAGGTGATCACCGCGATCCCGGCGAGCGTCCACCGGGTCGCGTCCAGGTTGTGCAGCCCGGCGTCCACCACGGCCGCCGCCAGCAGCACCAGCGAAGCCTCGATGCCGTTGGTCACCCGGTGGATCTTGAAGATGGAGGCGAGCCTGCGGGCCGTCGCGATGCCCTGCGAACGTGGCTGCGTCGACTCCTCGTCCGCCGGGGCCTGGCCGCTGCGCGCCCGGGCCACGTCCACCAGGTCCGTCGACGCCTTGAGCAGCACCACGCCCAGCGCGGCCGCCAGGCCCGCCGACACCCACAGGTCCGAGCCGCCGCGCGCCGCCCGTACGCCCGCGCCGATCATCAGCGCGGCGTCCGCGAGGTAGGCGCCGAGCCGGTCCACGTACACCCCGGCCATGCTGAACTGGCGCTTCCAGCGCGCCACTTCGCCGTCCACGCAGTCGAACAGCAGGAACAGCTGGAACAGCACCGCCGCCAGCACCGCGCCCGTCAGGCCCGGGATCAGCAGCGCCGCGCCGCCGCCGACGCCGCACACCACCATCACCCAGGTCAGGGTGTTGGGCGACACCGAGGTGCGCACCAGCTGACGGGTGGTCCGCAGCGAGACCGCCCGCATGTACAGCCGGCCCGCCCAGTGCTCACCGTTGCGGCTCTGCAGCTTGGCCTGCGGCTGGCACACCTCGCGCAGCTCGGCGAGTGCCGGAGCAGCCACCATCACGAACTTCCCTCCACCTGGCCCTGAATGATCACCACAGAGGCTACGGCCTCCGGGAGCCCGCCCCGACCACCGGTACGCGCCGCCCGTACGGTCCGGCATCCGGGTGAAAACCGCTGGGCCGCCGGTACGGCGCGAAGCTAGGCTGCGCGGGTTCGCCGGACCCTGACCACCCGACCCTCCTGCCCGGTCGACGCGGCCGGCAGCGGAACGAGGAGCATCCCCACCGTGCAGAGCCCCCAGCTGGCCCGACTCCTGGACGACCACCGCCCGCAGGGCCCCGCCGAGACCGCCGACCACGCCAGAGCCCTGCCCCTGGTCGGCGCCCCCGACGCCTGGGACCGCGCCACCCCGCTGCACTTCACCGCCTCCGCGCTGATCGTCCACCCGCCGACCCGCCGCGTCCTGCTGCGCTGGCACGTGCGCCAGCAGGCGTGGCTGCAGGTCGGCGGCCACGGCGACCCGGGCGAGACCCTGCCGCTGGACATCGCCCTGCGCGAGGGCCGCGAGGAGACGGGCCTCACCGACCTCACCCCCTGGCCCGACGCCGCGCTCGCCCACCTCGTCGTGGTCCCGGTGCCCGCCAACGCCGTCGAACCCGCCCACGAGCACGTCGACCTGCGCTTCCTCCTCGCCACCGACACCCCCGACCGGGTCCGCCCCGAGAACCCGGACGCCCCGCTGGAGTGGCTCACCCTCGACGAGGCGCGGCTGCGGACCAGCGAGGAGAACCTCCGCGAAACCCTCGACCGGGCCGCCCGCACGCTCGCCTGACCCACCACCACCAAGGACCCCGATGCACACCGACCAGATCCTCATCTTCGACGCCGACGACACCCTCTGGGAGAACAACGTCCTCTTCGAGCGCGTCACCGACGGCTTCCTGGACTGGGTCGCCACCCCCTCCGAGCGCGAGGGCGTCACGGCCCTGCTCGACCGGATCGAGGCCGACAACTCCGCCGCCCACGGCTACGGCGCCGGCGTCTTCCGGCAGAGCCTCGTCGACTGCCTGCACCACCTGTACGGCGCCGACCGGGAGGTGACCGCCGCCGACGTGGCCCGCATCGACGCCCTGCTCACCCCGCTCACCGACCGCGGCGCGATCGAGCTGATGCCCGGCGTCGCCGACACCCTCGGCGCCCTCGCCGGCCGGCACCACCTGCTGCTGCTCACCAAGGGCGACCGGGACGAGCAGCAGGCCAAGGTGGACGCCTCCACCGTCGACCACCACTTCCGGGGCGTCCACATCGTCGCCGAGAAGTCCGTCGACACCTACCTGCAGCTCACCGCCGACCTCGGCCTCGACCCCGACCGGACGTGGATGATCGGCAACTCGCCCAAGTCCGACATCGCCCCCGCCCGCAAGGCCGGGCTGCGCACCGTCTTCATCCCGCACGAGCGCACCTGGGTGCTCGAGCACGTCGAACTCGGCCCGGAGGAGGTGACGCTGCAGCTCGGGGCGTTCCCCGAACTGCTGCGCCACTTCTGACACTTCCGCGCCGGTCAGACGGCGAGAGCGGCCGCCGGCACCGGGACACCCCGGTACAGCCACGCCCGCTCCGCCGTCGACCACACGCCCGTCGTCAGCAGGTACAGCACGGCCGCCACCGGCACCAGCAGCGCGAACAGCGCCGACCCGAACGACAGGTACGGCAGCACCCGCGCCCCCGGCTGCGGAGTCGCCTGCGCCGCGGCCGCCCGCCGCGCCCGGCGGTAGTTGACGAACCCGACCGCCGCCAGCCCCACCTCCAGCGCCACGAACACCGCCACCTGCCCGGCACCGTGCGCGCCCCCGACGTGCAGCCCCAGCGGAACGCCGAACAGGGTGTGGTCCAGCAGGTCGTTCGGCGTGGTGAACAGCCGGTACATCACCGAGAAGAACGGAATCTGCACCAGCATCGGCAGACACCCCGCCACCGGCGACACCTGCTCCTCCCGGTACAGCTCCGCCAGCGCCTCCCGCAGCCGCTCCGGGCGCTCCTCGTGCTTCTTCTGCAACTCCGCGACCCTCGGCGCCAGCCTCCCCCGCGCCTTCCCCCCGCGCGCCGCCGCCCGCGCCAGCGGATGCAGCGCCAGCCGTACGGCGACGGTGAACAGGACGATCGCGAGCGCGGTCGGCAGGACGTGGGCGAGCGCGGCGACGGCCGCATGGGCGACGGCGACGGCAGGGTCGAGAACAGCGAGAACGGACATGGTGGAGCGAGCCCTCCGGGGTCTCAGGACATGAGTGGTCGACGGAGGACGGCCGCGAAGCCGAAAGCAGATCTACACGGCCGCCGGGACCGCACCCGGAGCCCTCGGACGCCGCCTGCCCCGGGCGTCCGGATCACGCTGCGGCAGGAACGCCGTACGGAACGCCCGCCGCCGCAGCACCCCGCTGCGCACCACCGCCGGCGCCCGCACCCCCAGCACCCGGGCCCCGGCCAACGCCACCGCAGCCGTACCGGCCAGCAGCACCACCGCCGCCGCAGCCACCGCCGCCAACGCCCCGCCGTCACCCACCACATCCCCGGTCAACACCCGAAGCAGCCCGAGCACCATCGCGACGATCGCCATGCCCGTGCCCCCCTTCGGTGTCTTCCGGGACCTGAGTTCCCGGCCTGCTCGTCCAGCAGGACGATCGTGGGGTCCGCCGGGTTCCCGCACGGCGGGCGGAGGTGTAGCCAGTGGTGCTACGCGGGGCTACCTTGGGGGGATGAGGACGATTACCCAGCGGGAGTTCCGGAACAACTCCGCCGCGGTGATGGATCAGGTGGAGGCGGGGGAGACCTTCCACATCACCAGGAACGGGGTGGAGGTCGCGGAGTTGCGGCCGGTTTCGGGGCGGCGGCGGTTGACGGCGGAGGAACTGGTGGCGCGGCACGTGAAGTTGCCGCGGGTGGACTACCAGGAGATGCGCAAGGAGGCGGAGGAGTACTTCGGGCCCGAGGAGCTGGTCGGGGACGAGGGCGACGATCCGTTCGAGCGGGCGCGTGGCTGAGCGCAGGCGGGCGTCCCGGCGCAGGCCGGCCGGGGTGCTGGACACGTGTGTCTACATCGATCTGGCGCTGCTGCGGCCCTCGGACCTGCCGGCCGTCCCGGAGCTGACCGCCATCACCTTCGCGGAGCTGCAGCAGGGCGTGTCGATGGCGCGGGACCCGGCCAGCCGGGCCGCGCGGATGGAGGTGCTCGGGGCGGCGATGGCCGACTTCGAGCCGCTGCCCTTCGACGCGGCGGCCGCCGCCCGGTACGGGACGCTGGTCACGCTGACGATCGCCGCCGGGCGCCAGCCCCGGCCGCGGCGGATCGACCTGATGATCGCCGCCGTCGCCTCCGCGCACGGGCTGCCGCTGTACACCCGCAACGTGGGGGACTTCCGGGGGCTGGCCTCGGCGGTGGAGGTCATCGGGGTGTGAGGGGCGTGAGGGGCGTGAGGGCGGTTCGCCCCGTGCGCTCCACCGCGTCGGCCAGGGCCGACGCCTGCCGCAGGGCGGTGTCCCGGTGCCGGGTGCGCAGGAGGACGAGGTTGTTGTCCCCGCCCTTGCCCCGGTCGTCGCCCACCGCGGCGCCGACGGCCCAGCGGGGGCGGCCGAGCAGGGCCAGGACGGCCCAGCGCAGTGCGAAGTCGAGGCCGATGAGCGCCGCGATCGGGATGAGCAGCAGGACGCCCTCGCCGTCCGGTATGACGTGCCGCAGCGGGGCGTAGTCGTCCAGCGGCTTGCGGGTGGCCCGGAACCGGCCGAGCCACACCACCGCGATCCGCACCTGCTCGCCGTCCGGCGCGGTGACGTCGAGGTGGCCGATGCGCCCGCCGCGCTTGCCCAGCGCCCAGGCGGTGCGTTCCCGGGCGGCGAACTCAACCCGCTCCTGCTCGCGCTGCTCGACCTCCAGGGCGGCCTGGCGCTTGCGGTGCTCCTCGGTCCAGGCCCGCTCGCGTTCCTTCTGCTGCGCGGACCAGGCCCGTTCGCGTTCCCGCTGCTCGTCGTGGCTCAGCGGCCGCCCCCCGGGTGTGGTCATCCGGTCATCGTAGGGGCAGCGATCAAGGAGGGATAAGGGGTCGGTCAGGCCAGCCGGACGGTCGTCCCCGTCGCCGCCGAGGCGCGGGCGGCCTCCAGGACGGTCAGGGCGGCCACCGCGTCGTACGGGTCGACCGGGGGCGGGGTGCCGGGGGAGGCGAGGGCGGCGGCGATGCCGGCGTAGAAGGCCGGGTAGTCGCCGGGGTCGGTGGGCAGGGAGATCGCGGACTCGTCGGTACCCAGGGTGCCGTAGCGCTCCGGCAGGTCCGCGCCCCACGGGCGGTCGTTGCCGGGGCGCAGGCCCGCGCGCAGGTCGGCCTCCTGCGGGTCCATGCCCGCCTTGACGTAGCCGGCGGTGTCGCCGAGCACCCGCAGCCGGGGGCCGGTCAGCGGGGTGAGGGCGCTGGTCCACAGGTGGGAGCGGGTGCCGGAGGCGTGGGTGAGGGCGAGGAAGGCGTCGTCGTCGACCACCGCGCCGTCGCGGCGCACGTCCACCTCCGCGTACACCGTCTCGACCGGCCCGAACAGCGTGAGCGCCTGGTCGACCAGGTGGCTGCCCAGGTCGTACAGCGTGCCCCCGGCCTCGGCCGGATCGGCCAGCTCCCGCCAGCCCGGCTTCGGCTTCGGACGGAACCGCTCGAACCGGGACTCGAACCGGTGCACCCGCCCGAGCGCGCCGCCGCGCACAAGCCGGCTCGCCGTGAGGAAGTCCCCGTCCCAGCGCCGGTTCTGGAACACGGACAGCAGCACCCCGCGCGAATCCGCCAGCCGGCACAGCTCCAGCGCCTCGGCGGCCGTCCCCGCCAGCGGCTTGTCCACCACCGTGGCCAGCCCCGCCCGCAGCGCCGCCCTCGCCAGCGGTGCGTGCGTACGGTTCGGCGAGGCGATGACGACCAGGTCCAGCCCCTCCGGGTCCGCGAGCAGCAGTTCGGGCGTGTCCACCGCCCGGGCCCCGGGATGCTCGCGCGCCAACTGCTCCCGTCGCTCCGGATTGGCCGTGACCACGGCCGCCAGCCGCAGCCCGGGCGTCGTCGCGATCAACGGCGCGTGGAAGGCCGACCCGGCCAGCCCGTACCCGATCAGCCCGACCCGCGCCGCACCCGCCGTCTCACCGCTCATGCCGCCCACCCAACCACACGGCGCCCCCTTCCTCCCGGTTCGGCCGCCGGGTGTTGGGGTGGGCGTCCGGGGGGCGATACGTCCTGTCCTCGTCGGGGTGGGCGGATTAGGCTGGGGCGCGTCAGGGCCCCCTCGCAAGACGTTGCAACACTTCGGGAGACACGCACGTGGCAGACCGCAAGCCCATCGAGTCCTGGCTGACCGACATGGACGGGGTCCTCATCCACGAGGGCACGCCGATTCCGGGGGCGAAGGAGTTCCTGCGCAGGCTGCGGGAGTCCGGCAAGCCGTTCCTGGTGCTGACCAACAACTCCATCTACACCCCGCGTGACCTCAGCGCCCGGCTGGCCGGGATGGGGCTGGAGGTGCCGGAGGAGTGCATCTGGACCTCGGCCCTGGCGACCGCGAGCTTCCTCAAGGGTCAGCGCCCCAACGGAACGGCGTACGTGATCGGGGAGGCGGGCCTGACCACCGCCCTGTACCAGGCCGGGTACGTGCTGACGGACAACAACCCGGACTACGTCGTGCTGGGCGAGACGCGGACGTACTCGTTCGAGGCGCTGACCAAGGCGATCCGGCTGATCAACCAGGGCGCGCGGTTCATCTGCACCAACCCCGACGAGACGGGCCCCTCCACCGAGGGGGTGCTGCCGGCCACCGGGTCGGTCGCGGCGCTGATCACCAAGGCGACGGGCGTGGAGCCGTACTTCGTCGGCAAGCCCAACCCGCTGATGATGCGCGAAGCGCTGAACACGGCCGGGGCGCACTCGGAGAGCGCCGTGATGATCGGCGACCGGATGGACACCGACATCGTCGCGGGCATGGAGGCCGGGATGGAGACCATCCTGGTGCTCACCGGTCTGACGGCCGCCGAGGACGTCGAGCGGTTCCCGTACCGGCCGACCCGGGTGGTCAAGTCGATCGCGGACCTCGTCGAGTTGGTCTAGTTTCTGCGGTGCTGTCGTGGGCCCCGTTCCGGCCGTCGCCGGAGCGGGGCCTTCGTACGCCGGGTGTAGTGCCACTACTCCTGTAGTGGCACTACAGGAGTAGTGGCACTACGGATGTAGTCATGGGGCGGGCGGGGAGGAACGGGCGGATGAGCACGACAGGTGTAGTCGAGGCGGGCGGCCAGGAGGAGAAGCGGGTCACCTGGGCCGAGCTGTACTTCGACCTGGTCTTCGTCTTCGCGATCACCCAGGTCTCGGGGCTGCTGCACCACGACCACGGCCCCCTCGGGCTGGTGCAGGCGCTGGTGGTCTTCGTCCCGGTGTACTGGTGCTGGGTCGGCACCACCGTGCAGGCCAACATCCGCGACGTGGACAACCTGCGGGACCGCCTCGGCATCCTGTTCGTCGCCCTGGCGGGCCTGTTCATGGCGCTGGCCGTCCCCGGAGCCTGGGGCGGCCGGGGGCTGCTGCTGGGCCTGGCGTACTGGCTGGCCCGGGTGGTGCTGCTGCTCCTGCTGATCCGCATCCCCGGCGTCTGGCGCGGCCCGTACGGAGCCGGGGTGCTGGTCAGCGGGCCGCTGCTGGTGCTGGGCGGGCTGCTGCCGGACGGCCCCCGGCTGGCGCTGTGGGCGACGGCCGCGCTGTGCGACCTCTCGGTTCCGGTGGTGTTCCGGCGCAGGCTGGCCGTGGTGGCCTACCACCCCACCCACATGCCGGAGCGGTTCGCGCTGTTCCTGCTGGTGGCACTGGGGGAGTCGATCGTCGGCATCGGCGGCACGGCGGCCGGCGCCCGGCTGGACGCGGCCGAACTCGCCGCCGTGGCCGCCGCGTTCACCATCTCGGCCGGGCTGTGGTGGCAGTACTTCGTCTACGCGGCGGACGCGATGCGCCACGCCGTCGAGGTCGCCGACTCGCGGCGGGACGTGATCCGGCGGGTCTTCCAGTACGGGCACCTCGCGCTGGTCGCCGGGGTGATCGGGGTGGCGGTCGGCTTCGGGGAGACGGTCGCCGACCCCTGGCGGGTGCTCGAGCCCGGCGCGGTGGCGCTGCTGTACGGGGGCTGCGCGCTCTACCTGACGACCTTCGGGTACACGCGCTGGATGATGTTCCGCACCGTCGCCACGACCCGGGTGGTCGCGGCGGCGCTGGTGCTGGCACTGGCGCCCGCGATGGTGCGCCTGCCGGCGCTGGTGGTGCTGGTCACGCTGGCCGTGCTGCTGGTGGCGCTCAACGTCGTGGAGCACCTGAAGGTCGAGCGTGCGGCCGCGGCCGCCGTATCCGCGGAGGAGAGTTACGAGACAGCGGAGCGGGCTGTCGGTGGGCCTGTGTAGCGTTCGGGGTGTTAGAGGGTGTGCGGCGCGGGAGCCGCAGTGTGGGAGGTAGATGTCGTGACGGACACGGTCCAGGCGAGCGCGGTCGACGCCGGTGAGGGCGGCGGGCTGGAGCTGCCCGAGTCCTGGCGCGAGGTGCTGGGCGCCGAGACGGAGAAGCCGTACTTCGCCGAGCTGGCGGCCTTCGTGGCGGCCGAGCGCGCGGAGCACCAGGTGTTCCCGCCCAGCGGCCAGGAGTTCAGCGCCCTGGAGGCCACGCCGTACGAGAAGGTCCGGGTGCTCGTCCTCGGCCAGGACCCGTACCACGACGACGGCCAGGCCCACGGCATGAGCTTCTCGGTGCTGCCCGGCACCAGGACGCCGCCCTCGCTGCGCAACATCTTCAAGGAGCTGGACGCCGACCTCGGCATCCCCGCCCCCGACAACGGCTACCTGATGCACTGGGCCGAGCAGGGCGTGCTGCTGCTCAACGCGGTGCTCACCGTCCGCGCCCACGAGGCCAACTCGCACAAGGCCAAGGGCTGGGAGAAGTTCACCGACGCGGTGATCAAGGCGGTGAGCGCGCGCGAGGAGCCGGTGGTCTTCGTGCTGTGGGGCAACTACGCCAAGAAGAAGCTGCCGCTGATCGACACCGAGCGGCACGTGGTCGTGCAGGGCGCGCACCCGTCGCCGCTGTCCGCGAAGCTGTTCTTCGGCAGCCGCCCGTTCTCGCAGATCAACGCGGCGCTGGACGGCTTCGGCGCCGAGGCCATCGACTGGCGGGTGCCGGACCTCAAGAAGGACTGACAGAAGGGCTGACAGAAGGTCCGACGGAAGGTCCGACGGAAGGTCCGACGGAAGGTCTGGCAGACGGCCTGACCGCCGGACAGGAGCCGTGCGCGGGCGGATCGTTACGCCCGCGCACGGCCACCCGGCGTTCACCGCCCGGGCCAGTCGCGTGGCTCCGGATGTGCTTAGCTTGTGCCCGGCCGGTGGGCAGCACCGGTTGGGGAGGGGCATCACGTGCGCCGGGTGGGGACATGGCGGTGGTCGGCGGGAGCGGTTCTCGCCGGGCTGCTGGTGGGCTGCAGCGACTCCGGTGGGGCCACGGGCGGCTCGGCCGTCCAGGCCGCACCCCCGGCGACGGCGACACCGAACACACCGCCCGGAACCCTGCCCCAACTGCCCGGCCAGACCTTCTACGTCTCCGACCGGACCAACGCCGCCCGCCAGTTGGGCGAGCTGCGCGCCCAGGGCCGTACGGCGGAGGCCGACGCCCTGGCCAGGATCGCCGCCCAGCCCTCCTCGCAGTGGCTCGGCGAGCAGGGCGCCGGCCGGATCGCCGAGGAGATCGGCCGCCGCGCCACCGAGGCGAACCGGACGGCCGTCTTCGTCGCCTACAACATCCCGCACCGCGACTGCGGCCTCTACTCCGCCGGCGGCGCCGCCGACGCGGCCGCCTACCGGGCCTGGATCACCGAGGTCGCGCAGGCCCTCGGCGACCGCCGCGCCTGGGTGGTCCTGGAGCCGGACGCCGTCGCGCACACCCTGGACGGCTGCGGGGTCAAGGGCGACGTGGCCGCCGAGCGCTACGGCCTCCTGGCCTTCGCCGTCCAGGAGTTGAAGAAGCGCCCCAACGTCCGGGTCTACCTGGACGCCGGCAACCCCGGCTGGGTGCAGGACCCGGCCGAGCTCGCCGGAGCCCTGCGCAAGTCCGGTGTCGCGGCGGCGGACGGCTTCGCCGTCAACGTCTCCAACTTCTACGACACCGAGCGCGACGCCGCCTACGGAGCCAGGCTCTCCGCCGCCCTGGACGGCAAGCACTTCGTCGTCGACACCAGCCGCAACGGCAACGGCTCGGCGGGGGCCGACGCCTGGTGCAACCCGCCCGGACGCGCCCTCGGCACCGCGCCGACCGCCGACACCGGCCGCCCCGGGATCGACGCCTACCTGTGGATCAAGAACCCGGGCGAGTCGGACGGCGAGTGCGGCCGGGGCGAGCCCCGGGCGGGCGAGTTCTGGCTGCCGTACGCCCTGGGGCTGGCCCGCGCCGGGCAGTGAACCTCGCCGGGCAGTGAACCCGCCGGACGGTGAACTCGCCGGGCAGTGAACCCGCCGGGCGGTGAGCCGGACTACGGGGCGCCGACCTCGATCCAGCGCGCCACCGAAGGCGTCCCGGCGGCGTCCGTCAGGAACAGCATGTACCAGCCCGGCGGCAGCAGGTTGGGGTTCTTCGGCAGGGCGAGCGAGACGCCGTCCGGCCCGCGCCCGGTGATGTCCAGCGCCACCGAGCGCTGCTCGACGTCGGTGACGTGGGTGACCGAACTCGGCCGGATCAGCTTGGCGGTGGCCACCGCGTCCGGCCGGGAGGTGCCGACCTTCACCGTGCCGCCAAGCTTCGCCGTCTCCGGCGCGGTGCTCACCTCGGGGCGCCCGCTGCGGTACAGGTACGGCGGGGTCCAGATCTCGATGCGCTGCTCGAAGCCGCCCGGCTGGGTCTCCGCCTTGTCCGCGAACAGCGGGTTGGAGCCGAGCACCGCGACCCGCCCGTCCGGCAGCAGCAGCGCCTCGGAGTGGTAGTCGCGGCCCACGGTCGGCTCGGCGGCCCCGGTGAAGGTGTTGGAATCAGGGTGGTACACCTGGGCCTTGAGCAGGTCGCTCTCGCCCCGGCCCCGGTAGCCGCTGGAGCCGCCGGTGGTGAACACGGTGTCGTCCGGCAGGATCACGCTGTTGAGGTAGCGGGTGCCGCCGGCGGGCAGGTCCGGGCCGGGGGTGAAGGCGGGCCTGGGCCTGGTCAGGTCGATGATGTCGGTACGGGCGGTGGACCGCGGGGACTCGCCGACGCCACCGCCGCCGAGCACCATCACCTTCTGCGCCTGCGCGGGCGGCAGCAGCACCGAGGCGGAGGTCTCGGTCAGGCCGGGGTCGCGCAGGCCCGGGGCGGGCTGGAAGGCGTTGGTCGCCAGGTCCCACACTCCGGGGACGCGGCCCTTGTCGGCGGGGCCGTAGCCCGCGTTGGAGCCGGAGTAGAAGAGCTTGCCGCTCGCCGTCAGGAAGATCGACGGGTAGGTCGGGAAGTAGCGGTCGGGGCCCTTGGACCAGGACTTGGTCCTCGGGTCGTACACCTCGTTGTCGTTGCCGTTGAGGATCTCGCCGGTGTCGTCCAGGCCCGAGACGGTGACCACCCGGCCGTCGCCGAGCCCGGTGAGCGTCGGGTACCAGCGGGCGTGCGCCATGTCGGTGACCTGCTCGTACAGCTCGGTGTCCGGGTTGAACTCGAAGGCGGCCCGGATGCCCTGGTACTCCTGTTTGTCGAGGGTGATCTTCGCGCTCTGCCCGTACAGGTTGTGGGCGTCGGCGCCGGTCAGGCCCTTGACGCGGTACTGGGCGGGCGCGGCGGCGACCCAGTCGCGGCCCTCGCCGAGGGCCTCGACGTAGACGTGCTGCTCCCCGGCGGTGACGACGGTCTGGCTGCCGGCGCCGGTCTTGGTCGCGGCCGGGACGGTCACCGGGGCGGTGGAGACGTACTCGCGCCCGTTCGGGCCGACGAAGACGGTGCCCTTGTCGAAGGTCCGGGCGCCGTCGGGGCTCTCGTTGCGCACCCGCATCACGCCGCCGGCCTTCTTCACCGCGCCGTCCAGCTTCTCGTACCGGGCGGTGCCGCCCGCCACCAGCACCCGGCCGTCCGGGAGGGAGGCGTGGCCGCCGCAGAACATGTCGGCGGGGGTGGGGATCATCTTGTACGTGTTCTTCGCCGGGTCCCAGAGCAGGCTCTTGAAGGTGCCCGCGTTGAACTGCTTCTCGTCGTTGCCGGAACCGGCGATGATCAGCACCTTGCCGGTGTGCAGCAGCGTGGCGTGCACGGCGTTGACCCGGAACTTCGCGGGCAGCGTGAGGGTCTGCCAGTGCCCGAACTCCGCCTTGTACTCGGGGCGGTTGATCACGTACTGGTGGTACCGGTCGTTGGCGAAGCCGAGGACGGCGGGCGCGTTCATCCCGGCGACGGTCAGCGCGACGGTGCTGCCGAGGGCGAAGCGCCTGGTCCGCCCGGCCTTGCGGATCTTCACGTGGTGGAGTCCCCTCGGGAGACGAGCTCAGCGGACGGATGGGCGAGCGGGCCCTCGACGAACGGGGCCTCAACGAGCGGCCCCTCGACGAACGGCCCCTCGAGCGGCCCCTCGACGAGCGGCCCCCGGGCGAGCTGGAGCGGCACGGTCGGGGTGTCCCGCTTCTCCGGGACGACCCTCGGCGCCCCCGGCCCGCCCGTGAAGGCGAGGTACGCGGTGGGCCGGGTGCGCCGCCGCCGCACGGCGTCGGCGGCCGGCAGCAGCATCGGCAGGACGGTGAGCGCGAGCGCGATGCAGGCCCAGGTGCGCATGGCGACGTGGTCGTAGCCGGTGAAGAAGGAGGCGGTGACGGCGCCGCCGAACACCAGCGCCCAGAACAGGTGGTAGCGGAAGGTGCCGGGCCGGTCGGTGCTGGCCGAGCGGCCCTTGGGCGTCACCACGAAGCGGCCGCGCCCGCGCACCAGGGCCTGGAGCAGCGAGGCCGCGTAGATCGGGCCGCACAGCGCCGACATCACCATGCCCGCCACCCCGGAGGAGCCGGCCGGCTCGTGCGGGCTGACGTTGTGCTTGCGGTTCCAGGTGTAGAGCAGGAGTTGGAGTGCGGCGGCGTCGCTGTAGAGCATCATCCAGATCTCCGAGGAGACGTGGACGCCGGAGGCGCCGAAGCCCAGGTAGAGCACGCTGGAGACGCCGCCGAGCAGCCAGGTGAGCGCGGCCATCGGGTAGAAGCACAGCATCAGCGTGTAGTTGAGCAGCCGGCCGGGCGAGAGCCGCCACATCACCCGCCAGTAGCGGGTGAGCAGGGTCTCGTAGGTGCCGCGGCTCCAGCGCAGCTGCTGGGAGAAGAAGTCGGTCCAGGAGGACGGGCCCTCGCCGACGGCGAGGACGTCCGGGGTGTACACGGACTTCCAGCGCTCGCCGGTGTCGGGGTTGCGGCTGCGGTGGAACTCCAGGCCCGTGGCCATGTCCTCGGTGATGGAGTCGGACAGTCCGCCGATCGAGCGGAGCGCGCCGATCCGGACGGCGTTGTTGGTGCCGACGAACATCGGTGCGCCGTAACGGTTTCCGGCGCGCTGGATGAGGGCGTGGAAGAGGTACTGCTGGCTCTCGGAGAACTTGGTGACGACCGAGCCGGAGCTGCGGTAGTTCCCGTAGACCTGGGGGCCGACGACGAAGGCCACGTCGGGGTCGCGGAAGTAGCCGAGCATGCGCTCGCAGAGGTCGGGCAGCGGCACGTGGTCGGTGTCCACGGAGACCCAGAACTCGTAGTCCTCGCCGTGGGCCTGGAGCCAGGCGTTGTAGTTGCCGTGCTTGGTCCGCTCCCGGAAGCGGCCCTTGGGCGTGTTCCAGTGCGGGCGGTCGGCGCGGCTGAAGTGGCGCACGCCCAGCTCGGCGCAGAGGGACCGCATTGCAGGATCGTTTCCCTCGTCCAACAGCCAGACGTCGTACGGTCCTTCGTGCCGGACCGAGCGGGCCGCGAGGAGCGTGGCCCGGACCATCTCCGGCGGTTCCTTGCCGGGGACGCAGGTGGTGAGGAAGGCGACCCGGGTGCCGGGTTCGGGCGTCACCGGGATCGGGTCGCGGGCCGCGAGCGTGGCGTGGACGTTGGAGACGACGTTGACCAGGCGGAACAGTTCGACGAGCGCGATGATGCCGATCATCACCTTGTCGCCCAGCAGCACAAGGGAGTTGGTCTCGTCGGCGCGCTCGGGCCAGTGCTCCGGCAGCAGCAGCCAGACCAGCAGGATCGCCTCCACCACGGGCGCGGCGACCAGTAACAGGGCGGCGCGCAGGCGGTGCGGCTCGTGGCGCAGCAGGCTGCGGTAGCGGACGCGGTAGGGCGCGGCGGTGCGGTCGGGGCCGGGTGAGCGGGCTTCCGGCCGGTAGACGCCTCCGCCGAAGCCGTCGTGCTCGTCCGGGTCGTTCGGGCCGTCCGGATCGCCCAGGGCGTCCGGCTCGTCGGGATCGTAGGCCGGGCCGGCGAGGCGGCTGAAGTGGGCGTAGTCGTACGGGGCTTCGGGCTCGGGCTCGGTGGCCGGGGCTTCGCCGTACCCCTTTGCGCTGGTCCCCTCGTGGGCCGTTCCGACGTCCCCTCGTCGTGAGAACGGCAAGGTCATGGTTGCTCCCCCCGGAGTTGGCGGCTTCAACTCTCATGGAACACAGGGGCGATCGCAAGCATCAGGAGAAATGATCACCACTCAAGCGTGAAGATACTATGGTTCTTGGCCATGCTGGCTGGCTCGGGTGATAAGGGCGTGAATGTGCCGGATGGCATATCGCCCGGCCCCACATTCCCCTCGGCCGTTATGTCGTTCGGACACATGTTGTGGCTTCCACCGCACACCTACGGTTCCGGCATCCCCGCCGAAAGACCCACCGGAGGTACCCCCGCGTGAGCCCGCGCCCCGAGGAGTTCACCGTCCCCGTGCCCGGCGGGGACCTCGCCGTCCTGCGCTGGCCGGCCGCCGATCCCGGGGACCCGGTCGTCGTGGCGGTGCACGGCATCACCGCCAACGGCCTGTCCTGGTTCGAGGTCGCCCGCAGGCTCGACGGGCGGGCCACCCTGCTCGCGCCCGACCTGCGCGGCCGCGCCGCCAGCCGCACCGTCTCCGGCCCGTACGGCCTGTCCCGGCACGCCGACGACGTGGCGGCCCTCATCACCGCCCTGGGCACCGGGCCCGTCACCGTGGTCGGCCACTCGATGGGCGCATGGGTCACCGCCCTGACCGCCGTGCGCCACCCCGAACTCGTGCGCAGGGCCCTACTGGTGGACGGCGCGCTGTCCTTCCCGCTGCCGCCGGGCGTCGGTGTGGACGACGCCCTGGCCGCCGTGCTCGGCCCCGCCCTGGCCCGGCTGTCGACGACCTTCCCCGACCGCGACGCCTACCGGGCGTTCTGGCGCCGCCACCCGGCCTTCGGCAGCGCGTGGACGCGGGAGATCGACGACTACACCCAGCGCGACCTGGTCGGCGAGGAACCGGAGTTGCGCTCCTCCTGCGTGCCCGAGGCCGTCCGCACCGACGGCACCCAGGTGCTGCTCGACCCGGAGGCGGCGGCGGCCGTCCACCACCTGCCCTGCCCGGCCGAACTCCTGTGGGCGGAACGCGGACTGCTCGACGAGCCGCAGGGCCTGTACGACGCCGGGCGGATCGCCCTCGCGGGCCTGGACACCACCCGGGTGCCCGCCTCTCCCGTGCCCGGCAGCAACCACTACTCCATCCTCTGGGGCGAGGTGGGCGCCGACCGGATCGTGCGCGGCCTCCTGGCCCGGTGACGCACCCGGGCCGTGCCTGGGCCCCGAACGGCAACGACCGTTCGGGGCCCAGGAACAGGTCCAGGCCCAGGAGCAGGATCAGCCCGTCGCGCCCGGAGCGGCCGGTGTGGCCGGAGCGCCCGCCGCCCCCGCCGAGCCGAGGAACGCCTCCCAGCCGCCCGCCGGCGCCTGCCCGACGTTGAGCGAGCGGAGCTTGCGCAGCATGGACTGGTCCTGCACCTCGAGCCACTCGACGAGCTGCTTGAAGGAGACCAGCCTCACGTCGGGCTTGCCCGCGATCTGCTTGAGGGCCTCCTCGACGGCGTCCATGTAGATGCCGCCGTTCCACTGCTCGAAGTGGTTGCCGACGAAGAACGGCGCCCGGTTGCTGTTGTACGCCCGCTCGAAGCCCGCGACGTACGCGCCGGCGGCCTCGGTGCGCCAGGCGCCGTACATGTTCGGGTCGCCCTTGGTGCTGCCCTTGGACTGGTTGGCCAGGATGTTGTAGTCCATCGACAGCACCTGGTACGGGTGCCCGGGGAACGGGATGGACTGCAGCGGGAAGTCCCAGACCTTGCCGTCCTGCACCTTCTGCGGCCATATCTGGAGGCCGCCGGGGGAGCTGGCGTCGTACTTCCAGCCCAGCTTGGCGATGGTCGGCAGCAGCGCCTTCTGCCCCTCCAGGCAGGGGGTGCGGCCGCCGATCAGCTCCTTCTTGTAGTCGAAGGGCAGCGGGTCGACGTCCGTGAAGCCGGTGTTGGTCCTCCACTGGGTGACGAAGCCGATGGCCTGGTCGATCTCGCTCTGCCAGTCCTCCGGGGTCCACATGTTGACCCCGTTCTTGTCCGGACGGGAGGAGCAGAAGTGCCCGTTGAAGTGCGTGCCGATCTCGTGCCCGGCCAGCCACGCCTGGCTGATGAGCTTGAGGGTGCTCTTGACCGCGCCGTCCGAGAGGTACGGGATGTCGGAGGCGCCGACCGAGTGCTTCGGCGGGTGGTACAGGTCGGACTTGCCCTTCGGCAGCGCGTAGATGCCGGAGAGGAAGAAGGTCATCGACGCCTTGTACTGCTCCGCGAGCTTGAGGAAGCGGGGGAACTGGTTGTCGTCGGTGCCGCCGGCGCCGTCCCAGGAGAAGACCACGAACTGCGGCGGGCGCTCGCCCGGCTTGAGCTTCTCGGGCTTGGGCTGGTTCGGCTGCGGGCCGGTGTCCGCGTTGGACCCGTCGCCGATCGGGGTGCCCTTGGGCACGACGGTCTTCGTCGGGTCGCCGGTGGTGTTCCGGGGGGTGCCGGCGTCGCCGCCGGAACCGGGGGTGGAGCCCGTCGAACCCGATCCGCCGCTGGAACAGGCCGTGACCGCGCCGAGGGCGGCGGTCGCGGCGGTCGCACTGAGCACCGTCCTGCGCGAGATGCTGGTCATGGTCTCCCCTGGACGCCGACGCCGGTGGTGAGGGCGGCCCGTAGGCCGTACCGGTCAAATCGGGCAATTGATGAATTATCCGCCGTAAGCATGTCATGCGGCCGCAGTCGCGACCAAGGCCACTGGACCCCGACAACAGTCACCACGCACGGTGGGCCGGCCCGGCTGCGGGAACCGGCGCTCTGTTGCGGTCCTGTGACGCTTCGCTCGCAGGGCCGTCAGGGCAGTACCGTACCGCCGGTCGGGACGAATCGGTCGGAGTTCGTCAGCGCCCGGTGCCCTCCGTCGCCCTTCCGGGCAGCGGAGTTGCCCCGAAGGGACAGCCGGGGATCCGTCAGAGCGTGGCCGGGCGCCGGTTGCGGCGCACCACGCGCGCGATCGCCGTGCTGACGGCCGTGGCCGCCGCGCAGGACACGGCCAGGCTCAGCCACGCCGTGTTGAACCAGTGGCTGTTCAGCCAGCCCAGCGTCACGATGTACGCGGCCCAGACCAGCGCCGCCAGCGCCGACCAGTGCAGGAACCGGTGATGGTGGTGGGGCCCGTGGCCGATGGCCACGTCCAGCACCGTCCGCCCCGCCGGGACGAACCGCGCGACCACCACCATCGCCGCGGCCGCGCCGTGCGGCCGCTCGACCAGCGCCTGTTGCACCCGCGCCACGCTGGCCGCCAGCTTCGGCCGCCGGGCGAGACGCCGCTGAAGGACGGGCGCCCCTCTTCGGGCCAGCTGGAGCAGCAGCACGTCACCGAGGAACGAGGCCACCGCCACGCCGAGGCCGAGCATGATCGGGGCGCCCTCGACCTGGGCGGTCTTGAGCACCGCCAGGATGACCAGCGTCCCGCTGGGGATGAACGGGAGCAGGGCGTCCCCGAGCACCGCGCAGATCGCCAGGGCGCAGATCCACGAGGAACCGATCGCCGTCAGGAAGTCCAAGGTCCGTCCCTCCTTCACGTCGCCCGGGGAGCAGATGCCTCCGTCAACGCTAGCGTGTCGACTTTTCATGCCCTGAAGCACCCCGGGAACAGGAGGCCCGCCTCCGTGGTTGACCCCCGTCGGCGAACAGGGGCCGGCGCCAGGCCGCCCCGAGCAGAGCCGAAGGGACGGACGGGCATGACCACCGAGGACCAGCAGGGGCAGCGGACCGCGCCGGAGCCCGGAGCGGCGATCAGAGGCACCGCACGGGGAAGCGCCCCCGCCCCGCTCTCCATCCTCGACCTCGCCACCGTCGGGGTCGGCCACACGCCCGCCGAAGCCCTGGCCGCCACCACGGAACTGGCCCGCAGGGCCGAGGGCTGGGGCTACCACCGCTTCTGGGTGGCCGAGCACCACGGCATGCCGGGCGTGGCCAGCTCCACCCCGGCCGTCCTGCTCGCCCACCTCGGCGCCCACACCACCACCATCCGGCTGGGCTCCGGCGGCGTCATGCTGCCCAACCACGCCCCGCTGACCGTCGCCGAGCAGTTCGGCCTGCTGGAGGCCCTCCACCCCGGCCGGATCGACCTCGGCCTCGGCCGCGCCCCCGGCACCGACCAGGCCACCGCCCGCGCACTGCGCCGGGGCCTCGGCGGCGAGGGCGCGGACGACTTCCCGCAGCAGCTCGCCGAGCTGACCCACTTCCTCGACGGCGACTTCCCCGACGGCCACCCGTACGCCCGGCTCACCGCCGTCCCCAGGGGCGAGGACCGCCCGCCGGTCTGGCTGCTCGGCTCCTCCGGCTTCAGCGCCCAGCTCGCCGGGCGCCTGGGCCTGCCCTTCGCCTTCGCCCACCACTTCAGCGCCGCCAACACCCTGCCCGCGCTGGACCTCTACCGCTCCTCCTTCCGCCCCTCCGCGGTGCTCTCCGAGCCGTACGCGCTGATCGGCGTGACGGCCGTCGCCGCCGGGGACGAGGCCGAGGCCCGCCGCCTCGCCCGCTCCGCCGCCCTCGGCATGCTCCGGCTGCGCCGCGGCACCCCCGGCCCGATCCCCACCCCGCAGGAGGCCGAGGAGTACCCGTACAGCCCGGTGGAGGCGGACTTCGTCGACCACTGGTTCGAGAACGTGGTGCTGGGCTCGCCCGGCGAGGTCGCGGACGGCCTGGAGGCCCTGCGCAAGCGGACCGGGGTGGACGAGCTGATGGTCACCTCGCACATCCACGGCCACGAGGCCCGGCTGCGCTCCTACGGCCTGATCGCCGAGGCGTACGGGCTGCCGACGGCGGGCTGAGCAGCAGCCCCCGACACGGTCTAGCCGCCGGTCGGGGCGGGGCGGGCCTCGCGGAGTATGGCCGCGACCCGCTCCGCCTCGCCGGGGCGGGCGAAGTACCAGCCCTGGGCGGTGTCGCAGCCGGTCAGCCGCAGGCGTTCGGCCTGGGCGGCGCTCTCGATGCCCTCGGCGGTGACGGTCAGCCCGAGGGTGTGCGCCAGCTGCACCATCGCGCCGACGATCTGCTCGTCCGCGTCGCTGCGGCGGGCGCCGTGCCTGGGCGGGTCGGGCAGGGGTGCCGGGGACGGGTCGCGGAAGCCCTTGATGAAGGTGCCGTCGAGCTTGAGCACGTGCACCGGCAGCCGGGAGAGGTAGGCCAGGTTGGAGTAGCCGGTGCCGAAGTCGTCGATGGCGATCCGCACGCCCATGTCGGCGAGCGCCTGGAGGGCCTGGGAGGGCCGCCCGCCGGGGCCGAGCAGGGCGCTCTCGGTGATCTCCAGCTGGAGCAGCCGGGCCGGCAGGCCCGTGGTCTCCAGGGCCCGGGCGACGTCGGCGACCACGTCGGAGTCCCAGATCTGGCGGGCCGCCAGGTTGACGCTCACGAAGGTCTCGGTGTCGGGGAACTCGGTGAGCCACTGCCGGGCCTGACGGCAGGACTCCTCCAGCACCCACTTCCCGAGCGGCACGATCGCGCCGGACTCCTCGGCGAGCGGGATGAAGCGGTCGGGGGAGAGCGTCCCGTAGCGGGGGTGGCGCCAGCGGACCAGGGCTTCGGCGCCGTGCACGGTGCCGTCCGCCAGGCCGACCAGCGGCTGGTACTCGATGGTGAACTCGCCGCGCTCCAGGGCCGGGCGCAGCGCGGTGGCCAGGCGCTGGCGGGTGAGCTGGTGGGCGCCGCGGTCGGGGTCGTAGAGGGTCCAGCGGGCGCGGCCGTCGGCCTTGGACCAGTAGAGGGTGGCGTCGGCGTCCTTGACCAGGTCGGTCGGGGTGGTCTCGTGGACGGACCGTTCGACGACGCCGACGCTGGCGGTGATCACCAGCCGGTGCCCGGCGACGTCGAAGGGACGTTCCAGCGCCTCCAGGATGCGGGCGGCGAGCCCGGTCAGCTGCTCGCTGCCCGCGCTGTCGGTGACCAGGACGGCGAACTCGTCGCCGCCCATCCGGGCGACGAGATGGGAGCCGGGGTGCGGGTGCGAGTCGGTGAGGCCGTGCTGGAGCCGGGTGGCGACGGCGATCAGCAGCTGGTCGCCGATGTGGTGGCCGAGGGTCTCGTTGATCGCGGCGAAGCCGTCGAGGTCGAGGTAGCAGACGCCGACGCGGCGCCCGTCCGGCTCGGCGGGGGAGGGCCCCTCCACGGTGAGGCAGGCGGCGTCGAGGCGCTCGAAGAAGAAGGTGCGGTTGGGCAGCCGGGTGAGCGGGTCGTGCAGGGCCTGGTACTCCAGGCGGTCGCCGAGGCGGCGCTGCTCGGTGATGTCCTCGACCAGGGCGAGGGTGTAGAGCGGTTCGCCCGCGCCGTCGCGGATCAGGGAGACGGTGACCTTGCTCCACACCGCGTGGCCGGCCCGGTGCCTGAGCTGCTTCTCCACGCGGAACCGTTCCCGCCCGCCGTGGACGAGTTCGGAGAAGAGCCGGTTCGGCAGGCCCTCCGGGTCGATGATCTCGTGGAGGTGGGTGCCGACGAGGTCGGTGACGCCGCGGCCGATCAGGGTGGCGAGGGCCGGGTTGACCTCGATGATCCGGTCGTCGGGGCCGATCAGGGCCATGCCGATGCCGGCGTTGCAGAAGGCGGTGCGGAACCGGGACTCGCTGGCCCGCAGCGCGTCCAGCGGCCGGTCGGTGGCGCTCGGGCCGTCGCCGGTCGGGTTGGCGCCGGTCGGGCCGTCTCCGGTCAGGTCGGCGCCGGTCCGGTCGCCCGTCGGCTCGGTGCCCGTCGGGTCGGCGGGGCCGGCCAGTGGGGCGGAGCAGGTGGGGCAGAACCGCCGCTCGGGGCCGTCCAGGGTGCCGCAGGCCGTGCCCGCGGGGTGGGCGGCGGCGGGCGCCGGGACCGGCGCGCCGAGGTGGCGGTGGTGTGGCGACTCCTCGTGCCGCACGACCGGGTGGTGTGCGTCGGCCCCCTCGTTCTGGCCCGGCACGGCATGCTCCCGTCCGCTGCTGACGCTTGACGCTGGTCAGTCCGACCGGACGGAGACTCCGGCGGCCGGCTCCGCACTCTGTCGGGGTCCTCGCAGACGGTCCGGTGCGGGGCGCCCGTGGGGCGCTGTCGCGCGGAGACCCGCGTGAAGAACAGGGCGCTGCGGCCGATCATAGGCCGCGACGGCAACGCGCGGTGACCGCCGCCAGGGTGATTCGCCTGCCTTGCGATCTTGTGTCCCGATACGTGCGGACGCCCCCGG
This sequence comes from Streptomyces sp. NRRL WC-3742, assembly GCF_000720635.1. Lineage (GTDB taxonomy): Bacteria > Actinomycetota > Actinomycetes > Streptomycetales > Streptomycetaceae > Kitasatospora. Next base: position 68,818 of record NZ_JOCF01000024.1, on the reverse strand, counting down.
TGCACATCACATGACGTGCGCCGGGGGCGTGTGCGCCGACTCCGCGCCCCTGGGGCGCCGGTTGTGCGCCGGAACGAGCCGAAGTGGTCACCGTTTGCGCCCCGAACGGTCCGATTCAGCCACGGATCTGACGCCGTGGAATCAAGAACGAACCGGGTCGGTCGGGAGCGGACTCGTGGCGGTGCGCGCCACCGCCGTCCCGGGGCGTCAGGCCAGGGAGGCCGTCAGCGTGATGGTGGTGCCGGTCAGGGCCTGGCTGACCGGGCAGTTGGCCTTGGCGTCCTCGGCGGCCTTCACGAAGGAAGCCTCGTCGAGTCCGGGCACCCGGCCGACGACGGTCAGGTGGATGCCGGTGATGCCGGTGCCGGGCTGGAAGGTCACGTCGGCCCGGGTGTCGAGCTTGGTGGCCGGGTTGCCGGCGCCGGCCAGGCCGTTGGAGAGGGCCATCGAGAAACAGGCGGAGTGCGCGGCGGCGATGAGCTCCTCCGGGCTGGTCTTGCCGTTCGGCTGCTCGGCGCGGGCCGGCCAGGAGACGGGGTACTCGCCGATGCCGGACGAGTCGAAGGTGACCAGCCCGTTGCCGTGGAGCAGGTCGCCTTCCCATTCGGTGTGCGCGGTGCGGGTGGTTGCCACGATCGGTGCCTCCATCACTGAGGGACTGCAGTCGTCACTTCCTGTCATGCACGCCCAGCCTACGGGCAGCCGCCGCCGGGCGGGCGGTCCGGAGCCCCGTCCGGATCGTCCGGCGGCGTGTCCGGATCGTGGGACGGATCGGGTGACGGCGGAGGCCCGGTGCGGGCACCCTGTTAGATTGGCGCCGGCCCGAGCCCGGCCGCCGTACGGTCGGGCGCCCACACCAGACACCGGGAGCCACCCCGATGACGGACCACTCCACGACCCCCGCCACCGGCACGTCCGGGGGGATCGACGACGAGGTGCGGGCGGAGCTGACCAGCCTGCGCGAGAGCATCGACAACATCGACGCCGCGGTGGTCCACATGCTCGCCGAGCGCTTCAAGGCGACCCAGCGGGTGGGCCGGCTCAAGGCCGAGCACAAGCTGCCGGCGGCCGACCCGTCGCGCGAGCGGGACCAGATCAAGCGGCTGCGGGAGCTGGCGGCCGGGGCGAAGCTGGACCCGGTCTTCGCCGAGAAGTTCCTGAACTTCATCATCGCCGAGGTGATCAGGCACCACGAGGCCATCGCCCGCGCCTGAGCCCCGGCCTGAACCTCTGCCGGAGTCCCCGCCTGAAATCCCTGCCGGGGTCCCCGCCTGAATCCCTGCCGGGCCGGGCACCCGGCCCCGCGCTGTCGGGGTCGGGTAAACGTCCGATTTCGTGACACTCCACGGTTGGCGTAGCGTGCAGTCTTCCCCGGCCGGAGAGTGGAGCAGCGACGATGGCGGTGAACCTGCCCGGGACGACCGGCGAGTCCGAGTCCGAGACCACCGCCCCCGGCGGCCGCGCCGAGGCGCGCCGCCGTGGCCGTCGCGCCGGTGGCCGCAAGGCCCGCCGGGCGGGGCGCAAGCCGCGTCCGTGGTGGATCGAGCTGCCGGTGATGGTGGTGGTCGGCCTGGCGGTCGCGCTGCTGATCAAGACCTGCCTGTTCCAGGTGTTCACCATCCCGTCCGGCTCGATGGAGAACACCCTGCGCGTTGGCGACCGGGTGGCCGTGAACAAGCTGGCCCCGCTGACCGGCTGGGAGCCGGAGCCGGGGCAGCCGGTGGTGTTCAAGGACCCGGGCGGCTGGCTACCGCCGCAGCCGGCCGACTCCAACCCCGTCGCGGGAGCCGCGACCTCGGTGCTGAGCTTCGTCGGGCTCGTCCCGCCGAAGGACGACAACTACCTGGTCAAGCGGGTCATCGCGACCGGCGGCCACACCGTGGAGTGCAAGGGCACCGCGCTGACGGTGGACGGGAAGAAGGTCGACGAGCCGTACCTGCACCCCGGGGACGACTCCTGCGCGGGCCTGGACTTCGGCCCGGTGACGGTGCCCGCCGGGTACGTCTGGGTCGAGGGCGACCACCGCAGCGACTCGGCCGACTCCCGCTACCACCGGCAGGGCCCGGGCGGCGGGGCCGTGCCGGTGGACAACGTGGTCGGGCCGGTGTCGGCGGTCGTGTGGCCGCTCGGTCACTTCGACTGGTTCGGCTGGGTCGGTCGCTGACCGCCGCGGTCGGCGGTGACCTTCTCCCTCGGGACCTGAGGCTGCTGAGGCGCCGGGGGCTCCTGCGAGGGCAGGGCCTCGGCCGGGGCCGGCTTGCTCGCCTGCGCGGCGAAGGCGCCGGCGAGGACCAGCAGGCCGCCGGTGATCTGCGGCAGGCCCAGGTGCTCGCCGAGCAGGACCCAGGCCAGGACGGTGGCGACCACCGCCTCCAGGTTGGCCACCACGCCCGCGACCGGCGGTGAGAGGTGGCCGACGGAGGTCACGCCGGTCAGGTAGGCGAGCACGGTGGCGATCAGCACCATCCAGGCGGCCGGGATCAGCGCGGGCAGGCTGTGCCCGTTCATCACCACCGAGCCGCCGAGCACGCCCCAGTCGGCCTGCCAGGGCCGGGTGAAGGCGGTGAGCAGCACGGCGCCGACGAGCAGTCCGAAGGCGCTGACGGCCAGCGGGTCGACGGGGCGCTCGCCGCGGCCGCCGGCGTCGGCGAGTACGAAGTAGCCGACCTGGCAGCAGGCCGCGCCGAGGGCGAAGAGCACGCCGACGGCGTCGAAGCTCAGGCCGTTCCACACCTCGACCACGCAGGCCAGGCCCGTGACGGCGACGCCCGCGCCGATGGCCGCGCCCCGGCTGATCGGCTTGCGCTGCACGAACTTCACGTAGCCGATGAGCAGCGGCGGCCCGAGGTACTCGATGAGCAGGGCGACGCCGACCGGGATGCGGGAGATCGCCGCGAAGTAGCACGCCTGGACGCCGGCCACCGCGAGCAGGCCGAAGCCGAGCAGCAGGCCCGGGCGGCGTAGGACGGCGTCCCGGTGCTTGTAGGCGATGGGCAGCAGTGCCACGGCGGCGCCGGTGACCCGGAGCCACACCACGTGCAGGGGGGAGAGTCCCGCCTCGATCAGGGGTTTGGCGGCGGTGCCGGAGCCTCCGAAGGCGAAGGCGGAGACCAGCGCGAGGCCGAGGCCGAGGGATCGGCCGGAGGGGCGGGCGGGTGAGGCGGTTGAGCTGTGCACCGACGCATTCTGACAGTCATACCGGTGCCTCGGTAAGGTGCCATTCCGTCATTCGGTCCTGCCTCGAACGCTCCGCAGTGGAGTGCTCACCCGCCCGCCGGGCCGGTGGGGTGCTCACCCGCCCGCCGGACTCACCCGCCGCCAACCTCACCCGCCCGAGCCGGTGCCCGCCCCCGTGCCCGCGAGCGCGCCCGTCCCGCCCGTGGCCGGGCTGGTCGGCTGCGTCGTCGGCTGGCCGGTCGGCGGGGTGGTCGGGGTCGGCCGGGTGGTGGGGCGGTTGGTCGGCCGGGTCGTCGGCTGGGTGGTGGGCTGAGTGGTCGGGTCGGTGGTCGGCTTGCCACCGGAGCCGCCCGAGGAGGAGCCGTCGCCGGGGGTGGTGCCGCCGGTCGCCCCGCCGGGGGTGCCGGTGGACGGGCTCGCGCTCGGCGTGGACGGCGTGGACGGCGTGGTGGGGGCGTCGGTGGCGCCCGCGTCCTCGCCACCGTCGGCCGGGGTCGCGAAGTCGCTCACGGGCTGGCCCTTGAGCGCCGCCTTCATGTAGCCCGTCCAGATCTGCGCCGGGAACTGGCCGCCCGCCGCGCCGTCGATCCCGCCGACACCGCTGAGCGACACCTGGGCGCCGGTGGCCGGGTCCTGGCCGAACAGGGCGACGGAGGTGACCAGCTCGGGGGTGTAGCCGACGAACCAGACGGACTTCTGCTCGTCGGTGGTGCCGGTCTTGCCCGCCACCGGGCGGCCCAGCGCCTTCGCTCGCCAGCCGGTGCCGCCCGGGTCGCTCACCACGCCCTGGAGCATCGAGGTGACCTGGTTCGCGGTGTCCGCGCTGATCGCCTGGGTGGTCTTGTGCGCGGGCAGCGGCACGGCCTCGCCCTCGCGGTCCACGGCGGCGACCAGCCACGGGGTGATCTGCTTGCCTCCGTTGTCCAGCGTGGCGTACACGCCGGCCATGTCCAGCACGCTCGGGGTGGCCGTGCCCAGCGGGATCGAGGCCACCGGGTCGAGCCCCGGGGTGTTGGAGGGCAGGCCCAGCGCGATGCCGGTGTCCTTCACCTTCTGCAGTCCGGCGTCCTGCGCGAGCTGGGTGAAGGCCGAGTTGACCGACCAGTCGGTGGCCTGCTGGAGGCTGATCTGGCCGTAGCTCTTGTCGCCCTCGTTGGGCGCCGCGTAAGGGGTGCCCTTGCCGCCGCGGACCTTGCGGCCGCTGGTGCCGTCGTAGACCGTCCGCGGGGTGATCGTGCGGCCGTCCTGGGTCCGGGCGTTGTTCTCGAAGGCCGCGGCCAGCGCGATCGGCTTGAAGGTCGAGCCGGCCTGGTAGTCGCGCCGGGTCGCGTTGTCGACGTAGTGCTTGACGTAGTCGACGCCGCCGTACAGGGCGACGACCGCGCCGGTCCTCGGGTCGACGGAGACGGCGCCCGCCTGGGCGGTCGCGTCCTTCTTGCGCTTGTCCGGGTTCAGGTTGTCGTGCAGCTGCGCCTGGACGGAGTCCTGGAGGGCCTGCTGGCGGTTCGGGTCGATGCTCAGCTTGATCGTGTAGCCGCCCTTGGCGAGCTCGGTCTCGTTGACGATCCCGTTCGCGGTGAGGTACTGGGTGGCCGCGTCGACCAGGTAGCCGGCCTGGCCGGACAGGCCCGGGTTGGGCTGCGGGTCCTTGACCTCGGGGAACACGGTTTTGGCGCGCTCGTCGGCCGGGAGCCAGTTCTCCTTGACCATGCCGTCCATCACGTAGTTCCAGCGGTTGACGGCGTTCTGCTTGCCCGCCGGGGTGGCGGTGGCGACGTCGTAGGCGCTGGGGGCGTTCAGGAGGGTGGCCAGGTAGGCGCCCTGGGCGGCGTTGAGGGCGGAGGCGTCGACGCCGAAGTACGCCTGGGCGGCGGCCTGGATGCCGTAGGCGCCGCGGCCGTAGTAGGAGGTGTTCAGGTAGCCGGCGAGGATGTCGTCCTTGCTCTCGGTGGCGTCCACCTTGATGGCTATGAACAGCTCCTTCACCTTGCGGGTGACGGACTGCTTCTGGTTCAGGTACGTGTTCTTCACGTACTGCTGGGTGATCGTGGAACCACCCTGGGTGCCCTCGCCCTTGGCGGTGTTGAGGGCCGCGCGGGCCAGGCCCTGGACGTTGATCGCGCCCTCGTTGTAGAAGTTGCGGTCCTCGGCGGCCAGGGCGGCGTGCTGGGCGGCGGGGGAGACCTTGTCCAGGCTCACGTTCTGCCGGTTGGTCTGGCCGGTGCGGGTGAGCACCGAGCCGTCCGAGTAGAGCCAGGTGTTGCTCTGCGCGACGGCGGTGGCGTGCGCGTCCGGCACCTTCACCAGGGCGATGCCCAGGGCGAACAGCCCGACGCCGAGCAGGATCGCCGAGGCGAAGCCGAGCAGGGTCATCCGCCAGGTGGGGATCAGCCGGCGCCAGCCGGTGCGCCGGGGCCTCTTGCCGCCTGTTCCGCCCGCGGTCGGGCGCTTGAGGCGCTTGATCGGCCTGAGTTTCATCGACGGCGTGCGAGGGCCGCTCTGGGCGTTTCGGGACAAAGCGCGGCCTTTCCTGCGGGCGGACCTGGCCGGCCTGCACGGGCGGGGGGAACGGATGGGGACCTTTGTCCCGATTCCGGTGTACTGCCCAGGACGTCCGGAAGGGGCCGGTCGACTCCGTCGAAAGGGGAATCGAGACCGACATCACACACAAATCGGACGTCGAAGGGCAAAAAATCAGGGAGCCTCTCGCTGATGCGAGAGACTCCCCAACTGTCTGTGCGCCGCCAGGGACTCGAACCCCGGACCCGCTGATTAAGAGTCAGCTGCTCTAACCAACTGAGCTAGCGGCGCCTGCTGACCCGGAGAACAATACACGGTTCGCGGGGGTGCTTCGAATCGGGGCGGTCCTGAAGGGCGGTCCTGGGGGGTGGCCGCGAGGGGCGGCCCCGGGGGCGGTCCTGGCCTGTGGGGCGGCCCGGAAACGCCTCAGGCCGCCCACCGGAGTGGACGGCCTGAGAGCTGTCTGTGCGCCGCCAGGGACTCGAACCCCGGACCCGCTGATTAAGAGTCAGCTGCTCTAACCAACTGAGCTAGCGGCGCCTGCTGACGTCGAAGACTTTACATGCCACCCGGCCGATCCGCCGAATCGTGTCCGGGCGGGCACGCAAAGTGAGGCGCTGGCGAGCAGCGCGGTGATCGCGAGGCCGGTGGGGCGGGCGTGGGGAGGTCGGCTTCGCCGCCCCCGTCGCCGTGCCACCAGTCTTGACCTTCCGCGTTGCCCGCGTGCCGCCCGTGTCGTGGGGCCCCGCAGGGCCCGCGTCCGCATCCAACCGGGGACGAATGTAGCGGGGTGTCCGGGTCGGTCGCCTCGCAGCGCGCGGGGCGCGCCAGGAATCCCGCCGTGCTGTCACCCACTTCGCGCACGGGGGCGTCAACTACGGCTGACGGCAAGGGAGAAAAGGGACATTCGTGACCATCTGTGTCTGGAATGACCGGAATTGACCGGGGTCGGGTCGGCGCGCACCGGCACACCGCGCCGGTGCGTGCGCCGGGCCCGTGCCACTGCCAGGATGCGCGGGACAGCCCGCCCGCACCCCTCGTCCGTACCTTTCGCCCGTACCCGCGCCCGCGCCCGTACCCGCGCCCGCACCCCCGTGGAGCAGCACCGATGGCCAGCGACCCCGCCGCAGGAGCACCCCGCCCGCACCCCGTCGACCCGCGCCCGGTGCGCCGGATGGTCCCGCGCGACCGCGACGAGCCGCACCGGGTGGCGACCCCGCTGGAACTGTTCTTCGACCTCTGCTTCGTGGTCGCGGTCGGCCAGGCCGGGCGCGAACTGGCCCACTCCCTGGCGGCCGGGCACTACGGGGAGGGTCTGCGCGGCTTCGCGCTGGCGTTCTTCGCGATCTGGTGGGCCTGGATGAACTTCACCTGGTTCGCCTCCGCGTACGACGTCGACGACGTTCCGTACCGGCTCACCACGCTGGTGCAGATCGCCGGGGTGCTGATCCTGGCGGCCGGGGTGCCGAGGCTGTTCACCGCCCAGGACTTCGTGCTCGCGATCACCGGGTACGTGGTGATGCGGCTGGCGATGGTCACCCAGTGGCTGCGCGCGGCGGCCGGCGAGCGGGGCGAGGCGCGCGGGGTCGCGCTGCGGTACGCGGCGGGGATCACCCTGTGCCAGGCCGGCTGGGTGGTGATGCTGGTGCTGCCCGACGCCGCCAGGCCGTACGTCATCCCGGTCGGGGTCGTGTGCGAGCTGGCCGTGCCGGTGGTCGCCGAGCTGCGGATGCAGACCGCCTGGCACCCGCACCACATCGCCGAGCGGTACGGGCTGTTCACCCTGATCGTTCTCGGCGAGACGGTGGCCGCGGCGACGGTGGCGGTGCAGTCGGCGGTGGACGAGCACGAGGAGCTGGGCCGACTGGTGCCGGTGGCCGTCGGCGGGCTGCTGATCTGCTTCGCCGCCTGGTGGATCTACTTCGCCCGGTCCGTCCACGCGCACCTGCGCTCCAACCGGCAGGCGTTCGCCTGGGGTTACGGCCACTACGTGGTGTTCGCCTCGGCGGCGGCGATCGGCACCGGGCTGGAGGTGGCGGTGGAGTCGGCCGTGCACAAGGCGGAGATCTCCGAGACGGCCGCCGCCGCGACCGTCACCGTGCCCACCGCCGTCTACCTGCTCACGGTCTGGTTCCTGCACTCCCGGCACACCAAGCGCGGGGCGCTCGCCCAGTCGATCGCGCCGGCCGGGGCCGTCCTGGTGCTGGCCTGTACGGCGCTGGGCGCCTCGGGGGTGCTCGCGGCCGGGCTGGTCTGCGCGCTGATGGTTTCGGCGGGCCTGCTGGTGCACGGCCGGGAGGGCTAGGCACGCCCGGCGAGATCGGAAGGAGAGGGGCTGACGGCCTTCAGGCGGGCTGCGCCCGTTCCAGCAGCACGGGTTCGTGCCGCGCCAGCCAGGCGAGGTAGGCCGGGTTGACCTTGGCCAGGTCCAGGTAGGCGGCGCGCAGGTCCCCGTACAGCGCGTCCAGGGTGGTCGGGCTGAGGCCGCGGGGCCGCCAGGTGAAGAGCAGCCGCACGGCCAGCGGGTCCCCGAAGACCGGGCGCACGACCGTGCCGGGGCCGGGCAGGGAGGTGGGCTGGCAGGGGCGGACGGCCTCGCCGGAGGCGACCAGTTCGGCGGCGGTGGCGTTGTCCCGCACCTGGACGACCCGGGGGTTGAGGCCCGCCTCGCTGAAGACCCGGCGCATCGCCGCGTACTCGTGGTCGGCGCTCGGGTCCACCATCCAGGTGTCCTCGGCGAGGTCGGCGAGGTGGACGACCGGACGGCCGGCGGCCGGGTGCCCGGTGGAGAGCGCGACGAACTGCGGCTCGCGGGCCATCAGCACGCGGTGCTCGGCGTCCGGCGGCACCCGTAGCGGGAAGCCCTCGCTCTCGTACACGAAGGCCACGTCCAGCTGGTCGGCGGCGACCATCCGCACCAGCGCGCTGGCGGAGATGTCCACGTGGATGGTGGTGTCGGTGTCCGGCAGCCGGTCGTGCACCCGGCGCAGCCAGGCCGCGACCGCGCGACTGCCGACGCTGCCGATGCGCAGCCGGCGCTGGCGCCCGGGACCGGTGGCCTCCCTGGCCTCCTGGCGGGCGGCGGCCACCAGGGCCGCCATCTCGGCGATCACCGGGCGGGCCCGGGAGAGCACGGAGTGGCCGAGCGCGGTGGGGCGGCTTCCGGTCTGCTCGCGGGTGAACAGCGTTCCGCCGATGGCCCGTTCGATGCGGTGCAGCTGGGTGGTGAGGGAGGGTTGGGTCATGCCGAGTTGGAGCGCGGCCTTGCGGAGGCTGCCGGTGTCGGCGATCGCGCACAGCACCCGGAGGTGTCTCACGTCGAGCTCCACGCCGGGAGCATAAGCGCCGAACGCCTGTCTCGCCAAGGACATGACAGTCGATCGATCGCAGGATGATTCCGGTGCACGGCGGATTCCCACCGGTATGCGGCCGCACTATCGCGCATTGGCATCATCCGCTCCGGCCCCCGACGGGTCGAAGCTCTGGGGCAACGAACCGTCCCGGCCCACGCCGGGGCGGCCCCCACCGCGCGTCGCCGCCGTGGCCCGGCCCCCACCGGCTGCGGCCGGCAGGCGCGCCGCGAACTACGGAGCCCCCAGAAATGAAGCGATCCGTGCTGTCCGCAACCCTCGGCCTGGCCCTCGCCACGGGCCTCGTCGCCCTGCCGGTCGCGGCCGCCTCCGCCGCGCCCGCCGTCCACGCCGCCCGGGGCGTGAGCGGCTACACCGCGCAGGCGAACTCCTCTACGGCGAACTCCGGTACGGGCTATGCCGGTTCAGCCGCCGAGACGGCGAACAACGAGGCGTTCTTCAAGGCCGTGATGGCCTCCGCCAAGGCCCGGCAGGCCGCCAACCCGTGGCTGCAGACCGTCACCGTCACCTACGACACCTCCAACGCGCCCTCCTTCAGCGGCCAGATCTCCAACGCCGCGCAGATCTGGAACAGCTCGGTGAGCAACGTCCAGCTCCAGCAGTCCAGCGGGCAGGGCGACTTCTCGTACTACGAGGGCAACGACAGCCGCGGCTCGTACGCCAGCACCGACGGCCACGGCCACGGGTACGTCTTCCTGGACTACTCGCAGAACCAGCAGTACGACTCGCTGCGCGTCACCGCGCACGAGACCGGCCACGTGCTGGGCCTGCCGGACCACTACGAGGGCCCGTGCAGCGAGCTGATGTCCGGCGGCGGCCCCGGCCCGTCCTGCACCAACCCGTACCCCGACGGCAACGAGCGCAGCCAGGTCGACTACCTGTGGGCCAACGGCGTGGACAACTAAGGCCCGGGCAAGGGGAAGTGGGCGCGCGGCGGGCCGGCCGGAAGCGGTCGGCCCGCCGCTCGGTTACTTCCCCGCCGGGGAGCCTAGCCGCCGCCCGAAGGGAATGCCAGGGACATGGTCGGGTCAAGGCTGATTAAAGACGACTCGAATCGCCGGAGGAGTCGGGCTATTGGTCCGGGCTATCGCGGGTTGGCATCATCCGCTCGCGCGCCGGCCTGCCCGAAGCTCTGGGGACACCCACCGTTCACCAGGCGCCACCCCACCGGCCGTCCCCAACCGGCCGCGGCGCCACAGGAATCGGAGCCCCCACATGAAGCGATCCCTGCTGTCCGCGACCCTCGGCCTGGCCCTCGCCGCCGGCCTCGCGGTCCTGCCCGCCACCGCCGCCTCGGCCGCGCCCGCCCCGGCCGTCCAGGGGTACACCGCCTCGGTCAACTCCGGTGCCCAGTACGCCGGTTCGGTCGCCGAGACGGCGAACAACGAGGCGTTCTTCAAGGCCGTGATGGCCTCTGCCAAGGCCAAGCAGGCCGCCGATCCGGGCCTGGCCACCGTCACCGTCACCTACGACGCCAGCTCGGCGCCCACCTTCCGCAACCAGATCGCCCAGGCCGCGCAGATCTGGAACAGCTCGGTGCGCAACGTCCAGCTCAGGGCCGGCTCCGGCGGCGACTTCAAGTACTACGAGGGCAACGACAGCCGCGGCTCCTACGCCAGCACCGACGGCCACGGGCGCGGCTACATCTTCCTCGACTACCAGCAGAACCGGCAGTACAACTCCGTCCGCGTCACCGCCCACGAGACCGGGCACGTGCTGGGCCTGCCGGACCACTACTCCGGCCCGTGCAGCGAGCTGATGTCCGGCGGCGGCCCCGGCACCAGCTGCACCAACCCGTACCCGAACAGTGCGGAGCGCACCCGGGTGAACTCCCTGTGGGCGCGCGGCTGAGCCCTTTGCCGCCATGGCAACGCCCCGGAGCCTCGCCGCTCCGGGGCGTTGTCGGCCGGGCGGTGTCGGCCCGGTGTTGTCGGCCGCGCGTTGCCGGCCGGGCGTTGTCGGCGGGGCGTTGTCGGCGGTGCGTGCGAGCATGCGGGCGAGACCCGTCCGAAAGGTGCCACCGCCATGCCCCGTCCCGCCCCCGAGCAGCTCACCGACCTGCCGTACGCCGACCTCCTGCGCCCCCACGCCGGGCCGCTGCGCAGCGACGAGCGCTACGACACCGTGCACTTCGAGGGCGGTGAGCACACCGACGAGTCCGCCTCCGGGGCGTCCTTCCTCGAGTGCGCCTTCACCGGCGTCGCGCTCAGCGGCGTCAAGCTGCGCCAGGCCCGGTTCAACGAGGTCTGGGTGCAGGCCGGCCGCTGGGTCGCCTGCGACCTGAGCGACAGCGAGTGGCAGGACGGCGCGATCGTCGGCGGCGTGCTGGCCGGGATCTCCGCGTACGGCTCGGCGCTGCGCCGGGTGGTGCTGCGCGGCTGCAAGCTGGAGGCCGTCAACCTGCGCGCGGCCGTGCTGCGGGACGTCGTGTTCGAGGACTGCCTGCTGCGCGACGTGGACTTCGGCGAGGCCAAGCTGACCGAGGTGTCCTTCCCCGGCTCGACGCTGGAGGAGGTCCGGCTGCGCGGGGCCAGGCTCAGCAAGGTCGACCTGCGCGGAGCCTCCCGCCTGGGCCTGGCCGACGGCCACGAGGGCCTGCGTGGGGCGGTCATCAACTCCCTCCAACTGATGGAGCTGGCACCGCAGTTCGCCCACGCGCTGGGCATCGAGGTCAAGGACCGCTGACGCAGCACCCCCTTCCTCCATCCGTCCCTCGTTCAGCCCGGCGTCGCTCGGTGACGGCCGGGCGAACAGTCCGCCAACCCTGCCGCGGGCATCTGGTGGGCCGCCGAGGCCGCGGTGGAGACTGCTGCGCGATCCAAGCCCCGACTTGTGTACACAACATCGCCAGTGAAGGGACGGACTGGGCTGATGGCCGAGTTGAGTCGTAGGAAGTTCGTCACGCTGTCCGGCGCCGCCGCCGCCGGCCTCGCGATCGCCGGTACCGGCGCCGCCGGGGCCACCACCGGCAACGCGGCGGCGCCCGCCTCCACCACCACCCTGACCACGACCGGCACCATCACCGACGTGCAGCACGTGGTGATCCTCATGCAGGAGAACCGCAGCTTCGACCACTACTTCGGCATGCTGAAGGGCGTGCGCGGCTTCGCGGACCGCAGCGCCATCCAGATCGCCAACGGCTACAGCGTCTTCAACCAGCCCAACGGCCTGGGCCGCCAGTACCCGTGGCAGTTCAGCCAGACCAAGCCCGCCGGCGGCGCCGACCCCGAGCGCCTCGCCCAGTGCAACGGCGACCTCTCCCACGGCTGGAGCGACCAGCACAGGGCGTGGAACAGCGGCAAGATGGACTCCTGGGTCGCCGCCAAGGGCAACGTGCGCACCCTCGGCTTCCTCACCCGCCAGGACATCCCGTTCCACTACGCGCTCGCCGAGAACTGGACCATCTGCGACGCGTACCACTGCTCGGTGCTCAGCGCGACCGGCCCCAACCGCACCTACCACTGGTCCGGCCAGATCGACCCGGCCGGCGCCGCGGGCGGCCCGGCGTACGACGGCGGCGACGAGAAGGGCCTGCGCTGGCAGACCTACGCCGAGGCCCTCGAGACGGCGGGCGTCAGCTGGAAGGTCTACCAGAACGCCTCCGACAACTACGGCGACAACGCGCTCGCCTACTTCAGCCAGTTCGCCAACGCCCCCGCGGGCAGCGCCCTGGCGGTCAAGGGCATGGGCTCCGTGCCCGCCGTCACCGGCCGGACCCCCGACGACATCGTCGCCGCCATCAAGGCCGACGTCCTCGCCGGCACCCTGCCCCAGGTCTCCTGGATCGTCCCCGACCAGGGCTCCTCCGAGCACCCGTACGCCACCCCGGCCGACGGCGCCCACTTCGTCCACAACGTGATCGACGCGCTCAACGCGGACCCGAACGTCTTCAACTCCTCGGTCCTGTTCGTCAACTACGACGAGAACGACGGCTTCTTCGACCACGTCCCGCCGCCCGCCGCCCCGGCCGGCACCCCCGGCGAGTTCGTCAACGGCACCAACATCGGCCTCGGCTTCCGCGTCCCGATGATCGCCGTCTCGCCCTGGACCCGCGGCGGCTGGGTCAACTCCGAGACGCACGACCACACCTCGGTGCTGCGCTTCCTGGAGACCTGGACCACCGCCCTCGGCACCCCCGCCCAGTGCGTGAACATCAGCGACTGGCGACGGCGCGTCTGCGGCGACCTCACCGGCATGTTCGACTTCACCAGCCCGGTGTACGGCCTGCCCGCCCTGCCCGACACCTCCCAGACCATCGGCCTCTCCGCCTGCGGCCCGCTGCCCAACCCGGCGCCGGTCAACAACCAGCTCCCGGTCCAGGAGTCCGGCACCCGCCCGGCGCGCGCCGTGCCGTACCAGCCGAACGCCAACCTCGACCACCTCGAGTTCGGCTCGGCCGGGGTGATGAAGGTCTGGATCGGGATGGACAACGGCGGCGCCGCCGCCCAGAAGTCGGCGCACTTCGCCGCGTACGCCAACGCCTACCGCAGCGGCGGCCCCTGGCAGTACACCGTCGACCCGGGCGGCAGCACCAGCGACTTCTTCAACTGCGGCACCGGCTTCGGCGGCGGACCGTACGACCTCACGGTGGTCGGCCCCAACCGCTTCCTGCGCCGCTTCAAGGGCGACGCGACGAAGTCGGGCAAGAACGCCGCGGTGACGGCTTCGTACGCCGTGGAGCCGGGGACGGGCAAGCTCGCCGTCTACTTCAAGCTCGCCAACTCCGGCAGCACGGCGGTGACGTTCACCATCGCGTCGAACAACTACCGGACGGACGGCCCCTGGACGTACCAGGTGCCGGCCGGCGGCAGCGTCACCGACTACTTCAACGCGGTGGCGTACAACAACGGCTGGTACGACTTCACCGTGACGGTGAGCGGTGACAGCAGCTGGTCCCAGCGCTTCACCGGCCACCTGGAGACGGGCACGGCCAGCATCACCGGCTGACGACTCCGGCTCGGGCCCGGTCACTCGCCTTCGCGGGTGGCCGGGCCTTTAACTGTCGCTATGGACAAAGAAGTTGAGATCGTCGTAGCCCACAGCGAGCGCGCCACCCTGCGCGTCGGCGACGTGTTCCTGAAGGTCGACGCCGACGAGGCGCGGGCCGAGGTCGAGGCCGAGGCGATGGCGCTGGCGCCCGTCCCGACCCCCGAGGTGCTGTGGCGGCGGCCGCCCGTCCTCGCCCTCGCCGCCCTCCCCGGCGCGGCGCTCGGCCGCTACGGTTCGCCGTCCCCCGTCTCACCCGCCGCCTGGGCCGCGGCCGGCGCCGCCGTACGGACGCTGCACGAGGCGCCGCTGCCGCCCTGGCCCGGCCAGAGCCTCGACGACCGCGCCGCGCGCCTCGAGGCCGAATGCGCGTGGCTCCTCGCCAACGAGGTGCTGCCCGCCGAGCTGGTGACGGTCAACCGCCGGATCGCCGAGGCCGTCCTTCGCCCCTGGACCCCGGCGTTCACCCACGGTGACCTGCAGCCCGACCACGTCTTCGTGGACGGCGACGAGGTCACCGGCGTCCTCGACTGGTCCGAGGCCGCCCCGGGCGACGCGCACTACGACCTGGCCGTCCTCACCCTCGGCCACCCGGAGCACCTGGCCGACCTCCTCACCGGCTACGGGCCGGACGCCGGCGTCGATCCCGAACTGATCCGCGCCTGGTGGTCCTACCGCAGCCTGATCGTCGTCCGCTGGCTGGCCGAGCACGGGTTCGACCCGGCCGCGCCCGGCTGCGAGGTCGACGTCCTCCGGTCCCGCCTCCCCGGCTGAGCGGGCCGGGCCGGGCCGCGCCGCGCCGCGGGCCGTGGTGCGGGCCGCGCCGCGAGCCGTGTCACGGGCCGTGCCGTCGAAGTGGCGCAAGAGAACGGCACCCAATTGGACAGCTCTGACAGTCCACTTGGTGGCTAGGTTCGAACCACACGCCGCGCCGGCCGTAAGGCGCGGCCAACGGGAGGGAAAATCCGATGCGCAAGCTCATCATCGGGCTGGCCACCGCCGGTCTGGTCCTGGCCGGCACCGTGGCCACCGCCACCACCGCCAGTGCCGAGGCGTCACGCTGTTCCGGCTGGAGCAACAGCGAGCCGCTGCTGAAGGCCGGCGCCACCGGCGATTCCGTCAAGGCACTCCAGTGCGAGCTGAACTACTCGCTCAACCCCAACGGCCGCACCCAGCTCGTCATCGACGGGGTGTTCGGCCAGGCCACCTACGACCGCGTCATCACTTTCCAGCAGTGCATGAAGAACCTCCAGGTCGACGGCGAGGTCGGCCCGCAGACCTGGTCGGCGCTGGACTACTGGACCGCCTACAACGGTTACCCCAACTGCTGAGGTAGCCGTACGTAACTGAACCGGGGCAGGGCAGCTGCAGATGCCCTGCCCCGGCCGCGATCCCGCCTCACCAGGTCTTGCCGGCCTGCTCCCGGGTCGTGTGGTTGATCCGGTTGAACATGTTCGTCAGCCCGATCTCCAGGATGATCGCGCTCAGCTGCGCCTCCGAGAAGTGGTCCGCGGCCGCGTCCCAGACCGGGTCGGTCACCCCGGGGGCGTTGTCCTGGATCCGGGTCGCGGCCTCCGCCAGCGCGAACGCGGCCCGCTCCTCGTCCGTGAAGAACGGCGTCTCGCGCCAGGTGGCGACGGCGTGCAGGCGCTCGTCCGTCTCCCCGGCCTTCTTCGCGGACGCGATCGCCGAGTAGGCGCAGGGCGCACAGCTGTTGATCTGGCTGACGCGCAGGTGGATCATCGACAGCAGTCGCGGTTCGACGCCGCCCGAGTGAACTGCCTTGAGCAGCTGGCCGATTCCGGCGGACACCTCGGGGCTGCCGATGCTCTTCATACGCGGTTCCATGGGTCTGCTCCTCCGTCGGTTACGTGAACCCGCTCGGGTTCGTCATCACCCATGACGGAGCAGCCCCGAGGAAGGTAACAACATGTTCGAGGACCCGACGGCCGAGGCGTTCGAGGCCCAGCGCGACCGGCTGCGCGCCGTCGCCTACCGCATGCTCGGCTCCCACGCCGACGCCGAGGACGTCGTCCAGGAGGCGTGGCTGCGGCTCTCCCGTCAGGACGCGGACACCATCGACAACCTCGCCGGCTGGCTGACCACCGTCGTCGGCCGGATCAGCCTCGACGTGCTGCGCTCGCGCCAGAGCCGCCCCGAGGCATCCCTCGACACGGGCCTGTCCGAGTTGGTGGTGACCCTCGACGACGCCCCGGCGCCGGAGGAGGACGCGGTGCTCGCCGACTCCGTCGGGCTGGCGCTGCTGGTCGTCCTCGAATCCCTGCGGCCCAACGAACGGCTGGCGTTCGTGCTGCACGACCTGTTCGCGGTGCCCTTCGACGAGATCGGCACGATCCTGGGCAAGTCCACCGACGCCACCAAGATGCTCACCAGCCGCGCCCGCAAGAAGGTGCGGGGCACCGAGGCGCCGACCGCCGTCTCCCGGGAGCAGCGCGAGGTCGTCCAGGCGTTCCTGGCAGCGGCCCGCGGCGGAGACTTCGAGGGCCTGCTGCGGGTGCTCGATCCCGACGTGAAGCTCACCGCCGAAACCCCGGCCGGCACGGTCGTCACCCTCGGTGCCACCAAGGTCGCCACCGGCGCCAAGCTGGGCGCCGCAGCGGCCGCGGTCGGCCAGGCCGCGATCGTCAACGGCCTGCCCGGCATCATCTCCTGGAACGAGGACGGCACCCCGCGCTCGGTCATCGCCTTCACCGTCACCGACGGCCGCATCACCGCCATCAGCGCCGTCGTGGACCCGGCCAAGCTCGCCCTGGCCGACCTCCCCGAACCGGCCTGATGATGCTGGCGCGCAGGAAGTCGGCGGGGCCGACTTCCTGCGCGCGCGGGACGGCAGCGGCCGTGCCTAGCATGGAAGGACCGGGGGAGACCGAGGGAGACCACCGGGGGGAGACCAGGGGGCAGACCACCCAGGGGTAGCGATGACCCAGGCAACGGCAACCGTCGACACGGCCGACGAGGCCCGCAACTTCTTCCAGACCAACGGCTCCGCAGGGCCGATCCTCGTCCTCGCCCCCGACGTCCTCCAGCAGATCCAGGACGCCGAAGCGGCAGGCGGATTCGAGGGCGGCATGTCCGGCAAGGACGGCACCTCCCAGGAAGGCAATCCGGGCCCCAACACCAGCAGCGCCAACGAACTCCCGCCACTCGACTTCGATATCAGCGGCGCCGTGAGCAGCGAGGGAATCCTCCGCTTCGCCGAGGGCGTCGCCGAAGTGGCCCACACCGTCGCCGAGGCCGCCCACTGGATCGCCGAACGCGGCATCACCCCGATCCTGATCGTCCCGCGCGAGGAACTGAAGAAGCTCGTTCTCGGCCCCACCCCCGACGAAGCCTGACGCCCTCACAGCCGTCGGGGCCGTCGGGTCTGACGCTGTCAGCGCCGACTCGCCGACCACACCGGCCTGGAGGCGCTGTACGTCCCGAAGCCGGCGCGCGCCCTGGAGTCGGCCCGCGTGATCGAGCGGACCCGTGATCCCCGCGACCCGCGCGCCGTACACCCTCGTCACCCAGCGCGCCAACGCGGAACTCGCCGCCCTCGGCTCCCTCGGGGCCTGACCCCGCAGCGGGCATATCGGACGATTCTCCCAGGCTGGGGGCGGGCCAGGGTTGGTTCGGTGCACGGCCGTTGAGCTGGTAATCTTCTCTTCGTCGCGAGGGAATCAACCCCCTCGCCAGGCGTCAGCGGTGCTACCAGAGCACGCCCTACTTTCAGTAGGGAGAGTCCGTGCAACCCGGGCCTGGCGCTCCACGTACGAATGAGGTCCGGTGCCCCGAGGGGCACCGGACCTCATTCGCGTCCCGGGGTGAACACCCGCGCGCCATCCGCTTGCTGGGCATGTTCCCCGCCGTTCCCCACCGTCCACCCCCCACTCGCCCGGTACGGATCACCCCGATCGGCGCGCGGGCGGTGTTCTCACGCGTGCTGTGGCGTGGTGTGCAGTCCTTCGAGGAGCGTGGCCAGGTAGCGGTGTGCGGTGTCGATCCGGTCGGCGGGTGTGCCGCCGTGGACGTTGACGGCGTAGGCGACGCCGCACATGAGCGGGACGAGGTCGGCGGCGGCCAGGTCGCGTCGGACCGCTCCGGCATCGCGAGCCCGGTCGAGGAGTGCGGTGCCGACCGACCGAAGCGTCTGCTTGAGTTCCGTGGTGCGCGGCAGGGTGTCGGTGGCTGCCGCCGTGACCGGGGCGAGGGACGCGTCGGTGACCTGCGCTTCGACGGTGCGGAACAGGAAACCTTCGAGGGCGCGCCAGGGGTCGGTGCCGGTCAGAGCCTGCTGGCCGTGGGCGGCCAGGGCTTCCAGACAGGGAGTGGCGACGGTCTCCAGCAGCGCCTCGGGGGTGGCGAAGTGCCGGTAGACGGTGCCGACTCCGAGCCCGGCGCGGCCGGCCACGTCGTTCAGCTGCAGGGGTGTGCCCTGGTTGACCAGGTCACGGGCGACCGCGACGATCCGGTCCCAGTTGCGGGCCGCGTCCTTGCGCAGGGGCATCGTCATGGGGAACATGCTAACCGGATTCTCCATCCGGATGATGCCGCCGACCGCACCGCCGACAGCACCGCCGACAGCACCCGCACCTCCTGGCGGGTCAGGTGGTGGCGAGAGGTGCGTGCCGTTCACTGAGCCGGCGCACGTCCCGGACGACGCGGGGGTCGGTCGCTGCGCGCAGCGGCGTCACCGGGCGCGCCTGGGCCCCGATGACGATGCCGGTCCGGTCCGCCAAGGCTTCGTCGATGGCGGCGACGATCGAGGGCCGGGCAGCCACGGACGCCGGACCCGAGGTGGAGCGTTCGAACCTGCGGCGCACCAGGGGCCACAGCAGTCGCAGGGCCGGTGAGACGATCTTCGGGTCGGTCATGGTGCCGTTGGTCATGTCGGTCGCGGCGCCTCCCGGGTCGGCGGCGAAGACGGAGACGGCCGTGCCCTTCAGCCGGTTCGCCAGGTCGAGCGTGTAGGCGAGGTTGGCGAGCTTGGCGCGGCCGTACCAGTGGAAGCCGTAGTAGCCGCCGGGCGGCTCGACGGCGTCGAAAGCCCGCTTCGCGAGCCCGACCGCGCCCGAGGTCACGTTCACGATCCTGCTCGGCGCCCCGCCCGTCAGCGTGGGCAGCAGCAGCTCCGTCAGCAGGTACGGCGAGAGGTGGTTGACGACGAACGACGCTTCGACGCCGTCCAGGGTCTGGCGCTGCGGGAACATCGCTCCGACGTTGTTGACCAGCACGGTCAGCGGGTCGCCGGAGGCGGCGTGCTCAGCGGCGATCCGGTCGGCGAGCGCGCGCACCTCGTCGAGCGAGCCGAGGTCGGCGGGCAGGAACCGTCCGGGACGCGCCGGGTTCGTCGCGTTGATTCGGTCGACCGCCCGGGCACCGCGGTCGGCGTTGCGTCCGACCACGGTGACCGAGAACCCGGCGTCGGCCAGTCCCAGGGCCGTCTCCAGCCCGATGCCGGCCGTCCCCGCTGTGACCACAGCTGTCTTCGCCATGTGTACCTCCACCCAGACATTCGGATAGTTCATCCGCTTGCTGGGACGGTAGCACGCAATCGGATGAACTATCCGCTTAGGGATGCCGGGCGCCATGAAGCCGCGCCGATCCGAGCACGGGGCCTCCCTGGCGCCTTGGGGTGAACACCCGCGCGCCATAAGCTTGTTGAGCTCTCCTCCCGCCGTTCCCCACCACCCACCCCCCACCCTCGCCCTCGCCGCGCCGCGCGCCCAGGCGGCGCGCCCCCCGACGGTTGGTAGCCCCGGCCGCCCACTCGCTGGGCGGCCGGGGTCTGGGTGTCAGCGGGTGGAGAGCGGAGTGTCAGACGACGCCGTACATGCCGGAGCGGACGATGGGTGACTACTTGCCGAAGTCTGTGCCAGGGCGAGCCTTCTCACTCAGGATGAGAGGGGAGTGCTCCGGACCGACGAGTCCGCCCCGATGCCTAGGCCCAATGCCAGTGACTTTAGGTTGCTGCTGGCTGGGTGCGATTTCCTTGGGGTGGATGGGGGCCACGTTTCCGCCGGGATTGGGCACCGGCGGATTTTCGGTGAGTTTTGGAACCAGCCGCTTTCGGAGCAACGGGGGGCAGTGGGCCGTTTGGCCGACACGCTGTGCTCGTTGATCACGGTCCAGGTCAGGGAGTGCACAGGTCGAGGAGGTGTTGTTCGAGAGGATCCGCAGGGCCCGCCCGCCACCGCCCCTGGGAGTCGCCCTGAGGGCGAGCGGTGGTCACCGAACGAAGTCAACCCGGATCCCGCACTCACCGCTGCACGTCCGGCGGCCCTGTGCCAGCCTTACCGGGACCCTTCCGTGCATGCGTTGCCGGGGCCGCTTTCGCTCCAGCGCCTGCCGAAGCGAAAGGGAGGAGATGACCCGTCATGATCCAGATAACCGTCACCGGTTCCAGCGACCCTGCGAGCCTCCGGACCACGGCGTTTCCACCCACCGGCCGACCTCTCGGCGCCGTCGGACTCGGCTGCGCCGGGCTCAGCAAGTGGATGTACGACCGCCCCCGCCCCGACGACGAATCCGCGGCCGTCCTCCTGCGCACCGCACTCGACCACGGGGTCACCCTGTTCGACACCGCCGGCGTGTACGGCGAGGGGCACAACGAGACGCTCATCGGGCGCGCACTGTCCGACTGCCGGAACGAGGTCTTCCTCGCCACGAAGGTCGGACTGGTCGTCGATGACCTCGAATCCTTCACCCTGCACAACGACGGCAGCCCGGCCCACCTGCGCAAGGCCCTGGACGAGAGCCTGAGACGGCTGCGCACGGAAACCGTGGACCTGTGCTACCTGCACCGGATCGACCCCGACGTCCCCCTGGAGGACAGCTGGGCCACGCTCGCCGAGCTGGTCCGGGACGGCAAGATCCGCCATCTGGGCCTCTCCGAGGTCTCCGTTCTCGACGCCGAGCGCGCCCACCGGATCCACCCGGTCGCCGCGATCCAGTCCGAGCTCTCGCTCTGGGCCCGGCAGGCGCTCGGCCACGAACCGCGCGCGGGGACGTCGTACCGCGAGAGCATCGTCGGCTGGTGTGCCGACCACCGCGCCGCGTTCGTCCCCTACGCGCCGCTGGGGCGGGGCTTCCTCGCCGGGGCCATCAGCCCGGCCACTTTCTTCGGACCGGGCGACCTGCGGTCCCGGCTCCCCCGGTTCACCCCACATGCCCGCGCGGCCAACCAACGGATCGTCACCGTCCTGGAGCGAGTCGCACAGCGGCACCGAGCCAGCCCGGCACAGGTCGCCCTAGCCTGGATCCTCGCCCAGGGCGAGCACGTGATCCCGATCCCCAGCACCACCCGCACCCGGCACCTGGAGGACAATCTCCACGCCGCCACCCTGAACCTCACCCCACGCGACCTCGCCGACATCGACGGCGCACCCCCAGCCGCCGAGGACCAGTACTGACGACTACAGGTTGGCAACGTCACCCGATCAGTGGCTCTCGTTCTCATCGGAAATCGCGAAGCAGTGTCGAGTACCTCCGCGTCACGGATGGCCCAACTCTGGTGCTGACTGCCATCGAAGACGTGGTGCCCATATGACCCGAAGAAATCACTGGGTGATTGTGACCGTTGTCGGTCGTTGTGGTGGCCAGTTGCGGTGTTGGGCGCGTTTAAGGGAGCACCAGGGAGCGTCGAAGTTCCACGCACGCCCGTCGCGGTCGCACTCCATGCTCGATTGGCAGGAGGACGAGCACGTCTACCAGGCCGAGGTCACCGACTACGTGACCCATCCGGTCATCTCGCCGGATCGGGCAGACCTCGCTCACGACCCCGGCCTACCGGACGAATGGTGGAGCAGCCTGCGCCAGGCCCTGGGTCGGCTCGGCCAGGCACAAGGCGTCCGAACCACTATCCGGCCCGAGTGGATCGAGCGGGCCTTCCCACAGTTCCTTGGCGTTCCTGCGCCGGAGGAGGTCGAGAGGGTCACCGGTCATGCCGATCTGCACTGGGGCAACCTGACGGCGCCGCTCACCCTGCTCGACTGGGAGCGCTGGGGGTTGGTGCCCGTCGGCTACGACCCCGGTCTGCTCCACGCCAACAGTCTGCTCGTCCCCGAGGTGGCCACCCGGCTCCGGTCGGAGTTCGCGTCGGTACTGGACAGCCCCGCCGGCCGAATCGGAGAGTTGGTCGCCCTGGCCGAGATGCTGCAAGCCGTCGCCCGAGGCTGGTACCCCGAGCTGGCCCCTCTGCTGGCCGACCACGCAGCCGAGCTGACCGGCGTCCGGCCGCCCACCAGCGCGAATCCCGTACTCACCGGGTGACCGCACCGGTGCCGGCTCGCCCGCCTGCGCAACCTTGCCCGAACCCGCTTGGACCAGGTGGGACAGGGCTGATCAGCCGGACTTTGTCATTCCGCCGAGGGGAGTGCGCCGTGCCGATACCTTGCGATGACTGATCCGCCAGCCGTCCGCAGTGCGCACGACGGTGTCGTCGTAGGAGACGGAACCGCAGGAGCCGTCCGCCTTGATGCCCAGACCCTTCGATCGGACCTGCACCTGGCCGTCTGCCGACGCCGTTACGACGATGTTGGTGACGTGATGCGCGACGGGGTTGGCGGCTCCCAGCGCGTATGCCGCTTCTCTGATGGCCGCGACCCCGGACAACGACTCCTGGCCGAAGTCGGTGAGGTCATAGACAACATCGGACGTGAACAGCTCCTCCAACCGGTCGAGGCTTCCGTCGTCAACAAGGTGACCATGCAACGAGACCAGTTCGGTGATGGCCAAGCGATCTTCAAGAGTGAGTGGCACACGCGCCCTCTCCGGCTTGGAGCAGAAGGGCCAAGCCGAGCATCGATCCGTCAGCAGCACGGCACCACACCTCTGAACACCGCAATGAGTTCGAGAAGCGTACAGCGGGAGAAGAGCCGTGCCCCCGCGATCCTCCCTTGCCGCCGTTCAGTCCGCCACCGACTTGTACACCCGTGCCCTGCCACCGTCAGTCGAGGCCCACGTGCGAGGGCGTGAGCGAGTGGCCGAGGATCAGAAGTGCTGACGATCGATCAGCATCCTGCGGGAGTTCTGAACTCCCTTGGGGAGTTTGTCCGGTGAGAACCACCGGGCCTCCAGGATCTCGAACGGGTCCACCGAGATCCGGCCGCTGACGAACAGCGCTTCGAAGGCCGCTGCCGGATTCCCCTACCGGCGGCTGCGAGTCGCCTCCGAGCCGCTCTCGGAGTACCGACGGATGGCGGTCGAGTTGGCCGACCCGGCGGAACGTCTCCGGTGGCTTCCGTGTGGAGGTTCGCGGTGTTCGGCCAGCGGGTACGTCGGTGCTCCAGCCATTCCAGCAGCAGCTTCAGGGCGAGCCCCGCGACCCACTTTCACATGGCGATGGCCGGATACGAACACGGCGTCGGGTCGCGCTACCAGCGCTTCCTCGCCGAGACCGCCGGAGTCGGCGCCGGCACACTGCACGACCTCATCGTCATCACGATGATCAGCGGCGACCTGTCCTGTCTGACCTCCTGGCTCGACCAGCGCCATGGGCGCGGCGCGTTCCGCCGCATGTTCCGATCGCCGAACTACACCGGTCCTGACTACGACGAGTAGCAACTCGCCGACAGCTTCGACTCCCCCGCTGAATGCCCATGCCTCGGCCGCCCATTCGGTGGGCGGCCGACGCTGGTCGCCGTTTCGCCGCGCGCCGCCGAGGCGGGTGGGGGTGGATGGTGGGGAACGACGGTGAACCTGCGCAACAAGCGGATGGCGCGCGGGTGTTCACTCACACCGCTTCCACAAGGAACGGAACCATCATGACCGGGTCGTCCGCAGCCCGTTTCGGTGGGTGGTCGTACGCCGGTGCGGAAGCGGCGGGTGGTGCCTTCGGCGACCCTTGACGGCCTCGGTCTCCTGTCCCAGATCCGGGCGCAAAGGAGGCGTCTCAGCTCTCGGCGGGGGCGGCGGGCTGGTCTGCTTGCCGGGAATCGGATCGCCATCAACGGGGTTGGCGGGGGAAAACCGTTATCGGAGGGCCAGTGCGAGCGATTCAGGTGTACGAAGTGGGCGGTCCCGAGGTGCTGCGGGAGGCCGAGGTGGACCAGCCGCGGCCGGGTCCGGGCGAGGCGGTCGTGGAGGTCGCCGCGTCCGGGGTCAACTTCCTCGACGTCTACTACCGTGAAGGCCGGTACAGCCTCCCGCTGCCCTTCACCCCGGGCTCTGAGGGCGCCGGCACGGTCGTCGAAGTTGGACCCGGCGTCGCTGACGTCGCAGTCGGGGACCGGGTCGGTTGGGTGGAGATTCCCGGGTCGTATGCCGAGCGGGCTGTCGTGGACTCCTCCCGGCTGGTGCCGCTGCCCGACGACATCGACTTCGAGACGGCCGCCGCCGTGCTCCTCCAAGGCATGACCGCGCACTATCTCGTCAGGGACGCCTACCCGGTTCAGGCGGGCGACACGGTGCTCGTGCATGCGGCTGCCGGTGGCATGGGGCTGCTTCTGACCCAGCTCATCACCCATCTCGGCGGCAGGGTGATCGGCACGACGTCGACCACGGCGAAGGCCGAGCTGGCGAAGCGTGCCGGGGCCGCCGAGGTGATCCTCTCCTCCGCGGTCGACGATCTCGCAGCCGAGGTGAGGCGGCTCAACGGCGGTCAGGGACTGCCGGTTGTCTTCGACGGCGTCGGCGCGCACACCTTCGATGCGAGCCTCGCCAGCCTGCGAACCCGCGGCCATCTCGTGCTCTTCGGCGCGGCAAGTGGTGCCGTGCCTCCGTTCGATCCGATCCGGCTCGCCCAGGGCGGTTCGCTGACCCTGATCCGGCCCAGCCTCGGGGACTACATCGCCGATCGGTCCGAACTGCTCCGACGGGCCGCCGACGTGTTCGAGTGGGTTCGCTCCAAGGCGCTCGAGGTCTCCGTAACGGGCCGCTACGCATTGTCCGAGGCCGCCCGGGCCCACAGCGATCTGGAGGCTCGGCGTACCACCGGCAAGCTGCTCCTGATACCCGATGCGGCCGCTGTCGGACGCCGCGAGGAGACGCAGAGCTGATCGCGGGTGACGAGGTCGGGGATCTTGAAGACCGAGATGTCGAGGGCATGGCCGACCGCCATCGCCAAGATCCCCGACAGCGTCAGGCACGGGCTCCCCATGGGTGCTGACCTGAGATGCGGCGGCCGAGAAACCCGCAGGCCATAGGCCCAGTACGGACGCTAGGATCAAAGTCGCGTTTCGTAGTGGGGGGCAGACGTGGAAGCCGAGAACGTCGTCGAGCAGGACAACGAGCAGGGCACCGGCCCGGTCAAGGACCGAGCAGGAGTCAAGGTTGCGGTCGCAGCGGCGCTGCTCTGTGCCATCCTGGCCGGGCTGTGGGGGACGGGACAGTTCGACAGCCCGTCTGATCAGGCCGAGACGGCCAAGCCGGTTGCCTGCGAAGCGCCCCGGCCGACCGACGCTCAGGGGTACGCGGCCGTCTGCGCCGCGCTGAACCGGCCCGACCTGCCCGCGCTGCTGGGCACGCCGACCGACCATGTCGTGGTCGCGCACCCGATGCCGATGGCGATCGGGAAGGAGCCGATGGTGGAGGTACGCCTCCAGCACGTTGCGGTCGCCCTGATGGAAAGCACCTTCTCGGTCGACGACAGGTTCGAGATGCGGCCTGGTCTCACGGCGCAGGCGACCGTCCTCGGCCACCCCGCCGCGACCTATTCGAGCAGCACGATTGCCTTCGTTCCCGCGAAGAACGGGAAGGCCGACACCAAGCCCGGGCCCGACACCCGGAACATCCTCGTCGCTCAGGACGCCAAGGCTTCCGGCGGCCGGACGTTCGAGCTCGTCGTCTCCCGGGAGGACGGTACGGACATCGGCGACCCGACCCTGAACCGGCTCGCCGAAACCCTGTTGCCGACCCTCCCGGGCTGGGTCGCCTCGTAGCCCCGACTCCCGCGCGACCACCGGTGGCATGTGAGTTCGACAGTCTCATCGCCAACCTGGAGCGGATCTGGGTGGGTGTGTGTCGGTGGCCATCGGGTAGGCGGCCAGGACCTGGAGGTTTCGCTGGTGCGGAGCGGGGTCTCAGATTGGGCCGAACTCGCTGGCGCGGATGGCGGTGACGAAGGACTGCCAGGCGTCGGCGGGGAAGGTGAGGGATGGGCCGCTGGGGTCCTTGCTGTCTCGTACTGGCATGAGACCGGGGAACCCGTCGGCGACCTCGATGCACTGTCCTTCCTGGGCGCTGTAGCTACTCTTGCGCCATGCGGCCTGAGCCAGGTCATTCATGCTCAAAACTCCTCCGAACTCGCCCCATGAACTCTCGAGTTGCTGCTCGGGACAACGCCTCGACCTGCAGTTGATCGTACTCGCCGTCCCACTCGGCCAGGGGGTCTGGGTCGCGCTGGAGGAAGCCCCTGCCTTGAATCTCACCGTATCCGACACGTGCTCTGTTCGGCATGGTCAGCAAGGTGATGGGGTGGGCGAATGGGCGGTCTTCTCCGAGGGAGAACGGGCTTACCTGGATGACGAACTGAGGGTGGAGGCTCAGTTCTTCCAGGTGCTTGAGCTGCTCCACCATGACATCGCGTCCGCCGATCGCGCGATGCAGGCATCCCTCGTCTATGACCGCGTGGACTCGGGGACCTGGGTGCCGGTGGAGTTGCTGCTGTCGGTGTAGCAGCATCGTCAGCCGTTCTTCGGCCTGCTGCTGAGTTGCTCGCCCTCGGCGGACTCGTGCCTCCTGATAGGCCCTGGCGTAGGCGGGAGTTTGGAAGAGGCTCGGAATGATGTTGATCTCGAACAGCCGCAGGGCCACCGCGCTGGCCTCGCTGCGCAGGTAGTCGCTGAACCCCTCGAACAGAACGCGGCGCCCAGCGTTTCGCCACTCCCGCTCGAAACGCTCTGGTGTCTCGAATGCCACATCAAGTCTTCTAGAGAAACGCTCAGTCGGAGGCTTGCGACCAGTTTCGATGGCGGACACATGTACGGCTGAGTACCCGGTGAGTGTCGCCAGGTGCTCTTGGGTCCAGCCTCGTGCCTCTCTGAGCTCGCGAACCTTCGCCCCGAACTTGGCGGCTGGCGAGGAATCCGGATCAAGTTCCTTGCGGTTCATGATCGTTAGACCCGTTCCTTCCTTTGTGCAAGGTTGAAGGCGGGTTGACTATAAACCACAGTTGGCAGCCCTGGGTAGTCATCGAACTACGGAGCGGAGCTGCTTCGATGGTGCGCAAGAAGAGGTCGACTGAGTCGCCCTACCTGCCGCAGGTTGGGGAGCTGGTCAAGGATGTGATGGCCGACAAAGAGGTCGTCTACATGGACACGCGGGGCGGGCTCGCCTACGTGCGGCCTGTCGGCGGCGGGATCGAGTGGACGGTCGATCCCGCCGCTCTCCAGCCACTCCCGGACGGGCCGACGTTGGCCTTCGTCGTCATCCCGGCGAAGTCGCGTATTGGCGGTATCGAGTGAATCGCCGGTCTGATGTGCTGGTCGCGACGGGCGTCATCGGGGTGCTGAGCGGGGGAGCGGCGGCGGCCGCGTTCTGGGTGCTTTCCGGGCCCGCGGATCTTCCTCTGTGCCTGGTGGCGTTCGGGGCCGTCCTCAACTCGGGTGTCATCGCGTCCGAGCCGATCCTCCGGCGGCGGTTCGACCGGAGCCTCCGATGAGCAGCCCTCCTGCCCGCCCCTGCGGCTCGGTGGTCGACCTCATAGGGGATGCCAACGAGGCCGGGAGAACCTGGAACTGCCCGACCTGCTGCCGGTGGGGCGTCGCCTGGTCGGCCTCCTATCTCGCGAAGCAGCCCTTCGAGGAGCCCCTGGTCGTCCTCGGGCGCCGATTCCGCCCCCGTTCCCACCCTGCAGGTGACGCGTGATGTGGCTCCTCGCCTGGCTGGTCCTCCGGCTCAGTCCCACACGGCGCCGGGCGATCGCCGACGAGCACTACCTCCGCGAGGTGTGCCGCGAAGCCGCCTGGGAGGCGTTCCGCGCCGAGCTGGCCCACGAGGCGGACCGGCTCGAACGGGCCATGGCCTCCCGCCGCCGGCCCCGGTCGACGCGGCCGCCGAACCGGGGCGGGTAGCTGATGCCCCGTTCGAAGCATGGGCGTTGAGCTGGTATTCTTTTCCTCGTCGCCAGGAGGAAATCTCCTGGCCAGGCGTCAGCGGTGCTACCAGAGCACGTCCTACTTTCAGTAGGAAGAGTCCGTGCAACCCGGGCCTGGCGCTCCACAGTCGAAGAGGTCCGGTACCCCCCAGGGTGCCGGACCTCTTCGCGTTGCCATCAGCCCCTGCGCGGCCCAGCCCGGGGGCGGGCACCCGCAGGGAGGCGGGTGGGAGGCGGGTGGGGGGACGGGGGGGAACCTCTTCTCCGAACCGGACGATGCGCGGGTGCCCACCCTCCCGGCTCGAGGTGCGCCCGCCCGTACCCGGTGTGAGAGTGGGGGCAGCCCCGAAATCCGATACATCCCGTCCTCAGGAGGAGGGGTCATGGGCATTTTCGACCGGTTCCGCCACAAGGCGCAGGAGACCGTCAACCCGTCCGAGCGGGCCGCGCTCGCGCACGACGAGGCCGCCGACGCGTACAGCAACGACATCGAGCGCAGCCGCGACACCGCCGAGCAGAAGGAGCAGACCGAGGCGGACCGGCGCGCCGCCGAGAACATGACCGCCGAAGGCGATCCCTGGGACTAGACCCCCCTGGACCCCCCTGTACCCCCCTGGATCCCCGGGGATTCAACGGGCCCGCGGCGGCAGTGGAGGCCGCCGCAGGTCCGGCTTCGGCGTGTCCGCGGGCGGCGGTTCCGCGGCCGGGGTGTCCTCCAGCAGCTCCAGTGCCAGCTGTACGGCGGCGTGCAGCTCCGGGTGCCGCCCCCGCGCCCAGTCGCCGGGGCCGCGCAGCACGTGGACGTCCGGTTCCACGCCCCGGTTCTCCACCGACCACCCCAGCCCGCCGCCGAACCAGGAGGCGTTCTTCGGTACGGAGATCTGCGTGCCGTCCCCGAGGGTGTGCCGCCCGGTCATGCCGACGACGCCGCCCCAGGTGCGCGTGCCGATGACCGGTCCCAGCCCGAGCAGCTTGATCGCGGCGATGACCACGTCCCCGTCCGAGCTGGTGGCCTCGTCGGCGAGCGCGACCAGCGGGCCCCGCAGCGCGTGCCGGGGCCAGCGGACGGGCTGCCGGTCGCGGGTGAAGTCCCAGGCGAGGACGGACCGGGTCAGCTTCTCCAGCACCAGCTCGGAGACGTTTCCTCCCGCGTTGCCCCGCACGTCCAGTACCAGGGCGGGCTTGTCGAGTTCGCGCCGCAGGTCCCGGTTGAACTGGGCCCAGCCGGAGCCGCCGAGGTCGGGGATGTGCAGGTAGCCGCATCGGCCGTCGCTGAACTCCCGTACGAGGTGGCGCCGTTTGGCGACCCAGTCCTGGTAGCGGATGGGCCGCTCGTCCGTGAGCGGGGTGATGGTGACCCGCCGCAGCGCGCCGTCCGGGCCGGTGCGCAGGGCGAGTTCGACGGTCGTGCCGCCGGTGCCGGCGAGCAGCGGTCCGGGGCCGAGGCGGGCGTCCACCGGGTGGCCGCCGATCTCGACGATCTCGTCGCCGTCGTGGACGCCCTGGGTGGCGAGCGGGGCGCGGGCGCGCGGGTCGGAGGACTCGCCGGGTAGGACGCGGTCGACGAGCCAGCGGCCGTCGGGGACGCGGTGGGCGTTGGCGCCGAGCAGGCCGAGGGGGTGGCTGCCGGAGGTGGGGCCCTCGGCGCGGCGGGAGGGGGTGACGTAGGCGTGCGAGGTGCCGAGTTCGCCGAGGAGTTCGCGCAGCAGGTCGGCGAAGTCGTCGGGGGTGCAGACGCGGTCGAGCAGGGGTTCGTACTGGGCGACGAGGGCGGGCCAGTCGAGGCCGGACATCCGCTCGTCCCAGAACTGGTCGCGGACGATGCGGGCGGCCTCGTGGTACGCCTGGCGCCATTCGGCGGCGGGGTGCACGGTGTGGACGATCCGGCGCAGGTCGACGGAGGTGCCGGCGCCGGGCGCCCCGATGGGGACGATCCGCAGGGTGCCGGCGGAGTAGACGGCGACGGACCCGCCGTCCCCGGAGACGGCGTAGCCGTCGAGCCGGTCGACGAGGGTGGTGCGGGTGCCCCGGGCGAGGTCGAAGTGTTCGAGGGAGGGGCGGCCGGAGGTGTCCTCGGGGTTGGCGAAGGTCTGGCCGAGGGTGCCGGCAATGGGCCAGCGCAGCCAGACGAGGCCCCCGCGCACGGCGTCGGTGGCGGAGTACTTGGACGCGATGACGGGGAAGGGCAGCAGCCGTTCGCCGATGTCCTCCGGGTCGACGTGGACGGTGCCGTCCCCGCCGCCGTCGCCGCGCGGGGCACCGTCCTCGGTGGCGGCGGCGAAGGGGGAGGGGGTGTCGGCGGCGAGGGGGACGAGGTAGGGGCGGCAGCCGACGGGGAAGGAGAGGTCCCCGGTGTGGACGTCGTGGACGGGGTCGAAGCCGCGCCAGGACAGGAAGGCCAGGTAGCGCCCGTCCCGGGTGAACACGGGCTGCTCGTCCTCGAAGCGGCCGTCGGTGACCTCGGTGATCGGCCCGGTCTCGTCCACGCGGGTCAGCCGGATGCGCCGCAGGGAGCGCCCGGCGACGGGCTGGGACCAGGCGAGCCAGCGCGAGTCGGGGGAGAAGCGTGCGCTGCCGACGGGCCCGTAGCCGGAGGAGGCGACCTCCCGTACGGCGCCGTCCCCGGCGGCGACGAGCAGTAGCCGCCCGTCGGAGGCGACGGCGGCGAGGTGCGCGCCGTCGGGGGAGGCGGTCAGTTCGATGACGCGGCCGAGCCGGCCGGCGGCGAGCATCCGGCGGTGGTGCGCGGGTGAGTCGTGTCCCGGCAGCGGCACGACCTCGATCGCGTCGGCGCCCTCGGCGTCGGTGATCCAGGCGGCCTCGCCGGTGTGCCCGAGGATCACGGGCAGCCGGGTGCGCACGCCGGGGGTGTCGGCGAGGGCGCGGGCCGGGCCGTCCTGGTGGGTGAGCCAGTACTGGCTGCCGCGCACGGTGATCACCCCGGCCCGGCCGGTCTGGTCGCAGGCGAGGTCCTTGACCTGGGAGGCGGCGCCGACCCGGTACGGGCGGCGGCCGGCCCGGGCGCCGCCGAGGGGGACGTGCAGCCGGCGCGGGGCGGGGGCGTCGAGGCCGTCGAGGAGCCAGAGGTCGCCGGCGTGCTGGTAGACGACGCGGGTGCCGTCGGTGGAGGCGTGCCGGGCGTAGTAGGAGGCGTGGTCGGTGTGGCGGCGCAGGTCGGTGCCGTCGGGGCGGCAGGAGTAGAGGTTGCCGATGCCCTCGTGGTCGGAGAGGAAGGCGATGCGGCCGGAGACGACCATGGGCGCGGCGAGGTGGCCGGGGTGGTCGGGCAGGATCCGGGTGCCGTCGACCCAGAGCCGGCCGGTGGCGCCGCCGCGGTAGCGCTTCCAGGCGGCGGGTTCGTGGGGGGCGGTGCCGGTGAGCAGGACGGTGTGGTCGCGGGCGAGTTGGGCGTCGCCGACCGGGCCCCAGGGCATCCGGTGGCCGGGGGAGCCGTCGGGCGGCAGGGAGTGCGCCCAGGTGTAGTGGGCGAAGGGCTCGTGGTAGGAGGTGACGGCCAGGACCTCGCCGTCGGGGAGCCAGCCGCGCACCCGGGTGTCCTGGCTGCCCCAGTGGCTCAACCTGGATGATTCGCCGCCCTCGACGGGGGCGGTCCAGACCTCGGGGGTGGGGCCGAGCCAGCTGGTCCAGGCGAGGGTGGCGCCGTCGGGGGAGAAGCGGGGGTGGGCGACGCGGGTGCGGTCGCAGGTGACGCGCCAGGCCCGGCCGGTGCCCGTGGAGGAGCCGTCGAGCGGGGCGAGCCAGACGTCGTCCTCGGCCGTGAAGGCGATGAGGCTTCCGTGCAGGTGGGGGTGGCGGAGGTAGCCGGGCGCGGTCACCCCTCCATCCTTCGACGGGGTGTCACCACCGGCAACCGGGGCGCCGCGCCGAGGGGCCGTAACCGGTCTGGACCATTGACACCGTACTGTCGCATCCACTTCAGTGGTCTAGTCCAACTTGGGTGCCAGGCCGGGCCGTTCCCCCCACTGGCGCGTGCTCCGGCGTGCCCTCGGACGTCCCCCACGACCGCGCCACCGCAGGAGCGCCCCCATGCGCAGAACCCCACCGAACATCAGCCCGAAGAGCCGCCCGAAGAACCGCCGCGCCGCGATCGCCGCCGGCACCGCCTCCGCCGTCGCCGCGGCCACCCTGGCCGGCGTCACCCTGGGCCTGGCCCCCGCCGCCTCGGCCGGGGAGTTCCTGGTCAACGGCGGTTTCGAGTCCGGCTCGCTCGGCCCCTGGAGCTGCACCGGCAACAACGGCAGCGTCGTCACCGGCCCGGTGCACGGCGGCGGCCACGCCCTGGCCGGCGCCGCGAGCGGCAGCGACACCGCCCAGTGCTCCCAGACCGTCACCGTCGCCCCCGGCACGACCTACACGCTCAGCGCGTACGTCAACGGCAGCTACGTCTACCTCGGCGTCGACGGCGGCGGCCCCAGCACCTGGACGCCCGGCACCGGCGGCGCGTACCAGAAGCTCAGCGTCAGCTTCACCACGGGCGCCAACCAGACCAGCGCCACCGTCTACACCCACGGCTGGTACGGCCAGGGCACCTACTACGCGGACGACGTCTCCCTGGACGGCCCGGGCGCGCCGAGCCCGTCCCCGACGCCGACCGCCACCGCCTCCCCGACCGCCACCGCCTCCCCGACGGCGACGGCCTCCCCGACGGCCACCGCGACCGGCAGCCCGACCGCGACGGCCACCCCGACCGGTACGCCCACCGGCACGCCCACGGGCACCCCCACCGGCAACCCCGGCGGCCACTCCCTGGTCGGCTACCTGCACGCCAGCTTCGCCAACGGCGCCGGCTACACCCGGATGGCCGACGTCCCCGACTCCTGGGACATCATCGACCTCTCCTTCGGCGAGCCCACCTCCGTCACCTCCGGCGACATCCGCTTCAACCGCTGCTCGGCCACCGAGTGCCCGACCGTCGAGTCCGACGCCGACTTCAAGGCGGCCATCGCCGCCAAGCGCGCCCAGGGCAAGAAGGTCCTGATCTCGATCGGCGGCCAGAACGGCCAGGTCCAGCTCACCACCGCCGCCGCCCGGGACACCTTCGTCAGCTCCGTCTCGGCGATCATCGACAAGTGGGGCCTGGACGGCCTCGACATCGACTTCGAGGGCCACTCGCTGTCCCTCAACACCGGCGACAACGACTTCAAGAACCCGACCAGCCCGGTCATCGTCAACCTGATCTCGGCGCTGAAGACCCTCAAGGCCAAGTACGGCCAGGGCTTCGTGCTGACCATGGCGCCGGAGACCTTCTTCGTCCAGCTCGGCTACCAGTACTACGGCTCCGGCCCCTGGGGCGGCCAGGACCCGCGCGCCGGGGCGTACCTGCCGGTCATCCACGCGCTGCGCGACGACCTCACCCTGTTGCACGTCCAGGACTACAACTCCGGCTCCATCACGGGCCTGGACGGCCAGTACCACTCGATGGGCGGCGCCGACTTCCATGTCGCGATGACGGACATGCTGCTCAAGGGCTTCCCGGTCGCGGGCAACACCAACAACGTGTTCCCGCCGCTGCCCGCCTCCAAGGTCGCCATCGGCATGCCGGCCACCACCAACGCGGGCAACGGCTACGTCGCCCCGGCCGAGGTGAACAAGGCGCTGGACTGCCTCACCAAGCTGGCCAACTGCGGCTCGTACACGCCGCGTTCGGGCGCGCAGCCGAACCTGCGCGGGCTGATGACCTGGTCGGTCAACTGGGACCGGTTCGGCGGGCAGGAGTTCTCCAAGAACTTCAACGCCTACTTCGGTCGGTGACGTCGAGAGGCCGTGCCCGGACCACGAGGTCCGGGCACGGCCTCAACCCGCCTACTTCAGCAGCAGGTTGTTGGCCACCAGCTCCTCCACCAGCCCGGCCGGAGCCGTCGCCACCGAGCCCGAGGAGTAGGGCGGCCGCGGGTCGTACTCGATGACCAGCTGGATCGCCTGCGCCGCCCGCTCCCCGGCGATCAGGCCGGTGAGGGTGAGCGCCAGGTCGATCCCGGCCGAAACCCCGGCCGCCGTCGCGTACTTGCCGTCGACGACGATCCGCTCCGTCCCGGTCGGCTCCGCGCCGAAGCCGGTCAGCGCGTCCAGGCAGCCCCAGTGCGAGGTGGCCCGGCGCCCGCCCAGCAGCCCGGCGGCGCCCAGGATCAGCGAGCCGGAGCACACCGAGGTCGTCCAGGTGCTGGTCGCGTCCACCGCGCGCACCCACTCCAGCACCGCCTGGTCGCCGAGCTGCTCCGCCGTCCCGGGCCCGCCGGGCACCAGCAGGACATCGGCCGAGGTCACCTCCTCCAGCGAGGCGTCGGCGGTCAGGGCGAGGCTCGCCATGTCGGTGCGCACCGGCCCGCGCCGGGCGGCGGTGAACACCACCTCGGCGCCGGGGATGCGGGAGAGCACCTCGTACGGGCCGACCGCGTCCAGCGCGGTGAAGTTCTCGTACAGCAGGACGGCGATGCGCATCAGTGACCTCCATCGGAAACAGGGACAGCAGGGACGGCAAGGGCAGCAGGGGCGGCGGGGCGGAAGCGGCGCCGGTACTCGGCGGGCGGGGCGGCCAGGGCCCGGACGAAGGCGCGCCGCATCGCCTCCGGGGTGCCGTAGCCGCAGGAGCGCGCGATCTCCTCGACGCCCTCGTCGGTGTCCTCCAGCCGGCGGCGGGCGGCCTCCAGCCTGATCCCGTGCACGTACCGGCCCGGGGTCACGCCCACCTCGGCGGCGAAGGCCCGGGCGAAGTGCCGGGGCGACAGCGCCGCGCGGCGGGCCAGCTCCTCCACCGACAGGTCGGCCTCGGGGTGCTCGGCGATCCACCGCTGCAGCTCGCGCAGCGGCTGCCGCGCGGCCACCTGGGCGGCCAGCTGGGTGCTGAACTGGGCCTGGTTGCCGGGCCGGCGCAGGAACACCACCAGGTGCCGGGCGACCAGCAGCGCGGCCTCCCGCCCGAGGTCCTCCTCGACCAGGGCCAGCGCCAGGTCGATCCCGGCGGTGACCCCGGCCGAGGTGGCCACGTTCCCGTCCCGGACGTGGATCGGCTCCGGGTCCACCTCGACCTGCGGGAACCGCTCGGCCAGCGCCTCGCAGTACGCCCAGTGCGTGGTCGCCCGCCGCCCGTCCAGCAGCCCGGCCTCGGCGAGCAGGAAGGCCCCGGTGCACACCGACACCACCCGTTCGGCCCGCCCCGCCAGCTCCCGTACGGCGGCCACCAGCGCCGGGTGCCGCCCCTCCACGACCTCCCCGCCGGGGACGAGCAGGGTGTGCACGGGCCCGGCCTCGGCCAGGTCCGCGTCCGGCAGCAGCCGCAGCCCGCTGGAGGTGCGCACGGCCGCGCCGCCGAGCGAGGCGGTGGTCACCCGGTACGCGCCGGGCCGGCGGGCGGCGGCGCCCGCACCCGTGAACACCTCCAGGGGCCCGGTGACGTCCAGGCTCTGCACGCCCTCGTACAGGACCAGGACCACGCTGCGCGCTCTCATGGAGCCAGACTGTCACCGGCCCCGGAGGCCTTCCGGCTGTCTGTGCGCCGCCAGGGACTCGAACCCCGGACCCGCTGATTAAGAGTCAGCTGCTCTAACCAACTGAGCTAGCGGCGCCTGCTGACCTGGAGAACATTACCTGGTCAGCGGCCGAAACACACAATCGGCCCGGAACCCGCCCCCCGGCGAGGTTTAGAACGTCAGAACCACCTTGCCCCGCACGTGCCCCGTCCCCACCAGCCGGTGCGCCTCGGCGGCCCGCTCCATCGGCAGCGCCTCGGCGACCTCCACCCGCAGCCCGCCCGCCTCCCACAGCTCGACCAGCCGGGTGAGCCGCTCGGCCGTACGGTCGGTGCGCACCGCGTGCACCCCGTGCTTCGTGGCGCCCTCGAAGTCGACGAGGGTGCCGATCCGCGCCCGGTCGGCGACCAGCTCGAGCGAGGCTTCCAGCGCCCCGCGCCCGGCGGCGTCCAGGGCCGCGTCCACACCCTGCGGCGCCACCGCCCGGACGCGCTCGACCAGCCCCTCCCCGTACGTGACCGGGATCGCGCCCAGCTCCCGCAGGTAGGCGTGGTTGCGCTCGCTCGCGGTGGCGACCACCGTGGCGCCCAGGCCCCGGGCGAGCTGCACGGCGATGGTGCCCACCCCGCCGGAGGCGCCGTGCACCAGCACGGTGTCGCCGGGGCCGACCCCGAGCACCGAGAGCGCGGTGTGCGCCGTCTGGCCGGAGGCGGAGAAGGCACCGGCCTGCTCCCAGGGCATCGCGGCGGGCTTGGCGGCCAGCTGGCCCGCGTCCACCACGACCAGCTCGGCCTGGGCGGTCAGCGTGCGGAAGCCGATCACCTCGTCCCCGGCCTGCCAGCCCTCGACGCCCGGGCCCGTCCGGTCGACCACCCCGGCGAACTCGTTGCCGAGGACGGCCGGCAGGGCGAGGACGACGCCGGGCGGGCTGTACCCGCCCCGCACGGCCAGGTCCACCGGCTGCACCCCGGCGGCGTGGACCCGCACCCGCACCTCGCCCGGCCCGGGCTCCGGGTCGGGCAGCTCGGCGATCCGCAGGACCTCGGGACCGCCGAACTCCGGCACGACGACAGCCTTCATGGGGAACTCCTCCGCTCAGAAGCAGGACTCGAACGATCCCGATCCTCGAACCTGAAGTCCGCTTGAGGTCAAGCCGCTGTTCGGCGTGTCGCCATCGATGGGCACATTGTCGGATTTATCCTGGGCGGCGCTCAGCCGTCCGTCGCCGTCCGTCGTCCGTCGCCGGTCGTCCGTCATCGGCCGTCCGTCGTCGGTCCGTCGTCGAGAGGAACCTCCCCGTGGGCCAGCTGCCCCTGTTCTTCCTGGTGCTGCTCGCCTCCGTGGTGACCATGCCGCTCGCCCGCCGGACGGGGGTGCCGCAACCCGTCCTGATGACCCTGCTCGGCATCGTCATGGCGCTCGTGCCG
The DNA here is from genome assembly GCF_000720635.1 of Streptomyces sp. NRRL WC-3742. Classification (GTDB taxonomy): domain Bacteria; phylum Actinomycetota; class Actinomycetes; order Streptomycetales; family Streptomycetaceae; genus Kitasatospora. The sequence continues at coordinate 31,815 of NZ_JOCF01000024.1, read as the reverse complement.
CAGATCCCGGACGTCAGCATCGAGCCCGAGCTGATCCTCCCGCTGGTCCTGCCGCCGCTGATCTTCGCCGTCGCCCGGCGCTCCTCGGTGCGCTACTTCAAGGCCAACGCCCGCTCGATCCTGCTGCTGGCCGTCGCCCTGGTGGTGGTCACTACCGTCGCGGTGGCCGGCACCGTCCACTGGCTGCTGCCCGCCCTGCCGCTCGCCGCCGCCATCGCCGTCGGCGCGCTCGTCTCCCCGCCCGACCCGGTGGCCGCCGTCGCCGTGGCCGGCAGCGTCGGGCTGCCCCGGCGCCTGGTCGCGATCCTGGAGAGCGAGGGCCTGTTCAACGACGTCACCGCGATCGTCATCTACTCCCTGGCCATCGAGGCCGTGGTCAGCGGCGACTTCTCGGTCGGCCACGCCGTGCTGCGCTTCGTGCTCTCCGCCGTCGTCGCCGTCGTGGTCGGCGTGGTGCTCGGCTGGGTCAACACCAAGCTCGCCGAACGGCTGGAGGACCCGACCCAGCAGGTCGCGCTCAACCTGCTGGTGCCCTTCGCCGCCTACACCATCGCCGAGGAGATCCACGGCTCCGGCGTGCTCGCCGTCGTGATCTGCGCCCTCTACCTCGCCGAACGGGCCTCCGACGCCGACGCCGTCTCCTACCGGCTCGTCGGCAACGCCTTCTGGGAGGTCGTCGAGATCCTCATCACCGGCGTCGCCTTCGGCCTGATCGGCCTGGAACTGGCCACCGTCCTCAAGGAGGCCGGCCGGGGCTGGACCGGCTTCATCGGCGACGCCGCCGTGGTCATCGCCGTGGTCGTGGTCGTCCGGCTGCTCTGGCTGCTGCCCGCCGGCTGGCTCTCCAAGAAGCTGCGCAGCGGGGACGAGGAGGACACCCCCTTCAGCTGGAAGGAGAGCGTGATCCTCTGGTGGTCCGGCATGCGCGGCGTGGCCACCGTCGCCCTGGCCCTCGCCATCCCGCTCACCCTGCACTCCGGCGAGGACTTCCCCGAGCGCGGCCGGCTGGTCTTCATCGCCTTCAGCGTCGTCCTGTTCACCCTGCTGGTACAGGGCCTGACGCTGCCCTGGCTGGCCAAGCGCTTCCAGCTGGACATCGACCAGGACGCCCACGAACAGGCCGTACGGCAGCTGTGGTGGCGCGCGGCCAAGGCCGGGCTCCAGCGGCTCGGCGAACTGGAGGAGCAGGACCGGCTGCCCTCCGAGGTCGCCGACCGCCTGCGGGACCGTCAGCACGACCGCCTCGCCCGGCTCTGCCCGGAGAACTACGCCGAGGAGGAGGCGTCCGAGGCGAAGCAGCGCCTCGCCCAGTGGCGGGCCGCCCGTGACGTCGAGCAGGAGATGATCGCCGCCTCCCGCCGCGAGATGCTCGTCGCCCGCAGCGAGGCCGGAGCCGACCCGGAGATGGTCGACCACGTCCTACGGGGGCTCGACCTGCGCTCGGAGCGGAAGTGACGGTTCGGCAGCCCCTGGCCTGAGCCGAAAGCCACGGCCTGACGCCTCGGCCGTGGTCGGCCGGAATGTGCGGGGCGGCCGCCCGGGTTGCATAGGGTGAACCCGGGCAGGCCGTCAACGGAGTCGGCGCAGCACCCCGGTCACCGCTCGACCTCGCACTGGCCTTCACTGTCGGGGGCTCACCGCCTGGCCCTGCCGGTACCCATCTATCTGCATCCGGATGAATCGAGGACCCCCGATGTCGGAGACCCGCGCCGACGCCCGCACCCCGCTCGACCGCACCCCCCAGTGGGCCGCGCTCGGCAAGCACCGGGCCGAGCTCGGCGACACCCACCTGCGCGACCTGTTCGCCGCCGACCCCGAGCGCGGCCGCCGCCGGACGCTCCAGGTCGGCGACCTGCACGTGGACTTCTCCAAGAACCTGGTCACCGACGAGACCCTGGCCCTGCTGCGCGACCTCGCCGCCGCCACCGGCGTCGCCGAGCTGCGCGACGCCATGTTCCGTGGCGAGAAGATCAACGTCACCGAGCACCGCGCCGTCCTGCACACCGCCCTGCGCGCCCCGCGCGGCGCCGTGGTCGAGGTCGACGGCGAGAACGTGGTGCCCGAGGTGCACGCCGTCCTGGACAAGATGGCCGCCTTCTCCGACCGGGTCCGCAGCGGCGAGTGGACGGGCTTCACCGGCAAGCCGATCCGCACCGTCGTGAACATCGGCATCGGCGGCTCCGACCTCGGCCCCGCGATGGCCTACGAGGTGCTCCGCTCGTACGCGAAGCGCGATCTCGACGTCCGCTTCGTCTCCAACGTGGACGGCGCCGACCTGCACGAGGCGGTCCGCGACCTCGACCCGGCCGAGACGCTGTTCATCGTCGCCTCGAAGACCTTCACCACCATCGAGACGATCACCAACGCCGTCTCCGCCCGCGACTGGCTGCTGACGGGCCTCGGCGCAGGCAACGAGGCGGTGGCCAAGCACTTCGTGGCGCTGTCCACCAACGCCCAGGGCGTGCAGGACTTCGGCATCGACACGGCCAACATGTTCGAGTTCTGGGACTGGGTCGGAGGCCGCTACTCCTACGACTCGGCGATCGGCCTCTCGCTGATGATCGCCATCGGCCCGGACGCCTTCCGCGAGATGCTGGACGGCTTCCACCTGGTCGACGAGCACTTCCGCACCGCCCCGGCGGAGGAGAACGTCCCGCTGCTGCTCGGCCTGCTGGGCGTCTGGTACGGCGCGTTCTTCGACGCGCAGGCGCACGCGGTGCTGCCGTACTCGCACTACCTGTCCAAGTTCACCGCCTACCTGCAGCAGCTGGACATGGAGTCCAACGGCAAGTCGGTGACGCGCGACGGCACCCCCGTCGACTGGCAGACCGGCCCGGTGGTCTGGGGCACCCCCGGCACCAACGGTCAGCACGCTTACTACCAGCTGCTGCACCAGGGCACCAAGGTGATCCCGGCCGACTTCATCGGCTTCGCGAAGCCCGTGGCGGACCTGCTGCCGGGCCTGGTCGCCCAGCACGACCTGCTGCTGGCCAACTTCTTCGCCCAGACCCAGGCGCTGGCCTTCGGCAAGACCCCGGAGGAGGTCGCCGCCGAGGGCGTGCCCGCCGAGCTGGTGCCGCACAAGACCTTCCAGGGCAACCACCCGACCACCACGATCCTGGCCGGGGAGCTGACCCCCTCGGTGCTGGGCCAGCTGGTCGCGCTGTACGAGCACAAGGTGTTCGTCCAGGGCGCGATCTGGAACATCGACTCCTTCGACCAGTGGGGCGTCGAGCTGGGCAAGGTGCTCGCCAAGCGGATCGAGCCGGTGCTGCTCACCGGCGAGGGCGCCGAGCAGCTGGACAGCTCCACCGCCGAGCTGGTCGCCCGCTACCGCGCGCTGCGCGGCCGCTGAGGCCCGTCCGGGCCTTCCGGCTGTCTGTGCGCCGCCAGGGACTCGAACCCCGGACCCGCTGATTAAGAGTCAGCTGCTCTAACCAACTGAGCTAGCGGCGCCTGCTGACAGGGAAGACTCTAGCAGCGCCCGGCGGCCGGGCCAAAATCGAATACCGGTCGCCCCCCGTTCACCTCCCGGACAGGACCGCAGGGTCGGCGGCCAGGGGCGCGGCCGGCTCCCGCGCGGCCCGGACGCAGGCCCAGAGGGTGACCGAGGCGCCGGGCAGCCGGGGCTCGCGCTCCTCGGGGGCGACGATCCACCGCCCGGAGCCCTGCCCGGGAGAGGCGGGCCCGTGCACCATCCGCTGGACGGGCGGGACGGTGACCGCGTCGCCCTTGCCGTGGCAGAGCAGCGGCGGCACGTCCCGGGCCCACTCCTCCCAGGCCAGCAGCCGCCGCAGCCTGGGCGCCGCGCCGGGCTGGACGAACAGCAGGGTCCGGCCCCGGTACGTCGCCACCGGGCCGCAGCCCGGGCCGGAGGCCCACAGTTCGTCCAGCACCCGGCGGCCGAACAGGCCCGGCATGCTGATCACGTCGAAGGCCCGCCCGCAGGGCAGCACCGTGGGCGCCCAGGGGCGGGTCTCCCACAGCGCGCGCATGCTGCGCGGGTACTCGCTGGCGGAGGCGAGCCACGCCTCGCCGGCCACGGTGACGTACTCCACCGACTGATGCGTCCAGCTGTCCACGGTGTCCACGCCCAGCAGCGTGCTCGGTGCGCGGCGGCGGTGGGGCGGAAAGCGCGGTTCGCCGGACAGGGGGACGGGCGATCGCGTACCCTCCGCCAGCGGCATATGCCAGAGGCGTGCGGTTCGGAGCGCGCTCTAGCTCTCGTGGCGGCGCGGCTGGAGCAGTCCCCGGCCGTACTCGATCATCTTGGCGGCGTAGTCCGGGGTCCAGTCCGCGCGCTCGGCGATCTCGGCGTCCGCCAGCGCGTCGAAGCGGCGCGGGTCGGCGAGCTGGGCGGCGGCGACCGCCTGGAAGTCCGTGGCCCGCTCGGCGGCCGCCCGGAAGGCCAGGGCGAGCTCGGTGGAGCGGCGCAGCAGTTCGGCCGGGTCGTCGATCGACTCCAGGTCGAAGAATCGTTCCGGCTCGGGCTCGGTGGCCTGCGGCTCGAACAGCAGCTCCACCGGACGCAATCGCCTGGTGGGCTCGGTCGACTCTGCACGGGAGTCGGGCATGGGACGGACACCTCCGGGTCTGAGGGTGGAGTGGGCGGGGACGTGCTCCGGGCATGCCCGCCCGGTCGTGGCCGCCGTCCATTGTCGCTCGGGAACGGCCGGTAACGGAACGGTGCGCGTGCGGGCGCTATTCCCCGGCGCGCGCCGGGGGAGTGCTCCGAGCGCCGCGCATGCGCCGCGCATCTGGATCGCATGCGAACCCGTTGTCGTGGATGCATCCCGCCACTCGTACCCCCGGGGAGACCTCGTGCCCGTACGGAAGATCCTGCCCCTCGGCGTCCTGCCCCTGGGCGTCCTGCTCAGCGCCGCCGCCCTCGTTCCCGCCACGGCGGCGCCGGCCGTCGCCGCCGAGACCGCCCTGGTGGTGGAGGGCCCGGTGAGCGCCCCCGGGGGCTGGTCGCAGGCCGCCTGCCCGAGCGGCACCCACCTGACCGGAGGCGGGTACCAGCTGCCCTCCGGCACGTCCGACACCGTCGTCCACAACGCCCCCTCGCCGGACGGGCGCAGCTGGGTGGTCCGGGCCGACCGGGCCCGGATCAAGGCGTTCGCCGTCTGCGAGACCGAGTAGCCGTTCTCAGCGCAGGTGGACCCGGTGGCCGCTCAGGTGGTGCAGCACCTGGTGGTTGGCCTCCCAGCCGTCCGGGAAGGCCACCGGGACGCCCAACTGCACCGGCTCGGTGGCCGGGTGCTCGTCGAGCAGTTCGGCGATCCCGGCCCGGGCCACCACGATGCAGGCGTGCCGGTGCCGGGAGGCGAGCACGCACAGGCGGCCGGTCTCCAGGTGGAAGGCGGTCGCGTCGGGGCGGCCGGAGAGCGGGTGCAGCACCACGGTGACGTCGTACTCGCGGCCCTGCAGCCGGTTGGCGGTGTCCACCGTGACGGCCGGCCCGGCCTCGCCGTCCACCGGGACGCCCACCTCGACCAGGGCCGCGCGCACGGCCGCCGCCTGGTCCCGGTGCGCGGTGCCGACGGCGATCCGGTCGGCGGTCAGCGGCGTCTCGCCCTGCTCGGAGCGGGCCGTCAGCCCGCGCTCCAGCAGCCGGCGCACGGTGGCCGCGACGGCCGCCACCGCCTGCGGGTCGGTCCGTACGGTGTGCCGGGCAGGCAGCTCCAGCAGTGACCAGCCGTGCTCGGCGGCCCGGTCGATCACCGCGTCCAGCGCCGAGCCGTCCGGGCGGACGGAGGCGGTGAGGGTGCGGTCGTCCGGGCCGGTGCCGGAGCGGAACGGGGTGTACGGGTAGAACGCCTGCGAGATCAGCGGGGCCGCGCTGGCGGGCAGGCGCCAGGAGACCGGCAGCCGGTGCGGCTCGATCTGCGGGTTGTGCGCCAGCATCGTCACCACGGCGCTGCCGGACGGGTCGTAGGACAGGCCCGCCCACTGCTCGGTGCCGACGACGGTGAACGGGTCCAGCTGGCCCGGGTCGCCGACGAACAGCGCCCGCTCGAAGAGCCGGGCCACGGCGAGGAGGGCGTCCGAGCGCATCTGGTACGCCTCGTCGACGATCGCGTGCCGCCAGGGCGCCTCGGCGCGCACCCACTGCCACTTGGCGGAGGTGGAGATCACCACGTCGTGCTCGGCCAGGTCGGTGACCTTGTCGGAGGGGGTGACGTTGGCGTGCCTGAGCACCTCGGGGCCGGGGCGGGAGTCCGTCGCGTGCAGCCGTCCGATCGTCAACTCCGGCGCCTTCTCCGCGAGTCGGCCGACCAGGTCGTCCACCTGGCCGTTGGTCTGGGCGACGATCATCAGCCGCTCCCCGGCCCCGACCAGCTCGCGGGCGGCCCGCACCACCAGGGTCGACTTCCCGGCGCCGGGCGGGGAGTCCACCACCACACCGCGCGGGGCGCCGGGCGCCGGGTGGACGGTCGCGGCCAGGATGCGGGCCACGGCGGCGTCTGCGGCCGCGCCGGGGGACTGCGTGCTCGTCATTCCCAATCCTCGGAGGCGGCAGGGGTGTTGGCAGGAGCGTTGGCGGGGGAGTTGGCAGGTGCGTAGACGGGTACGGGCGAGGCGCCGGGCGGGCCGCCGTGCGTCCACGGGGTGTCGTCCGGCTCGGGCAGCGGCGCCGACTGGCGGACCGTCAGCTCGAACAAGGTGAAGGTGACCGTCTCGCCCGGCTCGGGCAGGCTGCCCGGCTCCGGGTCCTTCCTGCGGCCCATGCCGGAGAGCACCCGCAGGGTGATGGTGCCCTCGGCCGGGTCGACCTCGACGATCCGGGCCTTCTGCGCGGACGGTCCGTGCGCCCGGTGCGCCTCGCGGCCGAGGTCGGCGTGCGGGCGGTCGGCGGTGCGCAGGGTGAGCAGCGGGCGGGGCTTGGGGGAGCGCCCGGTGGTGTCCCAGTCGGGCACCACCTCCGTGACCACGCCGCTGAACGCCTCGCCGGAGAGCCGGTGTTCGGCCATCGCCAGCGGATCGTCCAGCGCCTCCTGCACGTCGAGGCGGGCCTGCTCGCGCTCGCGCTGGGCGAGCTTGCGGGCGGCGGTGACGGCGTCGTCCTGGCGGGGCTGCGGGGGCTCACCGGCGGCGAGGCGGTCCCGGTGGCCGGTGTAGGACCAGCGGTCGCCCGTCCAGCGCTCCTCCAGGTGGGCGGCCGGCGGCAGGGCGCGCAGCAGGTCCAGGCCCTGCCAGACGTCCCGCCAGGTCGGCAGCAGGATCGCGGACAGGGCCTGCTCCAGCTGCCCGTGCGCCTCCCGGACCGCCTTGCGGGCGCGGGCGGCGGCGGTCCCGTCGGCCTGGTTGGGCCGGTCGGCGGCGTGCTCGTTGGCGTGCTCGTTGGCGTGCTGGAGCGCGGCGACGGCCGCGTCGTAGCGGGTGATCGCCGGGGCGAGCACGAGCTCGTCGAAGCGCGGGTCGGTGGCCGGGCCGGCCGGCGGGTGCAGCAGCTGGTGGTGCTCGTCCCGCGCGGACTCGGCCAGCTCCGCGGCCTGCGCGCCCGTCAGCCCGGGCGGCGGGGCGTGCCAGGCGAGGTGGGCGGCCAGGTGCTGGTCCTCCAGGTGGCTCTGGCCCGTGGCCCAGTGCCGGGCGAGCAGGCCCGTCATCGGCAGCAGCAGGCTGGAGCCGGGCACCTGGGCGCGGTCGGTGAGATGGGTGAGCCAGCGGCCGAGCAGCGGCACCCGCAGCGGCGCCGGGTACGGGCCCGGGTCGGCGTCCTCGGCGGTGCGGCGGAACCGGGTGGAGCGGCCGATCAGCGCCAGGTGCTGCACGCCCGCGCCGTTGGGCACGATCACCTGCGGCGCGTCGGCACACAGCTCGCGGAACACCTGGGTCTTCTCGCCCGTCTCCGGGTCCTTCTCGGAGCCCTCGATCTGCTCGACGTCCTCGCCGAAGGACTCCAGGTAGGGCAGCAGGTCGGCGGCCAGCGCGGCCAGGAAGTCGAAGCGCAGGGTGCGGTTGAGCGGCTGCGGCACCAGGTGCAGCCGGGGCGCGTCCCGGTCGGTGCCCAGCATCACGGCCAACGGCGCGCCGGACTCGCCGGCGGCGGTCAGCGGGACGAGCACCATCGGGCGCTCGGACAGGTGCCGGTGCCGGACGGTGGCCAGCGGCTCGGCCCGCCCGCTGCGGACGGCCTCCAGCCGGGCGAGGGTGGTCAGCAGACTCATGCCTTCGCACCGAGCGCTTCCGCGCGCAGCGCCGCCGCGTAGGCGAGGCGCTCGGCGGCGTCGTCCGCCCGGTCGGTGCCGGAGGCCGCGGCCAGGGCGTCCGTCACCGTGCGGATGCTGCCCAGCTCGCCGCGTACGCCCCGGCCGAGCTGCTCGACGCGGTCGCCGCAGCGGGCCCGGGCGCGGCAGTGGAAGCCGAGTTCGCAGGTGGAGAGGCAGTCCGGGCTGTACGCGGCGGGCATCGACTCGACGGCGTCGGCCAGCTGTTCGTCCGTCCGTACGGGCGTGCCGTCCTCGGCGGCGGCCAGGTTGAGGTCGGTGCCGTCCGGGAGCTCGGCGAGCAGCTTGCCGATGCCGGTCATCCGGCTCAACTGGCGGCGGGTGGTGGCCAGTTCGCGGCGTACGTCGACGGCCACGGCGGTCGGCCGGTTGCCGAAGTCCTTCGGGCAGACCAGCAGCACGCTGGTGCGGGGGCTGCCCGGCAGTCGCTGCTCGGCGTACGGGCTCTCGGCGAGGGGCTGCCCGGCCGCGGCGGCGGCGGCGTGCTGGAGCGCCAGCACGTACACGGCGGCCTGGCGGGCGGCGGCGCCGACCTTGGCCGGGTCCGCGGTGCCGTCCAGCACCGGGAAGGACTTGATCTCCACCACCGTGCACCGGCCGCCGTGCACCACGACGGCGTCCGGCTCCAGGTAGGCGGTGCTGCCGGCCACCTCCAGACGCAGGAGCGGGTGGTCGAGCAGCGTCCAGGTGTCCGGTTCGGCGGCGGCCCTGGCCAGCGCCTCGGCCGTACGGTCGGCGCGCACCGCCGGGCCGGAGCGCGGCAGCAGGTCCGGCACCTCCAGCGGGGTGCGCTCGTCCGCGGGGACGCCGAGATGGGCGCGCAGCGGCTCGAGCAGCGCGGCGTAGCCGTCGGCCTTGAGGCGTGACTCGAAGATCACGCCGCGGGCGATCGCGAAGGGGGACTGCCCGAAGGGGGCGGGGCGGCCGAGCCGGGAGGCCAGGGCGGACTTGTCGACCCCGGCCGCGTCGAGCACGGCGCGGCGGTGGCAGCCCGGATTGGCGGCGAGCGCGGCGAGGGAGCGGGCGTTCAGACTGCGCTGGGGAGCCGGTCCTCGCAGCTCGGCGAGCCGCCGGGCGAGCGGCTCAGCGGGCCCGCGGGGCGGGACGTTCGTCGAGACGTTCATGGTGCGGCCCAGTGTCGCATCCGGGTCCGACAACGCGGTGCGCGCACGGGCCCGCTCGCGTCCGTGAGGGCCCGGGATCGTGGGCTCCCGGCGGGTGCGGGATCATGGGGACCGGTGCTCAAGGGTGAGACCGTACCGTTGACCGCCCCGATTGCGAGGAGCCTCCATGCCCGCCCGAATCGTGCTGGTCCGCCACGGCGAGACCGCGTGGTCCGCCACCGGCCGCCACACCGGCCGCACCGACATCCCCCTCACCGAGGACGGCCGCGCCATGGCCAGGGCGCTCGGCGCGCGCCTCGCCAAGGCCCCCTGGAACGGGCTGCCGGACGCGCTCGTCTACACCAGCCCCCTCGGCCGGGCCCGGGAGACCTGCGAACTCGCCGGCTTCGGCGACCGCGCGGTGGACCGCCCCGAACTGCTGGAGTGGGACTACGGGCAGTACGAGGGCCGCACCGGCGCCGACATCCGCGCCACCGACCACCCCGGCTGGCTGATCTGGCGCGACGGCGTGCCCGGCGGCGAGAAGCTCTCCGAGGTCGCCGCCCGGGTGGACCGCTTCCTCGCCGACCTCAACACCGAGTACGGCGTCCCCGAGTCGGACACCACCGAGATGCACTGCGCCGACCGGGACGTGGTCCTGTTCGCGCACGGCCACCTGCTGCGCATCCTGACCGCGCGCTGGCTGGGCCTGCCGCCCGAGTACGCCCAGCGGTTCAAGCTCGGCACGGCGGCGCTGTGCGTGCTGTCCTGGGAGTACGGCGCTCCGGCCGTCGAGGTGTGGAACGACCTCTCGCACCTGGAGGGGCTGAACTCCGGGCGCTGAGCTGCGCGGTGACGGTTCGTCGGGCGGCTTTCGTTCGGCTGTTGTTCGCCGGGCTGCTGTCCGTCGGGCAGCTGTTCGTCAGGCCGCCGCTCGCCGGGTCGAGGCGAACCCGTCGTAGCCCGTCAGGAAGTCGCGCACCTCGGCCACGGCGGCGTGCGGGCGCAACCGCTCGGCCGTGTCCGCCAGCATGCTGCGGATACGGGCCGAGCGGACCTCGCCGAACAGCGCGACGGCCGCCGAGCCGTGGTGCGCCGCCCCCGCCAGGTCCCCCCGGCCGAGGCGGTCGTGGGCCAGCTCGGCGGTGTAGAGCGCCCGGTTGCGGACGAAGGCCGGCCGCTGCAGCGCCATCGCCAGCCCGGCCTGCTCGCTGGCGCGGTCCCACTCGCCGAGCGCCGACCAGCACTGCGACTGCAGCCCGGCGATCTCCGCCTCCCCGAAGAAGGACATCCACTCCGGGTCGAGCTCCGAGGGGCCGCGCTCGAACAGGGTGTACGCCCGGGTGAGCGCCCGTTCGCAGCCCGGACGGTCGCGCAGCACCGCCCAGCCTCCGGCCTCGCGCATGGCCAGCAGGGCGAGCAGCCGGTCCGAGCCAAGATGCCGGGCGGCCGCCTGCCCGGCCTGGGCGGCGCGCAGCGCCTCGCGGGGGCGGCCGGCGTCCCGGGCCAGGAAGGCGCTGTTGCAGAAGACGTGCGCCTCCAGCGCGGAGTCCCCGGCCATCCGGGCGGTGGCCAGCGCCTCGGAGTAGAGGGAGCGGGCGTCCGCGAGCCGGTTCGAGTCGTGGGCCAGCCAGCCCACCGAGATGGCGAGTTCACCCGCCCCCGCCTGCAGCCGGCGCTCCGTCTCGGCGCTGTACTCGCCCTCGTTGAGCAGCACGTACGCGTGGCGCAGCGACTGCCCCGCCCGCTCGTACAGGGTGTCCGCGCCGTGCGCGTCGTCGGCCAGGCGGATCTCCCGGACGGCCTGCTCCACGCCGAGCACCTCGGCGTGGCCGACCCGGCGCAGCGGCGGCACCTGCCCCGGTCTGCCGGGGACGACCCCGGCCGGATCGGAGCCGAACAGGGCGTGGGCGGACGGGAGTTCGAGCTCGATGGCGGGCGCCCGGGTGATCGTCCCGCCGATGGGCGCCCGGGCCTGGCCGGGAAGGTGGACGGCGGGGCCCGGCGCGGCCGTAGCCGTCCGGTCCAGGCCGATCGCGGTGGCCAGCGCGGTGGTGCCGCCGGCCAGGAACGTACGGCGACGCACGTCGTCGTTCTCCTCGTCGAGATGGGGCGGCCCGCCGGGGCCCCAGGGCGCCGTGCCGACACCCGGCCGCGACGGCCCGTCCGGAGCGGCGGAATCCGCGTACGGCGAGGCAGCGTACGGGAGTTGAGTGGACGGTGCTGAGCGCGGGGCGGGCAGGGGCAGGAACGCTTCCGTTCTTCCGGGGGCGTCGGGTCTTCCAGGGATGTCGGGGCCCGCGTCCGCCGGGCGGCGGCGGACGGAGGTCCTGGGGGCGAAGCCGAGGTCGGTGAGCGTGCGGTCCGGCCACATGTGCCGGAACACCCGCTCGTAGGCGTAGTTGGGGCAGCGGATCTCACCGGCCTCGACCCGCCCGATGTACCGGGCGTCGCAGGAAACGTGCTCGCCGATCTCACGGGCGGCCCGGCGCACCGCCGTGGCGAACTCCCCGGGGGAGCGGTCGCCGCGCAGGGCGCGCATGGCGGTGTTGGGGGACGGGCGGTTCGGCTCGGCCGGTGGGGTGGCTGCCATGGCGCCGACAGTACTCGGAGTCACCGGGCGGGCACATTCGGTTCGCGGGAGATGTGCGGGCAATACGGGAGGAAACGGGCGAAGTTACGGGTAATCCGCCATGAAATGCCATGCCTTGCTGTAAGGCGCCCCGTGGCCTTCGGGCGCACTGCCGCGTTGTCCTGATACGTGGAAAGCCTCGCCCGCACCGCCGTCCCCGGCGGCCCCCACCCTGCGGCGGTGCTTCCGATCCGACGAGGTACCCGGTCGAGGTACATGGAGGAGGGCCGATGATGGCCACCGGACTGCCGTACCGCCCCGGGCGCGTGCACGCCGCCGCCCCCGCCCTTCTCCCCGACCCCGCCGAGGACCGGATCCCCGGCCGGGGGCCGGTCGACGGCGGCCGAGCCTCCCGCGAGCAGAGCTGCCCGGTCACCAGCTGCGACACCGTGACCGTCGCCCTTCGGCACGGCCTCGAAGCCGTCGACATCCTGCGCCTGCGCCGCGCCTGCGGCACCGTCCTCCAGAGCCGCAACGGCAGCACCGTCGCCTTCCTCGTCCCCGGCGGCACCGCCGAGACCTGGCACCTGCCCGGCAGCTCCTGTACGGCCGGCGCCCTCCTGCCCCCCGCCACCGACCCGCGCTGGGTCGTCCCCCCGACCGGCGCCGCCCTCACCGTCCGGCCCACCGACGCCTGGGTCCTGCGCTCCGCCCTCTGCGAGGCCGCCTGCACGCTCACCGCGGGCGGCCTCGGGCCGTTCTGACCTGCGGGTCGTTCCTTCCTTACGGCGATAATCGTCCTCATGGGACGAAGCAGCAGGGCCGCACGCGGCGGCGAGAGCGCCGACACCACCGGGCCGGGCGGCCGCACCCACGCCCAGGGGCCCCTCACCCGTACGGTCGGCTCAGGCCAGGCCGAACTGCGCCCCGACCGGGACCGCCCCTCCGCCTGGACCCTCCTGATCGACGGCGCCCCGCAGTCGCTCGTCGACCTCGCCGACCCCACCCACCTCGGCTTCGAGTACCAGCGCCGCCTCGGCCACCTCATCGACCTCGCCGCCCCGCCCGGCCGCCCCCTCACCGTCCTGCACCTCGGCGGCGGCGCCCTCACCCTGGCCCGCTACGTCGCCGCCACCCGGCCGCGCTCGCGCCAGCAGGTCGCCGAGATCGACACCGCGCTCACCGAACTCGTCCGCACCGAACTGCCCCTGGACCGCGGCTGGCAGATCAAGGTGCGCGGAGCCGACGCCCGCAGCGTCCTGGAACGCACCCCCGAGGCCAGCGTCGACCTCGTCATCACCGACGTCTTCTCCGGCGCCCGCACCCCCGCCCACTGCACCACCGTCGAGTTCACCACCCTCGCCGCCCGTGCCCTCGCCCCCGGCGGCTGGTACACCGCCAACATCGCCGACGGCGCCGCCCTGCCCTTCGCCCGCTCCCAGGTCGCCACCCTCGCCGCGGTCTTCCCCGAACTCTGCCTCATCGCCGACCCCGCCGTCCTCCGCGGCAAACGCTTCGGCAACCTCGTCCTCGCCGCCGCCCACACCCCCCTCCCCATCCCCGACCTCACCCGCCGCGCCGCCTCCGACCCCGCCCACGCGCGCGTCGACCACGGCCCCGCCCTCCTCTCCTTCACCGCCGGCGCCACCCCGGCCACCGACGCGACAGCCGCCCCGTCACCCGCCCCACCCCCGGGCGTCTTCCGCTGACGCAACTCGCCGCCGTCGTCGGCCGGTCCAGTGCCCGACAGGCTCTAGTGCCCGCGGGGCAGCCCGCGGTGCTTGCACATGGCCGCGCCGGTGAGCAGCAGCCCGGCGCCGATGGGGGCGAGGACGGCGATCGCGGTGGCGGAGCCGTCCCCGATCTCGGTGACCGTCGCAGTGTCCGTGAGCGCGATCGCCTCCGGCGACCCGCCGCCGCTCGCGACGTCACCGACCACCGCCTGTCCGGCGACGGCTCCGGGCGCCGCGGTGGCCGTCCCGCTCGCGCCGGCCGTCGGCGTCGCCTCCGTGCGGACCTCGGCGGGCTGCCGCGCCTCGCGCGGCCGTTCGGCGGTGCCGCGCTGCCGGGTGACGGTGGGCGGGGCCGCCGGTTCGCCGTTCCGGGAGGCGCGGGTCTCGGCGGGCCGGGCCTGGGCGGGGACGGTGGGGAGCAGGCCGGAGGCGAGGGCGAACGCGTCGGGGAGCGCGTCGGGGAGCGCGGCCTGCTGACCGGGCAGGGGGAGTCCGCCGGAGCGGATGCGCTCGTTCAGGACGCCGCCGACCGTACCGACGGCGTCCTCGCCGGGCGCTTCGACGCCGCCCTGGGGTGCCCGGCGGACGGCCGGGTGGTTCCGGTCCCGGGGCGGTTCGGCGTTGGCGGCGGACGCGACGGCCCCGCCGAAGCCCCAGAGCTGTGCGATCAGCGCCCCGCCGGCGGCGACGGCGCGGGGGCGGGGCAGCCACCGGCCGATCCCGCGCCGAAGGCCCGTGCCCGCGGCGGTGCCGCTGACGGTCGGCGTGGCTTCGGGCTGGTCCGCTTGATTGGCTCGCACGTGAGTCGAGAACGATCCGTGGGCGTCCCAGGTCACGGACGGCCGTCGCACCGGTGGCCCGGGAGTTCTGCTCGCGGGGCCACCGGCCGTACTCCGGTCATGAGTTGGGGGTCATGAGTTGGGGTCAGGAGTTGGGGCGCAGCGTCCAGGTGACCGTCATCACTCCGGTGACGGCGCCGTCGGCGCGGGTGATCTCGACGGTGACGGGGAACTCGGGGCGGCCGCCCTCGTCCAGTTCGGCGACGACCTCGGCGGCCGGGCGGCCGAGGACGGCGGTGGCGGTGACCTCGCCCATGGCGAGCTTCTTGTACGCGATTTCGGCGTTCACGGCCAGCGGCACGGCGCGGGAGAGCTGGTCGCCGAAGGCGGCGAGCACGATGCAGCCGCTGGCGGACTCGGCGAGGGTGAACATCGCGCCGGCGTGCGGGCCGCCGACGTGGTTGTGGTACTCGGCCTGGTCGGGCAGCCGGAGCACGGCGCGCTCGGGGGTGGTCTCCAGGTACTCGAGCTTGAGGGTGTGCGCCATCGGCACGGTGGCGTCGAGCATCTGGCCGATCGTAGGTGTGGTCATGGCGACGATGTTACTAGCCGGTAGCATCCGGCGGCAGGGGTGACCTCGAACAATCGGAGCGGCACGGGCCTGCGGGGAGTCGGACGGGGAACCGGACTTGGGGCCGCGCGGACCGGCGGGAACGCGAAAACGCCTGAGGGGCCGATCTCTTGAAGAGATCGGCCCCTCAGGCTCTGGGGTGAGTAACGGGACTCGAACCCGCGGCCACCTGGACCACAACCAGGTGCTCTACCAACTGAGCTATACCCACCATCTGTCCGACCCGTTCCCGCTCCCGCGTTCCCGTGCCGACAGAGAGAACTCTACAGGATCGGAGAGGGTGCTCGCGCCAGGATTTCCCCGCCGTTCACGCGGGCACCCCCTCCGACCCCGGGACGGCCCGTGGGAGGTTCCGCCGGTTCAGTCGGCGGTGACCTGGTGCTTCTCCGCGATGGCGCGCGCGGTGTCGGCGTCGGGCCCGGGCTGGGGGACGAACACCGCCTCGCGGTAGTACCGCAGTTCGGCGATGCTCTCCCGGATGTCGGCGAGGGCCCGGTGGTTGCCACCCTTCGGCGGGCTGTTGTAGTACGCCTTCGGGTACCAGCGGCGGGCCAGCTCCTTGATCGAGGAGACGTCCACGATCCGGTAGTGCAGGTGCTTCTCCAGCGCGCGCATGTCCCGGGCGAGGAAGCCGCGGTCGGTGGCCACCGAGTTGCCGCACAGCGGCGTCTTCCCGGCCTCCGGCGCGTGCTCGCGCACGTAGGCGAGCACCAGCTCCTCGGCCTCGGCCAGGGTGACGCCCTGGTCCAGCTCGTCCAGCAGGCCGGAGGCGGTGTGCATCTCGCGCACCACGTCGGGCATGCCGGCCAGCGCCTCCGCCGGCGGGCGGATGACGACGTCCACGCCCTCGCCGAGGACGTTCAGCTCGGAGTCCGTCACCAGCACCGCGACCTCGACCAGGGCGTCCCGGTCGAGGTCGAGGCCCGTCATTTCACAGTCGATCCATACCAAGCGGTCATTCACGCACTCACCCTACGGCGCGATCACGTGCCGCGGGGACCGGTGGAGCCGAGCGGGGTGCCGGGGAGCCGACCTCGGCGCGGTGCTCCTGCCCGTCCGGGTGCTCGGCCTGGCGGCCGTCGCGCACGGGGTGGGCGTCCCGTTCCTCCGCCTCGGACCGGGGGGCCCGGGTGTCGTGCGGGTCGCGCAAGCCCTGGGCGCCCCCCGGTTCCGGACGGGCTTCGCGCGCGGCCGTGGCCCGTACGCCCGTGGCACCGGTGGTGCCGGGGGCGGCCTGGGCCCGTACCTGCGGCGCCCGGACGGCCCGGCCGCCGGGCGCTCCGCCCGCCGTGCCCGTCCCGCTCGGTCCGGCGGCCGGCATCCGTCCGCCGGGTGCGCCGTGGGCGCGGGCGCCGGAGCCCGTGCCGGGTGCGCCCGCCTCGTCCGAGGGCCGGTCGACGGGCCGGTCGACCGCGCTGCGGTGCCCCTGGCCCTGGCCGCGGGCGCCCGGCTGCGAGTGGCCGTCCTCGGCCGCCGCGTGCTCGGCGGTGCGGGACGGACGCCCGGTGCCGGAACCGGACTGCGGCGGTACCAGCGGCGGCCGCGCCGAACCGCGCCCCGCACCCTGCTGCCCGGGGTGCGGTTGCTGCGCGGCCTGCTGGTGCGGGTACGGCTGACCGGCCCGCGGGGGGAAGGCTGCCTGGGCGGCGGCCGGCGTCCCGGCCTGCCCCGGCGTGAAGGGGGCGCCCTGGCCGCCCTGTCCGGCCTGTCCGGACTGTCCGGCCGTTCCGTGGCCGCCCGCTCCGGCGCCGCCCGCTCCCGCTGCGGCCGGGAACGGGTACGCGGGCCCGGCGCCGTGCCCGGTGTGCCCGCCGTGCCCGGCACCGCCGAACAGCGGTCCGCCCGCGGCCGCGGCCGCACCCGACGGGTGGGGCAGCGCTCCGGGCAACCGCAGGTCGCCGAGGTGCGCCCCGGCCGGTGCGGGCGACGGCTGCCCGGGCCGACGGGCCCGGTAGGTCGTCCGGTACGCGGCCGGGGAGACCCCGAGCTGGCGGCGGAAGTGCCCGCGCAGCGCCACCGGCGACCGGAAGCCGCAGCGGCGCGCGACGTCGTCCACCGACAGCTCCGAGGTCTCCAGCAGCCGCTGCGCCTGGAGCACCCGCTGGGTGATCAGCCACTGCAGCGGCGCGCTGCCGGTGAGCGTGCGGAACCGCCGGTCGAAGGTGCGCCGGCTCATGTAGGCGCGGGCCGCCAGCACCTCGACGTCGAACTGCTGGTTGAGGTTCTCCAGCGCCCAGGTGACCACCTCGGCCAGCGGGTCGTTGCCGATCTCCTCCGGTAAAGACTGATCGATGTACTGGGCCTGGCCTCCGCCGCCGCGGCGGCTCGGCACCACCAGCCGGCGGGCCAGGGCGTTGGCGGCCTCGGCGCCGTGGTCGGTGCGCACCACGTGAAGGCACAGGTCGATGCCGGCGGCGGTGCCGGCCGAGGTGAGCACGTCGCCGTCGTCGACGAAGAGCTCGCGCGGGTCGACGTGCACCCGGGGGTAGCGCTTGGCCAGGGTCGGCGCGTACATCCAGTGGGTGGTCGCCGGGCGGCCGTCGAGCAGGCCCGCGGCGGCGAGGACGAAGGCGCCGGTGCAGAGCCCGATGATCCGGGCGCCCTCGTGGTGGGCCTTGCGCAGGGCGGTGATCGCCTCGACCGGCGGCGGCTGGGAGATCGAGCGCCAGGCCGGTACGACGATCGTGCCGGCCCGGGCGAGGGCCTCCAGGCCGTACGGGGCGGAGAGGGTCAGGCCGCCGGTGGTGGCGAGCGGGCCGTCCTCCCCGGCGCAGACGAGCAACCGGTAGCGGGGCACCCCGGCGTCCTGGCGGTCGACCCCGAAGACGGAGAGCGGGATGGAGCTCTCGAAGATGGGGGCGCCGCCGAAGATCAGCACGGCGACGGTCTCGCGGCGGCGCCGGCCGGACAACTTGCGGGGCGCCACGGCCAGCGCGGTGGCGGAGCCGTTGGCGCCGCCGCCGGTGTGGCCGTTCGCGTAGGCGCCGGGGTGGCTGCCCGTGTGGGTGCCCGCCGGGCTGTGGCCGAGACCGCCGGGCGCACCGCCCGCGATGCCGCTCTGGCCGGGGGCGGCGGGGTGGCCCGGGTAGGCGGCGGCGTGCGCGCTGCCACCGAAGTGGCCGGAATGGTTCGGGTGGTCGCCGAGATGGGCCTGGACCGGGTTGACGAACCCCCGGCTGACGGGTTGTCCGACGAACCCCGACTGGCCGCCGCCCGGGGCCTGCTGCGAACCGTACGGAACCGGCCCGCCGGGCTCGGCCGCGGACCCGCCGGCGGCGGTCTGCGAGGCCGGATGCGGGAGGTGCGGTGACCCTCCCGTGTGACTGGAGGGACTCGGGGTGCCGGAGGTACGGGTGGTGGCGCCGATGGCGGTGGTGCCGGTGCTTCTCGCGGTCCGACCCGCGATGCCGGCCGTCGCCTGGCCGCTGTCAGGACCCGCGTCGCTCCTGCTCACCCTGCTCAAGGCGCTCAAGCCCCCTCGGTGGTGTGGTGTGGGTGGTGCGGCACTGCTCGCCAAGATCGAAATCTATCGGGTGGACCATCACCGTTGTGACAAGTTCACCATCCGACGCTATGTCGACATGGCAATTTGGCGTGATGCATTCGATCACGAAGCGTGGCACCCGTCGACCCTTCTGGGAAGAGGGCCGGGGCAAGGGTGGCTGGTTGTCGCAGGACCGTTCCCGGGGCTCCCGGCCTCCGTGCACCCGGCTGGAGGGTCTGGGCTGCGGATATGTCCAAGCGGGAGACGCCCGTACGAAATTGACCGAAAATCGGCGGTGCACAGGAGGGCGCACGCACGCGGACCATGCGCCTCCCAGGCTTCATCCGGCCAGGGCCGGGGCGGCCGAACCCGGGCGCGGCGGCCGGGTTACGGTCCTGCCGTGAACATCGACAGCCGGCTCGAACAGGCCAATGACAACGCCGCCGCCTTCTGGCTCGCCCAGGCCCGCGCGCACGACTGGCGGACCGTCACCGGCCCGGGCTGGACGGCGGCCCGCTGCGCCCGCACCCCGGACGACTCCCAGCGCGTGGTCATCACCCGCCCCTACGCCGAACCCCGCGTGGTGGAGCAGGAGTTGGCCGACCTCCTGGCCGAGTGGAAGACCGTCCGCTTCACCGTCGAGGACCCGTACGGCGGGCTCGACCTGAGCCGGCTCGGCGCGTCCCGGATGCCGATCATGCCGGTGATGGTCCGCGAACCCGGCCCGCTGGACCTCTCCGACGCCGAGCGGCGGGCGAAGGAGAAGGGCCACGACCACGGCTCCCTGACGGTGCATGAGGCACTGGCCGCCGACGAGTTCGCCCTGGTCGAGCGGGTGGTGGTGGACGGCTTCCCGCTGCCCGCCCGACAGCCCTGGGTCCGGGGCGTCGCCCTGCCCGAGGCGCTGCTGCACCAGCCCGGACTCCGGGGCTGGCTGGGCCGCATCGGCGGCGCCCCGGCCGGGGCCTGCCTCACCTACGACGACGGGAAGGCCATCGGGGTGTACTGGGTCGCCACCCTGCCCGAGCGGCGCGGCCGGGGCGTGGCCCGGGCCGTGGTGGAGGCCGCACTGGCCCATGCCCACCCCGACCGCCCGGCCACCCTGGTCGCCACCTCGCTCGGCGAACCGCTCTACCGCAAGCTCGGCTTCACCACCCGGGCCGACACCTGCTGGTGGACGGGCAGCACGGTCGCTGACGGCTGACGGCTGGGCTGATGGCGGACGGCTGACGGCTCTGACGGCCGCCCGCCCCGGGGTGCGTGCTACTGCGCTGCCGCCGCCGCCGTCGCCGTCGTCGGTGCGGCGACGAGGACGGTGCGCGCGGGAGGTGCGGCCTCACCGCCGGGCGCACGCAGGGGAGTTGGGCGCGCCACGGCGGCCGCCGGACGGACCTCCGGGCCCGCGCCGGCGGCCTCCACCGCTCCCGTCGCCGCTGCGGCAGCGGCTGATCCGGCGGCCACTGCGGCCACTGCGGTCCGTTGGGTGCCGTCCACGAGCAGGGCAAACCCGCCGGAGCGGTTTCGGACACCCGGCCCCGCTTCCCGGGTGGGGGCGCCGGCCGCTCCGGTGTTCACGGCAACGGGCGCATCCGGGCCGCTCGAGGCGGTCACTTTCGAACGCGCGCCGGTCCGCACGCCGACGAGCGCCGCCGCCCGTGCCGGTGCGGCGACGGCTCGCCGCCGCACCGGCACGCCGGCCCGGACGCCCGGACGCGGTGAGGGCGCGGAGCGCGCGGAGAGCACCTGGCCGACGGCCTCCGGCAGACCGGCCGCCTTCAGCGTCGGCCGGTAGCCGACCTCCGACCACGGCCGCCCGTGGTGCAGCCAGACGCTGCGCAGCCCGGTCAGCTCGGCACCGGCGATGTCGGCGGGCGCGTGGTCCCCGACCATCCAGGTGTGCGCGGCCCAGTCCCCCGTGGGCGCGACGCCGCACCGCTGGGCGGCCATCTCGAAGATCAGCGGGTCCGGCTTGACGCAGTCGGCCTCCTCGGAGATGACCCAGCCGTCGACCATCGACCCCAGCCCGGTCCGCCGGATCTTCTCCAACTGCGCCCGGGTGCCGCCGTTGCTGACGATCCCCAGCGTCCAGCCGGCCGCCCGCGCCGTCCTCAGCGCCTCCAGATTCCGGGGCGGGCAGTGGATGTGGGCGTTGATGCCACGTCGGAAGTGCGCGTGGAGGAAGTCGACGGAGGCGTCCAGACCGTAGCGGCGCCGGACGGCGGACAGTACGGTGCTGCGCGGCACGTAGCCGCCGCCGTCGAGGGTGACGAACCAGTCGAGGTCGCCCGGCGGGAGGTGGTGTTCGGACAGGAAGTCCTGCGCCCACGCCCGGTATGCGGCGTCCCGGGGGAGCAGCGTGTTGTCGAGGTCGAACAGCAGCAGGGGCATGCCGAGCATGGTGCCAGCGCCGGTGCCTATGCATCTGGCAAATGCCAGAGAGCGTCCCGAAGGCGTACGAAGTGGCCGGAACGGGTCCGGCGCCGGGCGGAAGGCAGGGGCGCGCCAATGCGCCCGGGGCGGGTGGGACGCGTGTGACGTCACGGTTCGCGACCGGTCGCAACGGATCGTCGCCGATCCATGACAGTCCGGTCACGGTGTCCCGTGGGCCTGTTGCGCCTCTCCGCTCGCTCAGTCAAGCTCCAGGGAACCTCCTTTCGGGAGGGGGCGCGATCGCCTGCGGGCAGGGCGCACCGGCAGGGCCGGAACATCCCCCTTTCGCGGGAACAACCTCGTTTCGGGGCTTGGCCGCTGGGCCGGGCCCGGCGCCCGTCGTACTCTGAAAGGAATAGGTCACATACGGTGCTGCGCGGTGCGGACCGACGTCATCCCGTGGGCGGGCCTGTTGCCCGGGCAGCGTTGTCCTCTCCTGTCGGCCCCTCTCCATCGAAGAGCCGTGAGCCATGGCTGGTTTTGAGTCCTCCCGACCGGTTGAGCCGGAAACGCCCCGCAGCGCGTCCGCAGCGACCGGGGCTGCCGGAGGAGACGGCGGAGCCGAAGCGGGCCGTGCGCAGGCCGGAGTCTCGGCGTTGGTCCGCGCGCTGCGCAGCCTGGCCCGCCGTGACCGCCCCGGCCCCCACCAGCGGCGTGGCGAGCACCCGGCCGACCCCGTGGAGCCCCCGGTGACGGGCGGCCGCCTGGGCCCGGGAGCCGAGCGCCCGGAGGCGGGGCCCTCGACGGACCCGGCGGAGGAGTCCTCGACGGCCGTACCCGACCCGGTGTTCCAGCACGGCGTGGTGGTCGGTTTCGACGGCTCGCTGTCGAGCGAGCGCGCCCTCGCCTACGCGGTCGGCATGGCGCGTCGTTCGCAGTGCGGCCTGGTGATCGTGCACGTCGCCAATCGCCTGCCCGCCACGGTGTGGGCCGGCTGTGAACCTCCTGTCTTCGTGGACCTCCCCGACCACCGGACCGAGGTCCTGGGTCTGGAGCTCGCCTGTGCGGACTTCCTCGCCGAGGTGCCCTGGATCCTGGTCGAGCGCGGAGGGGACATCTGCCACGAGATCGAGGAGGTCGGCCGTGAGTACGCCGCCGACGCGATCGTCGTCGGCACGACCCACGGCCTGCTCGGCAAGCTCTTCGGTTCGGTCTCCGGGCGGCTGGCGCGGCGGGCCAACCGCCCGGTGATCGTGATCCCCTGACTGCCGTTCAGGTCCTCAGTACTTGATGCCCAACTCCCGGGCGATGAGCATGCGCTGCACCTCGGACGTACCCTCCCCGATCTCCAGGATCTTGCAGTCGCGCCAGAACCGGGCGACCGGGAACTCGTTCATGAAGCCGTACCCGCCGTGGATCTGGGTCGCCTCGCGGGCGTTGTCGACGGCGGCCTCGGACGAGTACAGCTTCGCGATCGCGGCCTCCTTCTTGAACGGTTCGCTGTGCAGCAGCCGGGAAGCGGCGTCCCGCCAGGCCAGGCGGGACATGTGGGCGCGCATCTCCATGTCGGCGAGCTTGAACTGGATGGCCTGGTTGGCACCGATCGGGCGGCCGAAGGCCCGGCGCGTGCCGGCGTACTTGACGGACTCGTCCACGCATCCCTGGGCCAGGCCGGTGGCCAGGGCCGCGATCGCGATGCGCCCCTCGTCGAGGATGCGCAGGAACTGGGCGTAGCCACGGCCACGCTCGCCCAGCAGGTTGGCCGCGGGGACGCGGCAGTCGACAAAGGACAGTTCGCGGGTGTCGGAGGCGTTCCACCCGACCTTGGAGTACTTCTTCGAGACCGTGAAGCCAGGGGTCCCGGTGGGCACGATGATGGAGGAGATCTCCCGCACAGGCGAGCGGAATTCGCCTTCTTCACTCGAACGAGCGATCGGTTCGGTGAGCGCGGTGACGGTGACCAGACCGGTGATGTCCGTGCCGGAGTTGGTGATGAAGCACTTGGTGCCGTTGATGACCCATTCGTCGGTGGCCTCGTCGTACCGCGCCGTGGTGCGGGTGGCGCCGGCGTCGGAGCCACCCTCGGGCTCGGTCAGGCCGAAGGCGCCGAGGAGTTCGCCCGAGGTGAGCCGGGGCAGCCACTCGCGCTTCTGCTCCTCGGTGCCGAACCGGTGGATGGGCATCGCGCCGAGGGAGACGGCGGCCTCCAGGGTGATCGCCACCGAGGAGTCCACGCGGGCGAGTTCCTCCAGGGCCAGGCCGAGCGCGAAGTAGTCGCCGCCCATGCCGCCGTACTCCTCGGAGAAGGGCAGGCCGAACAGGCCCATGCGCCCCATCTCGCGGACGATCTCGTACGGGAACTCCTCCCGCTCGTAGAACTCCCCGATCTTGGGCGCCACCACGTCCTGGGCGAACTCGGCGACGGTGCGCCGCAGTTCCTCGTACTCGCTGCTGAGCCGGTGGTCGAGCATCTGATCCTCCTGGTGCCCGGCCGGTCGGGCCGTGGGCTTGGGTGGGAAGACCGGCGTCCGTCTGACGGTGTGACGGTCGCACGGTGTGATCTGAGGGTTGGGCAGGGGGCGCGCCGCGCGGGCCGGGGCGGGGTCAGCCCCGGGCCGCGCCGAGCAGGGCCTGGACGGTGCGGGACGGGCTCGGTCGGCCGAGGCGCTCGGCCATCCAGCCGCTGGTCGCGACCAGCGCGCGCAGGTCGACACCGGTGCGGATGCCGAGTCCGTGCAGCATCCACACCAGGTCCTCGGTGGCCAGGTTGCCGGTCGCGCTCTTCGCGTACGGGCAGCCGCCCAGGCCCCCGGCCGAGGCGTCCACCGTGGTGACGCCCTCGCGCAGCGCCGCCAGGGTGTTGCTGAGCGCCTGGCCGTAGGTGTCGTGGAAGTGCACGGCGAGCCGCTCGACCGGCACCCCGGCCCGGGCGAAGGCCGCGAGCAGGGCGGTGACCTGGCCGGGCGTGGCCACGCCGATGGTGTCGCCGAGGCTCAGCTCCGCGCAGCCCAGCTCCAGCAGCCGCACGCCGTGGCGGACCACCTGGTCGACGGGGACGGGGCCCTCCCACGGGTCCCCGAAGCACATCGAGAGGTAGCCGCGAACGGCCACCCCGGCCTCGGTGGCCCGGGCGACGACCGGGCGGAACATCTCCATGGCCTCGTCCGCCGAGCGGTTGAGGTTGCGCCGGGCGAAGGTCTCGGTGGCGCTGGCGAACACCGCGATGTCGGCGGTGTGGTGGGCGAACGCCCGGTCGAGCCCGCGCTCGTTGGGCACCAGCACCGGCAGCCGCAGCCCCGGGTGACGCCCCGGCAGCCCGGCCAGCTTCGGGACCAGCTCCTCGGCGTCGGCCAGCTGGGGCACCCACTTCGGGTGGACGAAGCTGGTGGCCTCGACCGTGCGCAGCCCGGCGGCCGCGAGCCGGGCGATGAACTCCGCCTTGACCTCGACCGGCACCAGGGACTTCTCGTTCTGCAGTCCGTCGCGCGGCCCCACCTCGTGGATGCGGACCTCCTCCGGCAGACCGGGGGCGCGGACGGGGTCCGGCAGGCCCAGGTCGAGGGCGTCCGGCTCGCGGTTCTCGGCGGTCACGACCGCACCTCCGCGGCCTCGGGGGCGTCCTCGGCCGGGGTGACCACGACCAGCAGGTCCTCCATCGCGACGGTGGCGCCGGCGGTGGCGCGCAGTTCGGTGACCACGCCGTCGTGCGGCGCGGCGATCACGTGTTCCATCTTCATGGCCTCCAGCACGAGCAGGGGCTGCCCCTTGCGGACGGCCTCGCCCGCGGTGGTCTTGACGACGGTGACGGTGCCGGGCATCGGGGCGGTGAGGGCGCCGTGGTGGGCGGCGGCGGAGGCGGCGCCCTCGCCGACCGGGTCGAAGGGGTGCAGCGGCCAGGCGTCCCCGTCGACGGAGATCCAGGTCACGGGGCCGGCGGCGAGGCCGGGGTCGGTGTCGACGGCCAGCGCGAAGGTGGTCTGCAGGCCGTCGACGGTCAGGTGCAGCCGGTCGCCGTCCCGGGCCGCGCGGGCGCGGTGGACGGGCCCTGCGTCGAGGCGGAGCTCCACGTCGAGGGCGGGGCCGGCCGGATTGTCAGTGGCATGAGCTAGCTTGCCGACAGTGATCGAACGGACGCTCACGGCGACCGGGTCCTGGCCGGGGGCCCGGAGGCGGTGGGTGGTCCAGGCGGGGGCGCCGCCCAGGCGCCAGCCGGAGGGAAGGGAGAAGGGGTCGGTCCAGCCGCCGGGGTCGGCGGCGGGGGTCAGGTCGAGGTGCCGCGCCAGTGCGGCCGCGTAGTAGAGGAGGTGGGCAGGTGACGGCGGTTCGGTCGTGGCGGCGGGAGCCGGCTGTGCGGAGTTCGCCGGGTCCGTCGCGCTCGCGGCGTCAGTCGCGTCCGTCGGGTCCATCGGGTGCGTGGTGCCCGCCGTGTTCGCCGGGGAGTACGGCGAGGCGAGCAGGTCCGGCTGCTGCCGGGCCGTCTGTTCCACCAGGCCGGTGTCCAGTCGGCCGGCGACGACGTCGGGGTGGGCGAGCAGTCGGCGCAGGAAACCGGTGTTGGTCGTGACGCCCGGGAGGCGGGTGTCGGCCAGCGCGGCGCGGAGGCGGCGCAGCGCGGTCGGGCGGTCGGGCCCGTACGCGATGACCTTGGCGAGCATGGGGTCGTAGGCGCTGGTGACGACGGTTCCGGGGGCGACGCCGGAGTCGACGCGAATGCCCTCGCCCCGGGGCTCGTCCAGGGTGAGGATGCGGCCGCCGGTGGGCAGGAAGTCCCGTTCCGGGTCCTCGGCACAGATGCGGGCCTCGATGGCGTGGCCCAGGAAGGAGACGTCGGACTGGTCGAAGGTGAGCGGTTCGCCGGCGGCGATGCGCAGCTGCCACTCGACGAGGTCGAGCCGGGCCGCGTCCCGGCCGATGGCGATGGCGAGTTCGGTGACGGGGTGTTCCACCTGGAGGCGGGTGTTCATCTCCATGAAGAAGAAGTCCCGCACCCCCTCCTCGGAGGCGGAGGTGGAGGCGGGGGAGTCCGGGTCGATGCCGGGGACGATGAACTCCACGGTGCCGGCCCCGGTGTAGCCGCAGGACTCCGCGGCGCGGACGGCCGCGGCGCCCATCGCGGCGCGGGTCTCGGCATTGAGGAGAACGGAGGGAGCCTCTTCGATCAGTTTCTGATGGCGGCGCTGGAGGCTGCATTCGCGCTCGCCGAGGTGGACGGTGGTGCCGTGGGCGTCGGCGAGCACCTGCACCTCGATGTGGCGCGGGCGGTCCACCCAGCGCTCGAGGAGCAGGGTGTCGTCGCCGAAGGCGGTACGGGCGACGCGGCGGGCGGCGGCGATCTCGGTGGGCAGGTCGGCGCGGTCCCGCACCAGGCGCATGCCCTTGCCCCCTCCGCCGGCGGAGGGCTTGAGGAGGACGGGGTAGCCGATCTCGTCGGCGGCGGCGACGAGTTGCTCGTCGGTGGGCGCGGTGGCCTGGCTGCCGGGTACCACCGGGACGCCGGCGGCCCGGACGGCCTCCTTGGCGTTGATCTTGTCACCCATCAACTCGACGGCACCGGGAGGTGGTCCGATGAAGACGAGGCCCGCGTCGGCGCAGGCGCGGGCGAAGCCGGGGTTCTCGGCGAGGAAGCCGTAGCCGGGGTGGACGGCCTGGGCGCCGGTGCGGCGGGCGGCGGCGAGGATCTGGTCGGTCCGCAGGTAGGTCTCGGCCGCCGAGCTGTCGCTGCGGTCGGCCGGGCCGAGCCGGACCGCGACGTCCGCCTCGCGCACGTGCGGGGCGTCGGCGTCCGCGTCGCTGAACACGGCGACCGAGCGGACTCCGAGCCGCCGCAGGGTGCGGATCACCCGCAGGGCGATCTCGCCGCGGTTGGCGACCAGAACTGTGTCGAACATGGGAGGCGTTCCTCCGGGTCGAGGGGGCCGTACGAAGGAGGTGGGTGATGGGACGTGGATGAGGGCAGGCGCCGGGGCGCCGGCGAACGCGGTCGCCGGCGCCCGGGGGTCACATCCGGAAGACGCCGTACGGAGCCGGCGGCGCCAGCGGGGCGTTGGCGCAGGCGGTGAGGGCGAGGCCGACCGCGGTGCGGGTGTCCATCGGGTCGATCACGCCGTCGTCCCAGAGCCGGGCGGTCGCGTAGTAGGCGTTGCCCTGGCGCTCGTACTGCTCGCGGACCGGGCGCTTGAACTCCTCCTCCGCCTCGGCCGGCCACTGCTCGCCGTGCGCCTCCAGCTGGTCGCGGCGGACGGTGGCGAGGACGGAGGCCGCCTGCTCGCCGCCCATCACGGAGATCTTGGCGCCCGGCCACATCCACAGGAAGCGAGGTGAGTAGGCCCGGCCGCACATCGAGTAGTTGCCGGCTCCGTACGAGCCGCCGATCACCACGGTCAGCTTCGGGACGCGGGTGCAGGCGACGGCGTTGACCATCTTGGCGCCGTGCTTGGCGATGCCGCCCGCCTCGTACTGCCGACCGACCATGAACCCGGTGATGTTCTGCAGGAACAGGAGGGGGATGCCGCGCTGGTCGCACAACTCGATGAAGTGGGCGCCCTTGACGGCCGACTCGGAGAACAGCACCCCGTTGTTGGCGACGATGCCGACCGGGTGGCCGTGGATCCGGGCGAAGCCGGTGACCAGGGTCGCGCCGTACTCGGCCTTGAACTCGGCGAACCGGCTGCCGTCGACGATCCGGGCGATGACCTCGCGCACGTCGTAGGGCGTGCGCGGGTCGACTGGGACGGCCCCGTACAGGCCGCCCGGGTCCACCGCCGGGGGCTCGACCGGGGCGAGCGGCCAGGGCCGGGCCGCGCGCGGGCCGAGCCCGGCCACGATGGTGCGCACGATGGACAGGGCGTGGGCGTCGTCCTCGGCCAGGTGGTCCGTCACGCCGGAGGTGCGGGAGTGCAGCTCGCCGCCGCCCAGCTCCTCGGCGGTGACCACCTCGCCGGTGGCGGCCTTCACCAGCGGCGGCCCGCCCAGGAAGATCGTGCCCTGGTTGCGGACGATCACCGCCTGGTCGCTCATCGCGGGGACGTACGCGCCGCCGGCCGTGCACGAGCCGAGCACGGCGGCGATCTGCGGGATGCCCGCGGCGGAGAGCCGGGCCTGGTTGTAGAAGATCCGGCCGAAGTGGTCGCGGTCGGGGAACACCTCGTCCTGCATGGGGAGGAAGGCGCCGCCGGAGTCCACCAGGTAGACGCAGGGGAGGCGGTTCTCCAGCGCGACCTCCTGGGCGCGCAGGTGCTTCTTCACCGTCATCGGGTAGTACGTGCCGCCCTTGACGGTGGCGTCGTTGGCGACCACCACCACCTCGCGCCCGGCGACCCGGCCGATGCCGGCGATCACCCCGGCCGCGGGCGCCGCGCCGTCGTACATGCCGTCGGCGGCCAGCGGCGCCAGTTCCAGGAAGGGCGAGGCCGGGTCGAGCAGGGTGTCCACCCGGTCGCGGGGGAGGAGCTTGCCGCGCGCCGTGTGCCGGGCGCGGGCCTTGGCGCCGCCGCCGAGGGCCGCCGCGTCGAGCTTCGCCCGCAGCTCGGCGACCAGCGCCCGGTGCGCCTCGGCGTTGGCCTGGAAGGCGGCGGAGCCCGGGTCGGCGGAGGTGCCGAGCCGGGGTGCCGGGGCGGCGGCACCCGGAGCCGGGGAGCCCGGCGCCGCGGTGGTCCCGGTCGTGGGGCCGAATTGGACGCCGGTGGGTGCGCCGGCGGTGGAGATGACCATTCCCAAGAGCTCCCTTGCCCTCGGCACCAGGTGGGCGGCCGTGTTGCGGTGCGCCCGTGATCCCTACGTTAATGAACGTTAACTTACGTGCCCAGGTTAACGGCCGATAACCCCACTGTCTACGATGGTCGCCATGCCGAACGTCCCAGCAGCCTCCTCGCTCCCGCGCCGTGACCAGATCCGCCGTGAGGCCGCGCGACTGTTCGCGGCCCGGGGGTTCCTGGGCGTGGGTGTGGACGAGATCGGCAAGGCGGTCGGCATCAGCGGCCCCGGGCTCTACCGCCACT
The DNA here is from genome assembly GCF_000720635.1 of Streptomyces sp. NRRL WC-3742. Classification (GTDB taxonomy): domain Bacteria; phylum Actinomycetota; class Actinomycetes; order Streptomycetales; family Streptomycetaceae; genus Kitasatospora. The sequence continues at coordinate 2,915 of NZ_JOCF01000024.1, read as the reverse complement.
TCGCCGGCAAGGACGCGATGCTCGCCGACCTCCTGGTCGGCATCAGCGAGCGCCTGCTCGAGGAGGGGCGCCGCCGCGCGGCCGGCGGGGACGGCCCGGCGGCGGCCCTGGACGCGCTCATCGGCGGGCACGTCGAGTTCGCCCTCGACGACCGAGACCTGATCACCCTGCACGACCGCGAGTTGCTGAACCTCAAGGACGAGGACCGCCGCACCGTCCGCCGGCTCCAGCGCGGCTACCTGGAGCTGTGGGTGGACGTGGTCCGCCAGGCGTACCCGCCGCTGGCCGCCCCCGCCGCCGAACCGGTGGCCCGGGCGACCGTGCACGCCGTCTTCGGTCTGATCAACTCCACCCCGCATAGCCTCGGCTCGAACCCTGGACACGGCGAGCGCTCCGGCCTCCAGCGCGACGGCATGGCCGCCCTGCTGCGCACCCTCGCCCTCGGCGCCTTCGCGGCCGCCGCCGACTCGGCCGCCGACCCGGCCCCCGACTCGGCCGTCGGGGCCGAAGCGACCTCCGAGTCCTGAGCGCCCGGCCGCCCGAGTCCCGCCCGAGCCCGTACCCCCACCCTCGGCCGGGCAGGGCCTGAGCCGACAGGGCCTAGGTCCAAAGGCGGTTCCCCGCCCGCCCCTGGCCGCTGGGCGGTCCGGCGGGTCCTCGGCGACGCTGGAGGGAGCGTGGCGGACGGGTCGGTCGAACCGGGATTCGAACGGGAATCACGGCAGGCCGCAGGCTGTTGGCCACTCCGCCAGGGCCGAAAACGTCATGGCGGCCACTCGACGAAATGGTTAGCATCCCTAAATATGCCCGAGACTCACGGATCTACGGTGGAGCAACCCAAGCAAGCCCCGAGCGGCACCCCGACCCCGGGCGAGACCGCTGAAGCGGCGCCCGGTGACGCCCCGCAGACCGCCGATGCCCCCGATGCCCCCCAGGCCGATGCCCCCCAGGTCGATGCCCCCCGGGCCGACGCCTCCGGGACCCCCGGCTGGCTGCGCCGCCTGGTCGGCTACAGCTGGCGGTCCCGCCGCAGCCTGCTGCTGGCCTTCGGCGCCTCGCTGCTCGGCATGGCCGTCACCGCGATGGTGCCGCTGGTCACCAAGCTGATCATCGACGACGTCATCACCTCCCACTCCCGCCCCCTGGCCCCCTGGGCGGTGGTGCTGCTGCTCGCGGCCGCCGTGGTCTTCGGCTGCACCCAGGTCCGCCGCTACTACGGCGGCCAGCTCGCCCTGGACGTCCAGCACGACATGCGCGCCGACCTGTTCCGGTCGATAGGCCGGCTGGACGGCCACCGCCAGGACCGTCTGGACACCGGCCAGGTCGTCGGCCGGGCCACCTCGGACCTCCAGCTGATCAACGGCCTGCTGTCGATGGTGCCGATGATGACCGGCTACCTGCTGATGTTCGTCATGTCGCTGGCCGTCATGCTCTGGCTCTCCCCGCCGCTGACCCTGGTCGCGGTGGTGATGGGCCCCGCGCTCTGGTGGGTGTCCGTCCTCAGCCGCAAGCGCCTCTTCCCCGCCACCTGGGCCGCCCAGCAGGAGGCGGCCGGTGTCGCGGGCGTGGTGGACGGCGCGATCGGCGGCGTCCGCGTGGTGAAGGGCTTCGGCCAGGAGGCGCAGGAGCTGGACAAGCTGGAGGAGGCTTCCCGCCACCTCTTCGCCGCCCGGCTCCGCTCGATCCGGCTCAACGCCCGCTACAACCCGGCGATGCAGGCGATCCCGGCGCTGGCCCAGGTCGCGGTGCTGTTCTTCGGCGGATGGCTGGCCGTGGACGGCCAGGTCTCGCTCGGGACCTTCGTCGCCTTCTCCACCTATGTCGCGGCGATGACCGGCCCGGTGCGGATGCTGACGATGATCATCACCGTCGGCCAGCAGGCCCGGGCGGGCGTGGAGCGCGTCCTGGAGCTGATCGACGAGCGCCCGCTGGTCCAGGAGCGCCCCGACGCGCTGACCCTCGATCTCACCGCGTCCGCGAACACCGACACCGACGGCACGACTGGCAGTACGACCCGCGGCACCACCGCCGCCACCGCCACCGCCGTCGGCCCCCGCACCCCCGGCGTCGCCCTGGAGTTCGACCAGGTCGAGTTCCGCTACGACCCCGAGCACCCTGACCCCGTCCTGCACGGCCTCAACCTCACCCTGGCCCCCGGGGAGACCCTCGCCCTGGTCGGCGCCTCCGGCTCCGGCAAGTCGACGGTGGCCCACCTGGTGCCCCGCTTCTACGACCCGGCGGCCGGCACCGTCCGCCTCTACGGTCACGACCTGCGCGACCTCACCCTGGACTCCGTCCGCGCGGCCGTCGGCATCGTCCCCGAGGAGAGCTTCCTCTTCTCCGAGTCGGTCAGCACCAACATCGCGTACGGCCGCCCGGACGCCACCGAGGAGCAGATCCTCGCCGCCGCCCGCGCCGCCCAGGCCGACGAGTTCATCCGCGCACTGCCGGACGGCTACGACACCAAGGTCGGCGAACAGGGCCTGACCCTCTCCGGAGGCCAGCGCCAGCGCATCGCCCTGGCCCGCGCGATCCTCACCGACCCGCGCATCCTGCTGCTGGACGACGCCACCTCGGCCGTGGACCCGCAGATCGAGGCGGAGATCCACGACGCCCTGCGCTCGGTGATGACCGGCCGCACCACCCTGCTGATCGCCCACCGCCGCTCGACCCTCCAGCTCGCCGACCGCATCGCCGTCCTGGACCACGGCCGCCTGCTGGACCTCGGGACGCACGAGGAACTCCAGGCCCGATGTCCCCAGTACCGGGCCCTGATCACCGACCCCGAAGCCGGCCGCACCCCGGCACAGGCCCCCGCGACGGCCCCCGAGCAGACCGAGGCCCCCGGCAAGAGCGCCCCCACACCGAACACCCCCACGCAGAACACCTCCACAGAGAGCGCCCCCGCCCAGAAC
>NZ_JOCF01000023.1 GCF_000720635.1 Streptomyces sp. NRRL WC-3742 | reverse complement strand
GCGACTTCGCCCTCGCCAACGCCTACAACAACACCCCCGACCTGACCTTCCAGTTCGGCAACCCCGGCGACACCCCCGTCACCGGCAACTGGAACTGATGACAGATAGCAACGGCCTGACCTCGACAACTCCCGGTCCGTTCCGTCCCGGTGGCAGCCCTGAGAGGCTGCCACCGGGGCGGGCCGGATTGTCGGGGGATCGCGAACGCGTCGGCGACGCGGGCCGCCGGGCGGGAGACGGCGGTGCGCGCTGGGGGGTGATCACCCCGGGAGTCCGAGGGTCGTGGCGGCGCGTCCCCTGGCTGAGGGCGTGAAGCGGCGCCGGTGGTGGCGAGTGTGCGGTGATGTGCAGAACCGACGCGTTCCGTTCAGGCGCCGCTCACCGCATCATGGGACTGTGTCTCCGCGCCTACGCGCGTAGCACTCCCCTGTACCCCCGACGAGACAAGGGACCTGATCCATGCTCAGACGCCTCCACGCCATACGCCCGATCGCCCTGGGCGCCGTCGCGCTGACCGTGCTCGCCGGTGCGGCCGCGCTGCCGCAGCAGGCCACGGCGGCGGGTGCCGGGCCCGCCGCGGCGCCCGCCGCCACGGTCGTGAAGCACCGTGTGCTGTTCGACAACACCAAGGCCGAGACCGCCGGGAACGCGGACTGGATCATCAGCACCAGCCAGCCGGACCCGCTCGCCGAGAACGCCAACCCGCAGGCGGCGACCGACTGGACGGGGGCGATCTCCAGCTGGGGTGTCGCCCTGCAGAAGACGGGCCAGTACAGCCTCAAGACCCTGCCGAAGGGCTCCTCCATCACCTACGGCACGGGCGGCGCCCTGGACCTGGCGAACTTCGACGAGTTCGTGCTGCCGGAGCCGAACGTCCGGCTGAGCGACGCCGAGAAGACGGCGGTCATGACGTTCGTGCAGAACGGCGGCGGCCTGTTCCTGATCTCCGACCACACGGGCAGCGACCGCAACAACGACGGCTGGGACTCCCCCGCGATCATCAACGACCTGATGACCGCCAACTCGGTCAACAGCAACGACCCGTTCGGGCTCTCCGTCGATCTGCTCAACATCCAGACCGACAACCCGACCGCCGTCAACGACGCCACCGACCCCGTGCTGCACGGGCCGTTCGGCACCGTCACCGGCAGCATCATCCGCAACGGGACCACCTTCACCCTCAAGCCCGCCGACAACCCCTCCGTCAAGGGCATCGTCTACCGCACCGGCTCCTCCGGTAACACCGGCGCCTTCTTCGCCACCAGTAGCTTCGGCAAGGGCCGCGTCGCCATCTGGGGCGACAGCTCGCCCATCGACGACGGCACCGGCGAGGCCGGAAAGACGCTCTTCAACGGCTGGGACGACCCGGCCGGCACCGACGCCGCGCTCGGGCTCAACGCCACCGCCTGGGTCGCCGGCAGCGGCAGCTCCACCACCGGCGGCGTGACCCTCACCAACCCGGGCGCCCGGACGGCCACCGTCGGCACCGCCGCGAGCCTCCAGCTCTCCGCCACCGACACCGCCGGCGGCACCCTCGGCTACAGCGCCTCCGGCCTGCCCGCCGGCCTGGGCCTCAACGCCACCACCGGCCTGATCAGCGGCACCCCGACCACCGCCGGGACGTACTCCGTGACGGCCACCGCCACCGACTCCACCGGCCCGTCCTCCTCCGTCACCTTCACCTGGACCGTCCAGCCCGCCGGGGGCACCGGCTGCACCGCCGCGCAGCTGCTCACCAACCCCGGCTTCGAGGCCGGTACGACGGCCGGCTGGACGGAGACCAACTCCGGTGGCACCAGCACGATCAACAGCAGCGCCGGCGAGCCCGCGCACTCCGGCACGTACGACGTCTGGCTGGACGGGTACGGCAGCGCCAACACCGACACCCTCGCCCAGACGGTGACCCTGCCGACCGGCTGCAGCAGCTACACCTTCAGCTTCTGGCTGCACGTCGACACCGCCGAGCCCACCACCAGCGCGTACGACAAGCTGACGGTGACCGCCAACGGCACCACCCTCGCGACGTACTCCAACGTCAACGCGGCCTCCGGCTACCAGCAGCACAGCTTCAACCTGTCCGCGTACGCGGGCACGAGCGTGACCCTCAAGTTCAGCGGCGTCGAGGACTACACCAAGCAGACCTCCTTCGTCCTGGACGACACCGCCGTCAACGTGGCGTGACCCGACGCCCGGTCGCCCTCCCCGCGCGGGGAGGGCGACCGGGCCGTCTCGGACGTGTAACAGCTGTGTACGGACGGGCGGTTGAGCGGAACGGTTCAACTGGGCGCGCTGTCATGGCCATCGGAAGCGGCGGGAACGACCGCTCGCACCGATGGGGAGGAACACGGGATGCGCGTTCACAAGGTCACCTTCGCGGCCCTGGCCGTTGCCGCGGGTCTGGCGCTCACGGCCTGTCAGAACGACGACGCGAGCACGGACCAGAGCAAGCCCACCGCAGCGCCGACCGTCACCACCGCGCCCTCCGCGCCGCCTGCGCCGTCCACTCCCTCCGCCACTTCCCCCGCCACTTCCTCCGCCGCGCCGAAGGGCACCGCGGCCCCGACCGGTTCCGCCGACGGCGGGAAGGCGGGCGGCAAGTGCCGGACCGACGATCTGACGATCACCGCCGTGGACCGCACCATCGACGGCGACGCCGAGCGCACCGTCGTGGTCGAGCTGAAGAACCGCAGCGGCCACGACTGCTCGCTCTCCGGGTACGCGGGCGTCGACCTGAAGACCAGCGCCGGGACGCTGTCGGCGACGCGTTCGGGGGAGCCGGTCGTAGCGGGTGTCGTCAAGAGCGGGAAGTCGACCTTCTTCGGCATCACGTACCCCAACAACAAGTCCGGCGGCACGGGAGTGCGCGTCACCGGCGTGGTCGTGACCCCGCCGGACGAGACGAAGCCCGTCACCCTCCCCTGGCCCGGCGCCGCCACCCTGCCGGTGACGGAGGGCGGCGGCACCCCGGTGAAGATCGGCCCGATGGGCAGCGCCGGCCAGGGCAACTGACCGGTCCCTCCCGTCCGGGTTCAGTGCCCGGCGTCCGGCGCCGGGTAGGAGAGCCGCAGGTGACCGCCCGCCGGAAGGCGGACCCGGAGGCGGCGCGCGTCGCCGGGGGCGGAGGCCGCCGCGACCAGGTTGCCGTCCTCGTCCGTCACGACGGGAACGCCCCCGCGCTCGGGCAGGTACAGGTCCGCCGTGGTGTCCCTCGCCGCCCGCAGTTCGGCCCCGGCCAGCACACCCCGGCGCCAGCTCAGGCCGACCGTGAGCCCTCCCCGGGCCCGCAGGCCCCGGACGTCCCCGTCCGGCCAGGACGGCGGCAGCGCGGGCAGCAGCCGCAGGACGCCGTTGTGGCTCTGCAGCAGCGCCTCGGCGACGGCGGCGGTCATGCCGAGGTTGCCGTCGATCTGGAAGATCCGGGGCGGGTGCAGGTCGAAGAGGTTGGGCGCGATCGAGGTGGCGAGCAGTCGCTCGACGGCGTGCCCGGTGAGCGCGCCGTCGCCCAGGCGGGCGGCGAGGGCCGCGACCCAGGCGAGGCTCCAGCCGGTGCCGCCTCCGCCGTGCTCCAGTCGGCGTCGGAGGGCCCGGCGGGCCGGGTCCAGCAGGGTGGTGTCACCGAGCGGGTCGACGGCGCTGCCCGGGTAGAGGCCGTACAGGTGGGAGAGGTGGCGGTGGCCGGGGTCCTCCTCCGGGAGGTCGTCCCTCCATTCCAGCAGGCGGCCGTCGGCTCCGAGGGACGGTGGGCGCAGCCGGGCGCGGACGCCGGCCAGTTCCCCGGCCAGCTCGTGGTCGACGCCGAGTTCGCGGGCGGCGGCGACGGTGTTGTCGAGGAGTTCGGCGGCGAGCCAGTGGTCCATGGTGGCGCCGGCGTCGACGGCGGCCAGGGAGCCGTCGGCGAGCCGGAAGTGGTGCTCCGGTGAGGTGGACGGGCAGGTCACCAGCGCGCCGTCCGCGTCCTCGACGAGGAGGTGGGTGAGGAAGCGGGCGGCCTCGCGCATGGCCGGGTAGGCGCGGTCGGCGAGGAACTCGCGCTCCCCGTGGAAGAGGTGGTGGTCCCACAGGTGGGCGGCGAGCCAGGGCCCGGCCATGGGCCAGTGCGCCCAGACCGGGTCGCCCGAGACGGGGTTGGTGGCGCGCCAGAGGTCGACGTTGTGGTGGCAGCACCAGCCGGGCGCGTCGTAGTACGCCCGGGCGGTGGAGCGCCCGGCTTCGGCGAGGTCGGCGACGAGGTCGAACAGCGGAGCATGGCATTCGGCGAGGCCCGTGGTCTCGGCGGGCCAGTAGTTCATCTGGAGGTTGATGTTCGACGTCCAGTCGCAGTTCCACGGCGGGGTGAGGTCGTTGTTCCAGATGCCCTGGAGGTTGGCGGGCTGGGTGCCCGGCCGGGAGGAGGCGACGAGCAGGTAGCGGCCGTAGGCGAACAGTCGGGCGGTGAGCGCCGGGTCCTCGGCGCCGGCGTTCGCGGCGGCGAGGCGCTCGTCGGTCGGCCGCTGCTCGGCCTCCGCCGGGCCGTGGAGGTGGAGTTCGGCCGCGCCGAAGAGCCTGCGGTGGTCGGCGACGTGTGCGGCGCGCAGTTCGTCGAAGTCCTGCCCGCCGCTCCGGTCCAGCCACCGGTGGGCCTCGGCGAGCGCCGCCTCGGGGCCGTCCGGCCGCTGCCGCCAGTCCCGGTACCCGGTGCCGACGGCGACCAGGAGCTCCGCCTCGTCGGCGCCGGTGACCTCGAGCGAGCCGTCCACGGCGCGGGTGGTTCCGTTCACCGTCCGCACGCGTATCGCGGCGGCGAAGCCCGTGCCCTCGTCGTCCCGGTGGACGGTGGCGGCGCCCCGCCAGGACGCGGCGCGCCCGGATATCGACAGTGCTCCGGGTTCGACCGCGCTGGTGGCGGCCGGGTGGGGTGTCGTGAGGCTCACGCGGAAGGTGAGGGCGCCGGGGGTGTCCGTGCGCAGGCGCAGGGCCAGCACGCCCGCGGGCGCGGAGACGAAGCTCTCCCTCCGGTACCGGGCTCCTCCTTCGGTGAACGAGACGGTGTGCACGGCCTGGTCGAGGTCGAGTTCGCGCCGGTAGTCGGCGGCCTCGCCCTCCTCGCGGGCCGGGAAGGTCAGCAGGAGGGTGGCGAGCGGCTGGTACGCCTCGGTGTCGGGGCCCTGGAAGTGGGCCGTGGAGATCGCGTGGGCGTCGGCGTGGGCGCGCTCGCGCAGCACGGCCTCCCGCAGGGCGGGCAGGTGGCGGGCGGCTTCCGCCCGGTCGCGGGGGCCGGGCCCGCCGGACCACAGGGTGTCCGCGTTGAGTTCGATCCGCTCGGTGCGCACCCCTCCGTACGTCATGGCGCCGAGCCGGCCGTTGCCGAGGGGCAGCGCCTCGAGGAAGTCGTCGGCGGGGCGTCGGTACCAGAGGGTCTGCTCGGGCGTCGGGTGGGTGTCCGTCGGCACGCTGTCCGTCAGCGCGGGGTCCGTCGGCACGGGGTCCGTCCGATCGTGGGCGGGGCGGAGGAAGGGTGTCGGGGGGCGGTACCGGCGGTGCCGTGGCGTTCGCGGTCCGGGAGGGGGGCGGCGCACGTCAGGGCTCCCGGGGGGTGGCGCGCCGCTCGTGGTTGAGCCGGCCGGAGGCGAAGCCGTCGACCACGACGGGCGTGGTGCCGAAGCCCGCCTCGCCGACGCTCTCCGCCAGGGAGGCGAGTGCGGCCGCCGCGGTGGCCGTCTCGGGGTCGAGTTCGATCCGCACGGTGTCGCCGAGGTCGCGCACCCGCAGCTGCTCGGTGCGCAGCCCGGCCCGGTGGAGCGCCCGGCGTACCGCCGCCTCGGCGCGGTCGACCCGGGCCAGTCGGTGGCGGGTGACGGGGATGCCGTAGCGGATGCGGCTGGCCAGGCAGGGGGTGGCCGGTTTGTCCCAGGTGGGCAGGGACCACAGCCGGCTGACGGCCCGTACGTCCGCCTTGGTCAGGCCGGTGTCCAGCAGCGGGGTGCGGATGCCGCGCTCGCGCCCGGCCCTGATTCCGGGCCGGAACGGGTCGGCCGCGTCGTCGGCGTTGGTGCCGGTGGCGACCAGGTCGAAGCCGTGCTCGCGGGCCGTTCCGGCGATCGTGTCGAGGACCTCGGACTTGCAGAAGTAGCAGCGGTCCGGGCCGTTGGCCCGGTAGCCGGGGCTGTTCAACTCCTCGGTGCGGGGGGCGAGGTGGGTCACGCCGAGGCTCTCGGCGAGGGCGCGGGCGGCGTCGAGTTCGCCGGAGGCGAGGCTCTCGGAGACGGCCGTCACGGCGAGGACGGCGTCGGGCCCGAGGGCGCGCGCGGCGGCGGCGAGCACGAGGGCGGAGTCGGCGCCGCCGGAGTAGGCGACGGCGAAGGGCCCGGTCGCGCGTACGGCCGACAGCAGGGCGGCGGCCTTCACCTCGACCACCTCCGCCGGGTTGTCGTCCGTGTGATCGCTGTCCGGCCTGCCGTTCATGGCGTTCATGGCGTTCCGCCTTCCTCCGTCGAGCCCTCGGGGTGTTCCCGCTCGGCCAGCCGCCGGGCCCGCTCGGCGACGACGCGCAGCGGCAGGCCCGTGAGCGCGGCGGCGGTCGCGGCGTCGTCGTGCTCGGCCTTGGCCCCGAAGGGCCCTTGCTTCACGCGGACGGGCACGCCGCCGACGTCGACGGTGCGCGTACTCCGCGGTACCGCGACGCGGGTCTGGGCGGTGTGCCGGATGCCGAGCGTTCCGGTCTCCGCGAGCACCAGTGCCTGGAGCCGTCCGACGGCCTCCGGCCGGGCGAGGACGTGCAGCACCTGCGCCGGCCGGCCCTTCTTCATCACCGCCGGCGTCGTCCAGGCGTCGAGCGCGCCCTCGTCCAGCGCCCGGGCGATGGTGTGGGCGAGGGTCTCGCCGGTGACGTCGTCGAGGTTGGTCTCCAGGGTGACCAGGGCCTCGAGCGTCGTGCCGTGCACGTCCGGCGGGTCCGGCGCGCCCGGCGGGTCCTGGGGGCGGCCGAGGGTGACGGCGACGACGTTGGGGCGGTCGGGCAGGACGCGTGTTCCGGCTCCGTAGCCCGTCGCCACGGGCGTCATGGTCGGCGGCGGGCCGTAGCGGGCACCGGCGGCGCGCAGCAGGGCGGCGCCGGTCGGGGTGACGGTCTCGCCGCGCAGGTCGGTGCCGGTGACCACGGCGCCCTCCAGCAGGGCGAGGGTCGCGGGGGCGGGGCAGGGCAGCAGTCCGTGCGCGGCGCGGACCCGGCCGGTGCCGAGGGGCAGCGGGGCGGACACGACCTCGGTGACGCCGAGGGCGTGCAGGGCGGCGGCGACGCCGACGATGTCCACCAGGGCATCGTGGCCTCCGAGTTCGTGCAGGTGGACCTCGGCGGGGTCGGTGCCGTGCAGCCGGCCCTCGGCGTGGGCGATCGCCGTGAGGGCCGCGGTGCTCAGTGCGGCCACCGGCTCGGGCCGCGCCGAGGCGGCCAGTTCCAGCAGTTCGGCGGCCCGCCGCTCGGTGGCGCTGTCGGTCACCCGTACCCGGGCGCTGGTCGCGGTGAGCCCGTGCACGGTCACCCGCTCGGCTTCGAGTTCCCAGCCGGTGAGGCCCGTCGCGCCGATCGAGGCCCTGACCTCGTCCAGAGGCGCGCCGGCGTCGAGGAGGGCGCCGAGGAGCATGTCGCCGGCGAGGCCCGTGAACGGGTTGATCCAGCAGATCACGGGCGCCGCCTCCCCGCCCAGGCGAGGCGGTGGGCGGCCATCGCCGCGCCGAAGCCCGAGTCGATGTTGACCACCGTGATGCCGGCCGCACAGGAGGCGTGCATGGCCAGCAGGGCGGTGATGCCCTCGAGGGAGGCGCCGTAGCCCGTCGAGACGGGCACGGCGATCACCGGGCAGCCGACCAGCCCTCCGACGACGCTGGCCAGGGCGCCCTCCATCCCGGCCACGACCACGACCGTGTCGCTCGCGCGCAGCTGTTCCCGGACGCGGAGCACGCGTTGGAGTCCGGCCACGCCCACGTCGTGCACGGTGGTGACCGTCAGTCCGACGGCCGTGGCCACGGCGGAGGCTTCCGCCGCCACCGACCAGTCGGAGGTGCCGCCGGAGACGACGGTCAGGGCGAAGCCGACCGGTTCGGCCGGGCGGCGCCAGAGCAGCAGGCCCGCGAGGGCGTCGTAGGTGCCTCCCGGCACGTGGGCGAGGACGTCGGTGGCGGTTTCCGCGTCGACGCGGGTGACCAGGACCGGCCCGGTGTTGTCGCGCAGCAGCTCGGTGACGATCGCGCGGATCTGGGCGGGGGTCTTGCCGGGCCCGTAGACGGCTTCGGGCAGCCCCTGGCGCTGCTCACGGCCGATGTCCACCTGGGCGAAGTCGAGGTCGTGGACTCGGTTGGGGTGCATGCGGCTCTGCTCCTCCTGGTGCTGTGCGCGGTGCTGTGGGTGGGGGGAGGCGGGTCGGGCGGAGGGGCCCGCGGATCAGAGCGCCGCCGCTTCGCCGTGCCGCAGGTACGGGATGGTCATGGGGCCCTCCGGCAGGACGCACACCCGGGCGTCGGGGCCGGCGGCGGCGAGCGCCTCGGCCACGGTCGCGGCGATGTCGTCGGTCTGTTCCAGGTGGGCGGTGGCGAGTTCGGCGTCGCCGAGGTGGGAGGTGTGCATCACCACGCGGCAGGAGGACTGGATGCGGGCCTGCACCTGCACCTGCCACTGGTCGGGCACGGTCACCGCTCTGGCCCGGATGTCGGCGAGCAGCGCCTGCGGGGAGGGCGCGGAGGCCAGCACCTCGCGGTAGGAGCCGTGGTCGGGGAAGCCGTCGCGGCACTCGGCCGCGCAGACGATGAGCCCGCCGGGCCGGACCACCGTGTGGGCCGCCGACATGCCCTTGACCGACTGGTAGAGGTTCTGGTCGAGCGGATGGCCCGCGTTGGTGGTGACCACCACGTCGAAGAGGCGGTCGACCGGGCGCATCGCGATCCGGCGGGCGGCAGCGGTGGCCGCGGCGTGCATGGGCAGCAGGTCGCCGCCGAACGCCTCCACGATGCGGTGGTCGCGGTTGAGGACGACGTCGAGCGCGAAGTCGACGCCGGTGCCCGCGGCGATGGCGCGCACGTCGTCGTGGACGGGGTTGCCGTGGGTGGTGCCCCAGGTGGCCCGGGGGTCTCCGATCCGCTTGGCGTCGTGCAGGACGAGCACCGTCTCCAGCCCGGCCAGGCCGGGGGCGACCAGCTTGGGGCCGCCGGAGAAGCCGGCGAAGAAGTGCGGCTCGACGAATCCGGTGGTGATCCGGACGTCCGCTTCCACCCACTCGCGGTTGAGCCGGACCGGGACGTCGTCGCCCCAGCGGCCCATCCACGTCAACCGGGCGTCGTCGCGGGCGTCGTGGTTGACGATCCGGATGTGGTCGACCACCTCGTCGCCGAACATCCGCCGCAGCTCGTCCGGGTCGTTGCCCCGGTGGGTGCCGGTGGCCACGAGGATCACCACGTCCTGCGGCCGGACGATCCCGTCGAGTTCGGCCAGGACGGCCGGGATCATCAGGTGGCGCGGCTGCGGGCGGGTGCCGTCGCAGGCCGAGATGGCCACGGTCTGCCCCGGCCTCACCCGCTCGCGCAGCGGCGGCCCGGCGACGGGGCGGCGCAGCGCGGCGCGGAGCACGGCCGTCTCGTCGGCGGCTCCGGGGTGGTGCAGCGGCTCCACGACCGTGGTGACGGCGGGGTCGACCTCGAGGTCGAGCCCGGTCTCCCCGTAGGCGAGGCGGATCCTCATGCCGGTACCTCCTCCTCGCCGGGGCGGGCCGCTTCGCCGAGCCCGTAGGTCCTGGCCGCGGTGCCGCCGAAGACATGTGAGCGCTCACATGATTCGAGACTGTCCGTCAACTCCTCGGTCGTGCTGATGACTTGCTCATAGGAGGCGGCGACCAGGCAGACCGGCCAGTCGGAGCCGAACATCACGCGGTCGGGCCCGAAGGCGTCGAGGACCGTGTCGGCGTAGGGGCGCAGATCGGCGACGCTCCAGCCGTCCGGGGCGGCCTCCGTCACCATGCCGGAGAGCTTGCAGACGACGTTGGGCTCGCGAGCCAGTTCGCACAACAGGGCGGCCCAGGGCTCCAGTTCGCCCCGCGCGATCGGCGGCTTGGCGAGGTGGTCCAGGACGAACGGCTGCCCCGGCAGGGCGCGCACCGTGTCGATGGCGGCGGGCAGTTGGTGGGGCCGCACGAGCAGGTCGTAGCAGAGCCCGGCGTCGCCGACCGCGCGCAGACCGCGCCGGACGTCGGGGCGGGCGAGCCATGCAGGGTCGGGTTCGCCCTGGACGAGGTGCCGGATACCGACGAGCCGGTCGCCGCCGGGCCCTCGCCGCAGTTCGGCGAGGGTGTCGGCGATGCCGGGCGCGGTGAGGTCCGTCCAGCCGACGACCCCCGCGATCAGCGGTTCGGCGGCGGCCAGGGCGAGGAACTCCCCGGTCTCGTCGGCATCGGGCAGGACCTGCACCAGCACGGTGCGGTCGATGCCGGCCGCCCGGGCGTGGGGGGCGAGGTCGGCCGGTCCGAAGTCTTGCCGGACGGGCGCCAACTCCGGGGCGTCGAGCCAGGTTTGCGGGCGCCGGGTCAGGTCCCACAGGTGGTGGTGCGCGTCGACTCTCACGCGCGGTCGCTCCTCGGTCGGTGGTGGACGGGTGGTCGGGTACGGGCCTGGTCCGGCTGCGGTTCGACCGACGGGCCGGGGGCGGGCCGGGGACGGCGCCAACGTAGCAGGAGATCCCATGTCTCGAAAGGCGATCGGCGACTTCCTCGCCAAGCTTCACAGATGACCTGCAGGTTTACCGGACCCGGCCGTACTCGCGAACGCCCGGGCCACCCCCTTCTCGGTGGATACATCCCATGTCTCTACCGGGAGGGGCCGGTCCGAGCGCCCCGGCTCATGATCCGGCGTAGGCGGTCGCCTGGATGCCGTAGAGCTCGGCGTAGCGCCCCCCGAGGGCCAGCAGCTCCCGGTGCGAGCCGACCTCCTCCAGGCGCCCCCGGTCGAGCACCAGGATGAGGTCGGCGCCGGTGACGGTCGAGAACCGGTGCGAGACGATGACCGTGATCGCCCCGGTGCGCTCGGCGAGTTCGCGGGCGCGGGCCATCTGCCGCTGGAAGATCTCCTGTTCGCTGGGGGCGTCCAGGGAGGCCGTGGGCTCGTCCAGGACGAACAGCAGCGGCTCGCGGCGCATGGTCGCCCGCGCCAGGGCCGTCTTCTGCCACTGGCCCTCGGACAGCTCCACCCCGCCCAGGGCGCGGCCGAGCCGGGTGTCGACGCCCTGGGGCAGCCGGCTGACGAAGCCGGTGGCCTCGGCCTCGCGCAGGGCTTCGGCGATGCGTCCCCGGTCGTCGACGTGCGGCAGGTCGCCCAGCCCGACCGTCTCGGAGAAGACGGTGCGGTACCGGCCGAAGTCCTGGAACGCGGCGCTCGTGCGGGCGTGCCAGCCCTCGCCGTCGTGGAGGGCGAGGTCCACCCCGTCGACGGTGATGCGGCCGGAGTCCGGCCGGTAGAAGCGGTTGAGCAGCTTGACCAGCGTGGTCTTGCCGGAGCCGTACTCGCCGACGATCGCGACCACCGTCCCGGCCGGGATGGTGAAGCTCACGTCCTCCAGGGCGAACCGGTCGGTGCCGGGGTAGCGGTAGCTGACCCGCTCGAAGGCGATGCCCTCGGTGAGCCGGGGCGGCGTGGCGAGCCCGCCGGAGCCGTGCGTGCGCCGCTCGGCGACGAAGCGGCGCAGCCACAGGTAGGGCTCGACGAAGCGCTGGGCGGCCACGGAGTCGGTCGTACGGCCGACCGCGGCCTCGACCGAGCCGCGCAGGGTGGAGGCGACGGTGATGGCGAGGACGATGTCGCCGGGCGAGCCGTGCCCGTCGGCGGTGCGGTGGATGACGACGGCCAGCGCGGCGACGAAGCCGACGGTGAACAGCGACCAGCCGCTCACCCGCCAGGCGGCGGCCCGCATTTCGGCCCGGAACCTGTGGGTCGCGACCGCCTCCCAGACCGCGGCCTGACGGCGGACCAGTTCACCGGCGGCCCCGGCGACCCGGATCTCCTTGGCCGCCGCCTCCTCCGAGGCCGTGTCGAACAGGTGCTTCTGGAGGCGGACCGCCTCCGCCGTGTCGGTCTCGGCCCGGCTGACGCGGCGCTGGCCCTGCCGGTCGAACCAGAGCGGGGCGGCGGCGAACAGGACGAGCAGCAGCAGCCAGGGGCTCACCGTGCCCAGCAGGAGGAGGGAGATGCCGAGTTGGAGCACCCCGAAGAGCGCGGCGACCGCCGACCAGAAGCCGTTCACGATCGCCCAGGGGGCGGAGAGGACGATGTTCACCCGGTCCAGGAAGTCGCTGCGCTCCACGTGCTCCAGCCCGTCCAGCCGCGCGATGTCGCGGTTGATCGAGGCCGGCAGGTCCAGCACCGCGACCTTGTCGACGAGCCGGCCCTTGACGTTGAAGCCCAGATCGCCGAGGGCGGCGGTCGCGGCGTAGACGACGGCGGCCCCGGCCGCCCCGGCCACGGCGGCGCCGGTGTCGTGGGCGATCGCCCCGTTGATGGCCGCGCGCAGGGTCAGCGCGGTGGCGGCGACCGTCACCAGGGACAGCGCCTGGGTGAGCAGGACGGCGATCGTCAGCCCCGGCGCACGGCGGTAGGAGACGGCCGGCAGTTCACGGGCCAGCCCCGCGTACTCCCGTGCGGTCGGCCGGACTTCGGGCTGCTGCGGGTCGAGTGTCACGAGGGATCGCTTTCGTCCGAGCGGTCGTCGTAGCCGAGCCGGAAGCGCTCGGCCTGGATGGTGAAGAGCTCGGCGTAGCGGCCGCCGAGGGCCATGAGTTCGTCGTGGGTGCCGGATTCGGTGATCCGGCCGCCGTCGAGGAGCACGATGCGGTCGGCCTGCCGCACGGTGGACAGGCGGTGCGAGATCAGCACCACACTCGCCCGGCCCCGGTGCTCGGCGAGCCGGCTGAAGACCTCGAACTCGGTGCGCACGTCCAGGTGCGCGGTGGGTTCGTCGAGGACCAGCAGGTCGGCTCCGGTGTGCACGGCGTACAGGGCGCGGGCCAGGACGGCCTGCTGCCACTGGCCGCCGGAGAGGTCGACCCCGCCGGTGCGGGTGCGCGCGAGCGGGGTGTCCCAGCCGTCGGGCAGGCGCTCCAGCACCGCGTCGAAGCCGGAGTCCTTCGCGGCGGCGTCCAGCGCGGCCCGGTCGACGGGCACCGTGGCGTTTCCGAGGGCGACGTTGTCGGCCGCCGACAGCTGGTACTTGACGAAGTCCTGGAAGACGACCGAGACGCGCCGGCGCCAGGCGTCCGGGCCCAGCTCGGCGATGTCCGTCCCGTCCGCCGTGATCCGGCCCCCGGTGGGCCGGTAGAGGCCGGCGAGCAGCTTGATCATGGTGGACTTGCCCGCGCCGTTGAGCCCCACCACGGCCAGCAGTTCGCCGGGCCCGACCTCCAGGCGCAGCCCGTCCAGCACGGTGCGCCTGGTGCCCGGGTAGGCGAAGGAGACGTCCTCGAAGGCGACCAGCGGCGGCTCGGTGCGGCGCCCGCCGTCCCGGGGCGCGGGGACAGCGCGCGCGGGGACGCCGTGCTCGGGGTCGGCGTGCTCGGGGTCGGCGTGCGCGGGGACGGTGTGCGCCGCCGCGGCCTGTACGCCGCCGAGGGCCGCCCGGAGTTCGCCGTGGGCGAGCATGCCCTCGGTCGCGGCGCGGACGCTGCGGACGTCCTCGCTGTAGCCCAGGGACTGCACGAGCGACCAGGAGGCGGCCAGCACCGCGGTGAGGGCCGAGACGCCGACCGTGCCACGGGCGGCGTCGTCGGCCGTGACCAGGTACACGAGCATGAGCGGAGGCCCGATCAGCAGGAGCTGACTCCACTCGCCGCGCATGATCCTGCGGGACACCTCCCAGGTGGGCTCGAACATCGCCCGCAGGTGCTGCTGGACGCGCTCCACCATCCAGTCGGCGAAGCCGAAGACCCGCAGCTCCATGCTGGGGCCGACTTCGGTGAGCCCCTTCACCCACGCCTCCGCACGCAGCCCGTGCTCCACACCCCGCCGCCACGTCCGGATGTAGACGTGCGCCTGACGGGCCCGCAGGTACTGGTTGACCGCGCCGGGCACCAGCAGCACCGGCACGGCCCACCACACGTACTGCGCCAGCACCGCGCAGGCGCCCGCCAGGCCGAGCAGCGAGGTGAGGCGGCGCAGGCGCCCCAGTGCGCCGTCGCCCGGGGTGCGCTCGGTCCAGTTGGCCGGCTGGGCACGGGCGCGGCGGATCAGCTCCTGCACCTGCGGCGTCTCCAGCGCCTCGATCGTCGGGCTCGTCGCGGTGAGGTGCAGGACCCTGGCGCGGTGCGCCCCGTCGATGCGCTGGGAGGCGAGGTGCCCCAGCGGGGCGATCAGCGCCTCGATGACGTGCCCGAGCAGCAGGACCGCGCCGAACACGGCGAGGGGGGCGACGGCGGCGTCGAAGAGGTCCGCGCCCGGATGGCTCTGCACTCTCGCCACCAGGGCCGCGGTGGCCAGCGCCGCGGCCGCCGGGAGGGCCGCCTGCACCACGAGGAGCCCGACCAGTGCGGTCAGGAGCGGCGCTCGCGCGTCGCGCAGCGGGTGGACGAGCAGAGCGAAGCGGCTCGCTCTCGACCGAACGGCGCCGTCGAAGCGCTTCGACTCAAGCATGCGACGAATGTGGCAGGAGTCCTGATGGGGTGTCAACTCATATATTCTGGACCGGTATTCCCATCGATATCATCGAAATCGGCGTCGAATTCCCGAGGTTATGAAGGTCGTCGAACCAGTAGTCGTACTGGCCCCGGGCTACCCGAGGGGAAAGTGGCGGGCGAGGAACTCGTTGCGGAACCTGCCCGCCGGGTCGAGGTCGCGCAGAAGTCCCCGGAAGTCGTCCCAGCGCGGGTAGGACGCGCGGATCGCCTCGGGCGCGGTGGTGAAGACCTTGCCCCAGTGCGGCCGGGCGGAGAAGGCGGACAGGGCCGCCTCGACCGCCCTCACCGCGCCTGCGGCGGCGGCCGCGTCGGGGTGCCAGGTGAAGTGGAAGGCGACGCAGTCGCGCCCGTAGGCGGGGCTGAGCCACAGGTCGTCGGCCGCCACGGTACGGATCTCACCGATCTGCAGGGCCGGTGCGATCCGGTCCCTGACCGCGTCCAGCGCGTCGAAGGCGCGGACGGCGTCGGCGCGGTCGACGAAGTACTCGGACTGCAGCTCGTCGCCGCTGCTCGGCGTGAACTCCGCCCGGAAGTGCGGGAGCCGGTCGTGCCAGCGGCCCGGGGCGCCCAGCTGCCGGGTGCAGGGTTCGGGCGGGCACCCCGGCACGGGATGGCGCGGGCCGTCGGCGAGCACCGCTCCGAGCCAGGCGCCGGGCGCGTCGGGGCCGCCCCGCCGCTTGAGCCAGACCTGGTCGATCCGGTCCGTACGCCAGCGCGTGAAGAGGCTGACGCTGTACGCCGCCGCCATGATCTCGTCGAACCGCTCCCTCAGCACGGTGCCGGGCAGGCCCTCGTAGACCCACTGCCGGACCTCGAAGGCCGGCACCAGGTCCAGGGTCAGCCGGGTGACCACGCCGAGGGCGCCCAGGGCCACGACGGAACCGGGGAACTCCGCCGCGCCCCGGGCGATCGTCCGCAACTCGCCGTCCGCCGTGACCAGTTCGACGGCCCGGACCGCCGTGGCGAGGCTGCCGTTGGTTACCCCCGAGCCGTGCGTCCCGGTGGCGCACGCGCCCGCGACCGAGATGTGCGGCAGGGACCCGAGGTTGTGCAGGGCGAACCCCGCCCGGTCCAGCACCCCGGTGAAATCGGCGAACCGCAGCCCGGCGCTCACCGTGACCGTGCGGGCCCGCTCGTCCACCTCGACCGTCCTGGGCAGGCCCGCGACGGACACCAGGTCGCCCGTGGTGTCCGCGATCGTGTTGAACGAGTGCCCGGTCCCGACGGTTCGCACGGACCGGGCGCCCGCGACGATCCGCCGCAACTCCTCGACGGAGCGCGGCTCGTGGCGGCGCTCGGCGCGGAACCTGATGTTCCCGGCCCAGTTGGTCGCGGCCACGGTCATGGGCGGTGCCTCCTCGGGCTCGGGCTCGGTGCTGCGGCAGGTCGGCAGCGGGTTCAGCAATGGGTTCAGCAGCGGGTCAGCCGCACCGCGAGGCCGTCGTGGGTGTGGATCGGCGTCGCCCGGTACCCGTCCGCGTCGACCGTGACGCTGCCGAACCCGCCCTGCGGCGTGCGCCCGCCGATCACCGGCACCACGACGTCCTCGTCGAGCGCCTCCGCGTCCGGCACCCGCAGGACGAGCCGCGCCCCCGAGCCGAGCGTCACCCGGCCCTCGACCGTCAGGGCCGGGGAGTGGAGGTGATGGAGCGTCACCTCCAGGGCCGTTCCGTCGGCCGCCTGCAGGTAGTCGCCGTGGACCCGGACGGCGCCCCGCTCGGCGTCCACGCGCAGGGTGCCGCCGCGTACCTGGACGCCGCCGCGCCCGAGCGCGTCGCGCGAGCCGGCCACGAGGACTCCGCCCTCCACCACGGTGGTGCCCGTGTAGCGGTTGGTGCCGGTCAGGGTCAGCGTCCCGGTGCCGCGCTTGGTGAGCCCGCCGGGCCCGGCGATGTCGTTGCGCCAGGCGTCCGCCGCGCGGAACCCGCCGTCGGCCGCGTTCAGCTCCACGGTCACGTCCCGCTCGAAGGCGCCGTAGCCGTCGGCCGCGGCGAACAGGTCGAGCCGGCCCCACATCTCCGGGCCGTCCAGCAGGACGTAGCCGGAGGGCAGGGCGGTGGTGCGCAGCACCTCGCGGCGCTGGGCGGCGTCGAGGTAGGGCAGCCTGGTCTCCAGCAGGACCTCGGCGCCCTTGGGCACGACCATCGGCACGTTCCGGCCGCCTCGGCGCAGGACGTACGTCAGCCGCGGGGTGACCTTCTCGGCGTTGACGTCCCGGTCGGCGTACGGGTCCTCGTCCGTGGTGGCCCGGTGGGCGAACTCGTACAGGGTGTCGGCCGAACTGCCCGTCCTCTGCTGGAAGTAGGCGGCGGCCTGGCTCCGGGCGGCGGCCTTGAGGGCGGCGTTGCCCGGGTCGGAGAGGGTGGCCGCGGCGAGTGCGGTGGCGAGCGTGCGGCCGCCGATGACGTCGAGCGGGGAGTGCATGCCCGCGGTGATCCGGGTGTGGCTGAGGTCGAACGCCCGGGCGATCATCTCCTGGAAGCGCTCGGGCACCGCGTACGCGAGGGCCAGCGCGGCCAGGTGGAAGGCGTTGGTGTGACCGCTCACAAAGCCGCCGTCGTCGGCCGGCGAGGTGCCGCGCTGGCGCAGGAGCTGCGGGGCGACGACGACGTCCGACTCGTAGACCGGGTAGCCGAGGGCGTCCGTGGCGCCGGTGTCGACGACCGCGCTGTCCTCGTTCAGCCGCCAGGGGCGCGGGTACCGGTACGCGTACTTGGCGGGGTTGCCCGAGGCGTGCGGCCCGCGGAGCGTGTTGACCAGGGCGACCACCTGCCCCAGCTCCGAGTCGGTGGCCCCGGGGCCGAGCGCGGACCCGGCGGGCGCGCCGGCGGGGACGGCGTCGTCGACCTTCGCGGGCGGGGTGGAGTCGGGCGCCGTGGTGATCGAGGTGACGGCCCGGGCGCCGGTCCGGTAGAGGTCGGCGAGCGGGCCGAGGCCCGCGATGGCGGCGTAGCTCTGGTGCTGGCGGTCGTAGACGAACGCCTCCCGGGCCTCCTCCTCGCTGCGCTCCGTGGTGACCCGCACGCAGTAGCGCACGTTGGCGCGCAGGACGTCGGCCAGCAGGGGCGAGCCGTCGTTCCAGGACGCGCCGGTGTGCCAGATCCGGTTCATCCCGGTGAGGATGCGCACGGCCGCGTTCCCCTCGGGGGTGAGGTCGGCCATCGTGTTGGTCGCGTAGGAGTCCACGAAGGCGGCGCCCTGGGCGGGGCCGGCGGGCGCCGCGGCGGCGCGCTGCGGGGCGGCCAGCAGGCTCATCGCCGTGGGCGCGGCGAGGATGCCGGCCGAGGCGACTGCGGAGTTCCGCAGGAAGCGGCGGCGGTTCAGGGTGGGCTGATCGTTCACGGTGCTCTTCCTGCGGTGCTGGGCCCGGGGGCGTGGCGCGGTTCGGGGCGTGGCGCGGTTCGGGGCGTGGCGCGGTTCGGGGCGTGGCGCGGTTCGGGGCGTGGCGCGGTTCAGGAGCGGGGAGGGTCCCGGCCCGGGCGGCGGCCCGGGCCGGGAGTTCGGCGGCGTGGGGCCGGGGTCAGCGGCGGGTGAGCAGGAGGCCGAGCTTGTCGACGGCGTCGCCGGAGCGTCCGTGGAACCCGGCGATCTGCCAGCCGGCGGGCGCGGTGCGGGTCACGCAGTCGGCGGTGGTGGTGCCGCCGGCCAGGGTGCGGCCCAGGTTGGTGGTGAACGAGGCGGAGAAGATGCGGGTGTGCCCGTTGTACGAGCCCTGGCAGAGGGTCGCCGAGGTCAGGTACTCGTCGCCGCCCAGGGTGAGCGTGGCGGCGGTGCCGCCGGTGCCGCCGTGGGTGAGGGCGGTGCCGTCGGTGAGGGTCAGTCCGACCTGGTCGACGCGGGTGCCGGCCCGCAGGCTGACCGAGGCGGCGCGCGCACCGGCCGGGACGCGGTCGATGTCGTTGTAGAAGTCGCCGTGCGGGCCGCCGAACTGGTCGCTCGCCTGGTAGGCCGGGTTCCGGCTCCAGGTGAAGCCGACCGCGACCGGGTCGTGGTCGGAGAGCATCGTGCCGGAGCCGTCCAGGAAGTCGGCGTGCTTGTTGGCGTACGAGGTCGCGTTCAGCGAGACCAGCGCGCTGCCGCGGAACAGGACCTTGTCGACGATCTCGCAGGTGTCGGTGGGCGCCTTCTGGTCGCACAGCAGCGGGTCGGCGCCCTTGGTCGGTGCCACGCCGCCGCGCTCCAGCTTCACCCACGCGTCGGTCAGCCCGTTGTCGGCGGCGAAGGCGCCGATGGTGTCGTCGGCGCGCGTGTAGCGGGTGTTGGTGTCACCCGCCACGAGGACGGCGTTCCCGGCCGAGTGGGTCCTGATGTAGCCGGTGAGCTGCGCCAGGTTGGCGGCGCGGGCGGTCTCGTCGCCGGGGTTCGTCCCCGCGTTCGCGTGGAGGTTGTAGACGTCCACGTAGACGCCTTCGGCCAGCCGGGTCCGCATGAAGGTGAACCCCTTGGGCGTGAGGCAGTCACCGGAGTCCAGCTGGCAGTCGTTCCACTTGACCCGCTCGAAGTCGTCGGTGTCGTAGGCGAGGCCGGACAGGGTGTTGAGGCCGCTGCCGATGCCCGCCCCACCGCTGGTCGCCGTCCGGTTCGGGTGCGCGTCGGCGGCGTACAGCGCGGCGTGGTAGTTGAAGTCCTCCTGGACGTTCACCAGGTCGTACGGCGCCAGCCGGCTCCCGATGGCAGTGGTGCTGCTCTGCCGGTCGGTCGAGGCGCTGGACAGGACCTGCGGGAGGCCCGCGACGTTGTACGTCAGCACGGAGAACGACCCGCCCGCCGTGTCGGCGTGCGCGGCCGGAGCGGCGGCCAGGCCGCCCAGCGGGGCGGCCGCGCCGAGTGCGACCACGAGGAGGGAGCGGGCGAACGTGTGACGGAAACGGGGCTTGGACATCGTGCTCCGATCGGAGGGCAGCCACGGAAGATCAATCCGGTGCCCGGAGCGTATGAGCGAACCTTGAGAGCGTCAACAGGGCCGGAG
The DNA here is from genome assembly GCF_000720635.1 of Streptomyces sp. NRRL WC-3742. GTDB lineage: Bacteria > Actinomycetota > Actinomycetes > Streptomycetales > Streptomycetaceae > Kitasatospora. Next base: position 98,268 of record NZ_JOCF01000023.1, on the reverse strand, counting down.
CGTCCCACAATCCGCTCTGACCTGGGCATTTATGAGACCATGCCAGATCTCTCACAAAGGTTCTGTTAGCGTTAACAGAGAGTTCGTGCTGCGGGTGGCCCCGGCACCGGGCCTCGCGCACCTCCCCCGCGCCGACGCCGACGGCACCGTCCCGACCGGTTACATTCCTTCCGGCTCACCTGCGCGAATCCGGCCCCGGTGGGTGGTCACCGTCGCCTGCGAGGAGCAAGACCCTGAGTACGTCGTTCGCCGAAGCCCTGTCCGTCGGGCTGCTGGTCCTGGTCCTGGTGTGCGCGGTGGCCCGGCCCTGGGGCTGGCCGGAGGCGGTCGTCGCGGTCCCTGCGGCCGGGCTCGTGGTGGCCGTCGGCGCGATCTCCTGGGACCACGCGGTGGCCGAGGCGCAGCGGCTCGGGCCGGTGATCGGGTTCCTGGCGGCCGTACTGGTGCTGGCACAGCTCTGTGACGACGAGGGCCTGTTCCGCGCCTGCGGGGCGTGGATGGCTCGCACCTCGGCCGGGAGTCCGCGGCGGCTGCTGGTGCAGGTCTTCGTGATCGCGTCGGTGGTCACGGCGGTGCTCAGCCTGGACGCCACCGTGGTGCTGCTGACGCCGGTGGTGTTCGTCACCGCGGCCCGGCTCGGCGCGCGCCCCAAACCGCACCTGTACGCCTGCACCCACCTGTCGAACACCGCCTCGCTGCTGCTGCCCGTCTCCAACCTCACCAACCTGCTGGCCTTCACCGCCAGCGGACTGGGCTTCACCCGCTTCGCCGCCCTGATGGCCTTGCCGTGGCTGGCCGCGATCGCCGTCGAGTACGCGGTGCTGCGCCGGTTCTTCGCCGCCGACCTCGACGCGGGCGCCCCCGCCCCGGCCGCGGTGGAAGCCCCGGAGCTGCCGCTGTTCGCGCTCGTCACCGTGGCGGGCACGCTGGCCGGCTTCGTCCTGGCCTCGATCGTCGGCGTCGACCCGGCGTGGGCGGCGGCGTGCGGCGCACTCGTCCTCGCCGTCCGGGCCCTGGTCCGGCGCCGCGCCACCCCGGTGACGATCGTGCGCTCGGCCGCCGTTCCGTTCCTCGCCTTCGTCCTCGCGCTCGGCATCGTGGTCCGGGCGGTGGTGGACAACGGACTCGCCTCCGCGCTCGGACACCTCGTCCCGGACGGCACCTCGCTGCCCGCCCTGCTCGGCGTCGCGGCGCTGGCGGCCGTACTGGCGAACGTCATCAACAACCTGCCCGCCACCCTCGTCCTGCTCCCGCTGGCCGTCCCCTCCGGCCCGGGCGCCGTCCTGGCCGTGCTGCTCGGCGTCAACATCGGCCCCAACCTCACCTACGCCGGCTCACTGGCCACCCTCCTGTGGCGGCGGATCGTCCGCGAGCACGACACCGAGATCGGCCTGGGCGAGTTCACCCGGCTGGGACTGCTCGTCGTACCCGCGGCCCTGGCGGCGGCCGTGGTAGCACTGTGGGGGTCCCTGCAAGTCATCGGAGGCTGACCGCGTGACCGTCGTCGTCTGGATCACCGAAGGCACCTGGCCCGCCTGCGTGGACGCCGCCCGCGCCCACGCCCCCGGGGCGGCGGACATCGTCCTGCTCCACGTCAGCGGCCAGGAGATCCCCGGCGTCGCGCACGGCGCGTTCGCCGGGCTGCTCGGCCGCGGCCACCGCGAACGCGACCCCGGCACCTGGGTGGAGACGCTCGCGGCGGACTCCGCCCGCCACCTCCTCGAGGCCGCGGCCGAGCGCCTCGGCCGGCCCTGCACCCGGGAGGAGCGCACCGGGCGCGTGGAGCGCGAGGTCGTCACGGCGGCCGAGGGCGCCGCCCTGCTCGTCCTCGCCCGCGACGGCGACCGCAGCCGCCTCGGACCCCACAGCCTCGGCCCCGCCACCCGCTTCGTCGTCGACCACGCCCCCTGCCCGGTCCTCCTCGTCTGGCCCGAACCCGCGCCCGGCACCGCCACCATCCCTCCCCCGCCCGACGGCCGGTAGCGGCGGACCGCGGCCGGTGAGCGACCCGCCGCCCGGCCCCCTCCGACGGCTCTGCGCGGGTGCCGGACCCCGGCACCCGGCATAGCGTGGCCGACGGCTCCCGCCGACGCGTCGCGGTGCGCGGGAGGACGGCCCCGATCCCAGGAGGACGGCTCATGCGCGCGGTGACCTACGACTCGTACGCCCAGGACAACTCCCGGCTGCGGTACGGCGACGTGCCCGACCCGAAGGTGGGCCCCGGCCAGGTGCTGATCCAGGTCCGGGCGGCCTCGGTCAACCCGGTGGACTGGAAGGTCATGGCCGGTGGTCTGGACGGCATGATGGACGCGGTCTTCCCCGTGATCCCCGGCTGGGACGTGGCCGGCGTCGTCACCCGCACCGGCCCGGACACGCCCGAGTTCGCCCCCGGTGACGAGGTGATGGCGTACGCCCGCAAGGACGTGGTGCAGGGCGGCACCTTCGCGGAGTACGTCGCGGTCTCCGCCCCCGCGGTGGCGCGCAAACCCGCCGCCCTCGACTGGGCGCAGGCCGGGGGCCTGCCGCTGGCCGGCCTGACCGCGCTGCGCAGCCTGGACGCGCTCGCCGTCGGCCCCGCCGACGTCCTCCTGGTGCACGGCGCCGCCGGCGGTGTCGGCAGCCTGGCCGTCCAGCTGGGCCACGACCGCGGGGCCCGGGTGATCGGCACCGCCTCGGAGCGCAACCACGCCTTCGTCCGCTCACTGGGCGCCGAGCCGGTGACCTACGGGGAGGGTCTGGCCGAGCGGGTGCGCGCGCTGGCGCCCGGCGGTGTGTCGACCGTGGCCGACTTCGTCGGCGGGCAGCTGGAGACCACGCTGGCCGTGCTCGCCGACGGCGGCCGCCACGTCTCCATCGCCGATCCGGCGGTGACGCAGCACGGCGGCCGCTGGCTCTGGGTCCGGCCGGACGGCGCGAAGCTCGCCGAGCTCGCGGAGGCGGTCGACCGCGGCGTGCTGACCGTGGAGGTCGCGGATACCTTCCCGCTGGAGAAGACGGGGGCGGCCTTCGACGCCAGCCGCACCGGCCACACCCGCGGGAAGCTGGTCATCGTGCCGTGACGTCCGCCGCCCGGCGGGCGGGGGCCTTCGGCGGGCGGGGGCCTTCAGTAGGCGGGGGCCTTCGGCAGGCCGGGGTCTTCGGCGGGCGCGACCCGAATGGCACGACCTAGGCTTGACGGCAGCGGCCGGAATCCGTTCCGGCGTGCACGGTTGCCCGGACGGAGGTCTGGCACGTGGACTCGGCTGATGTGCGGGACGCGCCCACGGCGGTCGTCGTGGTGGACGCGGACGGCGTGGTGAGCGGCTGGAGCGAGGGCGGACTGCTTCTGCTGGGCTGGACGGCGGAGGAGGTCGTCGGCCGGCCCGTGACCGACCTGCTGGTCGATCCCCCACCGGGGTTCCCCGGGGACGTCGACGGCTGCGACCCGGACCCTCTCACCCTGCGCCACCGGGACGGTTCCCCGGTGGAGGCCGTGGTGACGACCCACCCGCTGCACGGAGCCGACGGCCTGGCGACGGGCCGCGTGGTGACCGTGCAGCGCTGGGGACGGCGCCCGGTGATCGCCGACCGGGCCTTCGAGCAGTGCCCGTTCGCCCTGGGGATCTACGACCCCGAACTGCGCTTCCAGTGGATCAACGCCGCCGCGTGCCGGGTGATCGCGCACTCGGAGGAACAGGTCCTCGGCGAGAAGTACCGCGAGCTGTTCCCCGAGTTGGACGACGCCGCGTACACCCACCAGCTCGCCGAGGTGGCGAGGACGGGGACGGCCGCGCGGCTCATCACCGTCTACCGCCCGCTCGGCAGCGCCTACGCCAACGCCTGGGCCACCAGCATGTGGCCCGTCCGGGACGCCGAGGGCAAGGTCCGCGCGGTCGCCAACTGGGGCTTCGACATGAGCGCCGAGTACTGGGCCCGTCAGCGCCTGCTCCTGCTCAACGAGGCAAGCCGCGGCATCGGCCAGACGCTCGACGTGGTCAGCACCGCGGAGGAACTGGCCCGTACCTCGGTCCCCGGCTTCGTCGACCTCGTCACCGTCGACCTCTTCGAGGAGGTGCTGCGCGGGGAGGAACCGCCCCCGAGCGCCGAGGTCACCGCCGGTGGATCGATCACGCTCAGCCGGGCCGCCCGGCACACCGAGCGGGAGCACCCCGGCTGGCCTTCCGGTTCCGGGACGCCCATCGTCTACGCCCACGGTTCCGTCCCCGCCCGTTGCATGGCCACCGGAAGGTCCATCGTCCAGCTCTCCGCCGAACCCGACCAGGGCGGTGAATGGGCCTTCGGGCCCGGGCTCGCCGCCGACCCGGCCCACTGGCCGCCGGGCACCCCGCTGATCGACCGGTCCATCGCCGCCCAGGGGGTGACGGGCCGGATCACCGTGCCTCTGCTGGCGCGCGGTGCCCTGCTCGGCGTCGTCGCGTTCACCAAGCGCGACCGGCCCGAGTCCTTCACCGCCGACGACCTGATCCTCGCCGAGGAACTGGCCGCCAAGGCCGCCGTCGCCATCGACAACGCCCGCCGCTACACCCGCGAGCACACCACCGCGCTGACCCTGCAACGCAGCCTGCTGCCGCAACGACTGCCCGGCCACGGGGCGGTCGACGTCGCCTCCGGCTACCTGCCCGCCGGGGCCCGAGCGGGCGTGGGCGGCGACTGGTTCGACGTCATCCCGCTCTCGGGCGCCCGGGTCGCGCTGGTCGTCGGCGACGTCGTCGGCCACGGCGTGCACGCCTCGGCCAGCATGGGCCGGCTGCGCACGGCCGTCCGCACCCTGGCCGACGTGGACCTGCCGCCCGACGAACTGCTCACCCACCTGGACGACCTGGTCCTCCACCTCCCCGACGACCCGAGGCCCGAAGGCGGTTTCGAGTCGGCCGGCGAGAGCGGTGCCACCTGCCTGTACGCCATCTACGACCCGGTCTCCCGCCGCTGCGCGATGGCGAGCGCCGGCCATCCGCTGCCGCTGGTCGTCTCCCCGGACGGCACCAGCGCCCCGGTCGACGCGCAGCCCGGCCCCCCGCTCGGCGTCGGCGGACTGCCGTTCGAGGTCACCGAGATCGAGCTGCCCGAGGGCAGCCTGCTCGCCCTCTTCACCGACGGGCTGGTGGAGAGCCGCGAGCGCGACGGCGAGCAGGGGACCGCCGACCTGCTCCGGGTCCTGAGGGAACCGGCCGCCTCGCTGGAGGCGCTCTGCGAGAGCGCGATGAAGACCCTCCTGCCCGACCACCGCACCGACGACGCGGCCCTGTTGCTCGCCCGCACGCGCGCGCTGGACCCGGAGCACGTCGCCGACTGGGCGATCGAGCCGGACCCGGCCCAGGTCGCGCGTGCCCGGCGGCTGGCCACCGACCGACTGACCGCCTGGGGCCTGGAGGAGGCGGCGTTCGTCACCGAACTGGTCATCAGCGAGCTGGTCACCAACGCCATCAAGTACGGCGAGCCGCCGATCAGGCTGCGGCTGATCCGCGACACCGCGCTGATCTGCGAGGTCTCCGACGCCAGCGACACCAGCCCGCACCTGCGCAGGGCCCGCGCCTTCGACGAGGGCGGCCGCGGCCTGATGCTCGTCGCCCAGCTCACCCAGGGCTGGGGCACCCGGCACGCCACCCACGGCAAGACGATCTGGTGCGCGCAGAGCCTCGACCCGACCTGACAGGTCACTCCCGCTTCCCGCCGAACCGGTTCCACAGGGGTGGTACTCCGCCCACTCGGCCGCCGGTGGCACGGCCGGGCCGCCCGTGATGTGGGAACTGGGACCGTGAAGGGCCGACCCGCCCTCTATGCTGCGGAGATCAGATGATCAGGAAGGGCGGAGCCGTGCCAGTCACCGACGAGGCCATCGAGAAGATCAAGGCCATGATCGTGAGCGGCGAGCTCCGCCCCGGCGCGAGGCTCCCCAAGGAGGCCGACCTCGCCGAGCGGCTCGGGCTCTCCCGCAACTCGCTGCGGGAGGCGGTCAAGGCCCTCTCCCTGATCCGGGTCCTCGACGTGCGCCAGGGCGACGGCACGTACGTGACCAGCCTGGAGCCCGAAGTCCTGCTGGACGCCCTGGGGTTCGTCGTCGACTTCCACCAGGACGACACGGTGCTCCAGTTCCTGGAGGTGCGCCGCATCCTGGAGCCCGCCGCCGCCGCGATGGCCGCCCGGATCATGCCCGAGGAGGAGATCGCCGCCCTGGGCGAGGTCCTGGAGGGGCTGGCCGAGGACGCGTCGCTGGAGGAACTCATCGCCAACGACCTGGAGTTCCACCGCAGGATCGCGGCCGGGTCGGGGAACACCGTGCTCTGTTCGCTGATCGACGGCCTCTCCGGGCCCACCATGCGCGCGCGGATCTGGCGCGGGCTGACCGAGGAGGGCGCGGTGGAGGGCACCCGCTCGCAGCACCGCGCGATCCTCGACGCCATCGCCGGCCGCCGCCCGGACCTCGCCCACGCCTGGGCGACCGTGCACGTCGCCGGGGTCGAGCAGTGGCTCCGCGACACCCTCGGCGAGGCGGGATCACCCCTGGGCTAAGGCCGGTCCGGGTGATCGTGCCGGGCGAATTGACCCGATGACTCTACAGGGTCCCGAGCTGCCCCGGCCTTCGGAAACGGAACCGTCGAAGAACAGGTCGACCCCTTCGTCGACCTGCGCTTTCGGCTACCCTCGGGCCCGACGGCGGACCGTTCGGGGGCACTGACGCCGGTTCAGCACGGGCCGCAGAGCGCCCGTAGTCATCCGACATATCGCCGTCAGATGCCTTGACAGTCCGCTCCCTCCGCCGCGATACCTGTACGTGACTCACCGAGCCCACCACTCGGCGGGCGTTCCAGGGCGAACGGAGCATCCATGTCACGATCCATCAACCGGCGAAGCATGCTCACCGGCCTGGCGGCTGCCACGGCCGCCACCGTCATCGGACCCGGCGGCGCTCTCGCCGGAACAGCCGAAGCCAGCGAATCCGCCGGAACAGCCGGACTCGCCGAATCCGCCGACGCGCCCATGGACGCCGGCGCGCCGCTTCCCCTCGTCCCCCTGCGCATACCGAAGCTCGACCAGGGCACCTGGCAGCAGCCGGACAGCGGCATCCAGTGGATGCGCGACAACAAGCTGGCCCTGTTCGTCCACTGGGGTGCCTACGCGGTGCCCGCCCACGGCGAGTGGTACATGTTCGCCGGGAAGACCAAGCCGAGCGACTACCGCGCCCAGTACGCCGCCGCCTTCGCGAACCGGTCGCAGTCCGTCGACCCCGCCGCCTGGGCCCGGCTGGCGAGCGATCTCGGCGCCGGCCACGTCGTTCTGACGACACGTCACCACGACGGTCTCGCCCTGTGGCCCGCCGGCCACCCCAACGCCTGGTCCACGGGCGCGGCGCCGTTCCCGGCGGGAACGGACTTCGTCAGGCGCTACGTGGACGCCGTGCGCGCGGCCGGCCTGCGGGTCGGGCTCTACTACTCGCCGATCGACTGGCGCTACCCCGGCTACTACGACGTCACCGGGGCGAAGCCCCCGCAGCCCGCCCTCACCTCCGACTGCGTACTGCCGGGCAGCCCGTACCCGTGGAACTACGAGGGCTCCGATCCGGCCGGCTTCGACTACCACGAGAACGCCAGGACCATGAAGAACGAGGTGTACCAGTCCGTCAAGGAACTGGTCACCGACTACGGCGCGGTCGACGACATCTGGTGGGACGGCGGCTGGCTGGCGCAGCAGGGCAGCGACGCGGACGGGTCCTTCTTCTGGGAGCCCGGCCAGTACCGCGACCCGGCCAACAGCTGGCCGGTGGACGCCGCGTACGGCGACACCGAGCCGGGCACCGGCAGGCCCCTCGGGCTCACGGGCCTGGTGCGCCGGCACCAGCCGAACGCCGTGGCCGGCTCGCGTTCGGGCTGGGTGGGCGACTACGACGTGGAGGAGGGGGGCTACGTGTCGACCGGGCCCCTCCGGTCCGGCCGCCTGGTCCAGAAGGCGTTCAGCATCTCCGGCACCACGTGGGGGTACGACGGCGACAACGCCGTCTCCCTCTCCGCGGCGCTGGCCGTGTTCGTCAACGCCTTCGTCCGCGACATGTGCGTGATCGTCAACGTCGGCCCGGACGCGACCGGTACGGTCCCGAGCGCCCAGGCGGCCGTGCTCCGACAGGTCGGCGGGTTCATGAGCGCCAACCGGGAGGCGCTCCACGGCACCCGCGGCGGACCGTGGAACCCGGTGGACGGCCAGTACGGGTTCACCTTCGCCGACCGGACCGTCTACGCGCACCTACTGGCCGGGTACGGCGGCGGCAGCGGCTTCACGACCCCGTCGCTGGGCGACGCGAAGGTGGCCTCGGTCCACGACGTGGCCTCCGGGAACCCCCTCCCCTTCACCTCGGCCGACGGCAACGCCGTCACGGTCACCGGCATCGACCGCACCCGCTACCCGGACGACACGATCGTGGCGATCGTGCTCGACCGCCCGGTAGTCCCGACGGACATCGCCCGCGGCCGCCCGACCACGGCCGACAGCGTGGAGACCTCGCACGGCAACGTGTCCGCCAACGCGGTGGACGGGGACACCTCCACCCGCTGGTGCGCGGCCGACGGCGGCACCGGGCACTGGCTCCGGACCGACCTCGGCTCGGAGCGTGCGGTGACCGGGGTCCGGATCGCCTGGGAGACGCCCGGGAAGGCGTACCGGTTCCGGATCGACGGCTCGACGGACGGGTCCACCTGGACGACGCTCGCCGACCTGAGCGGGAACACCACCGCCGCGCAGGTGCAGACCCTGGCCTTCACGGCCTGGACCCGCTACGTCCGAGTGACCGTCACGGGCCTGGACAGCGGTGCCTGGGCGTCGATCCGCTCGCTGGAGGTCTACGACCGCCCGTTCGTCGATCCGGCCGTCCCGAACTCCCCCGCCGCCGCTGCGGGCTGATTGACTCGAGGAAATGTGAACGCAAACAATCACTTTCGCAATCCTGCCCTCTTCCCCCGCCGGACCGTGCACCTGGACTTCCACACCGGCCCCGACATCCCGGACGTGGGACGGGACTTCGACCCGGCGACCTTCGCCCGGACCTTCCGGGAGGCGCGCGTCGACAGCGTCACCGTCTTCGCCAAGTGCCACCACGGGCACCTCTACCACGGAACCGACCGGCCGGAGCGCCATCCCGGCCTCGCCCCCGGGCTCGACCTGCTCGCCGAACAGGTCGACGCCCTGCACTCCGTGGGCATCCGTGCGCCGATCTACCTCTCGCTCCAGGTCGACGAGTACGCCGCCCGGGAGCACCCCGAGTGGGTCGCCCACGACGAGAACCTGAAGATCACCCGCTGGACCCCCTCGGCCTTCGAGCCCGGCTGGAACGTCCTCGACATGTCCAGCCCCTACGCCGACTACTTCGCCGACCAGCTGGACGAGGTGCTGCGCCGCTTCGCCCCGGTGGACGGGGTCTTCGTCGACATGTGCTGGACCCAGCCCAGCGCGAGCCGCTGGGCCGTGGACGGGATGCGCGAGGAGGGCCTGGACCCGGCCGACGCCGACCACCGGGTCCGCTACGCGAACCTGGTGGCCCAGCGCTACATGGCCCGCTACTCCGCGATGGTGGAGAAGGCCCTGCACCCGGACTCCGCCATGGGCGTCTGGTTCAACGGCCGGCCGAAGACGGGGCTGACGGAGGAACGGCAGTTCGTACGGCACGTCGAGATCGAGGGCCTGCCCACCGGCGGCTGGGGGTACGCGTTCCTGCCGTACGTGGCCCGCTTCGTCCGCCCGCTCGGGCTGCCGACGCTCAGCCACACCGGGCGCTTCCACGAGAGCTGGGGGGACAACGCCGCGCTCAAGCCCCGGGCGGCGCTGCTCTACGAGAACAGCCAGATGCTGAGCCAGGGCCTGACCAGCGGCGTGGGCGACGTCCTGCACCCGCGGGGCGTGCCCGCCCCCGCGGTGTACGACCTGATCGGCTCGGTCTACCGGCACATCGAGGCGTGCGAACCCTTCCTCGACGGCGGCCGCGTCGTCAGCGAGCTCGCCGTGGTCGTCGACCCCGGCCTCGGCGACAACCCCGGGCCGAGCAACATCGGCGCCGTCCGGGCGCTGCAGCAGCTCCGCGCGCAGTTCGACGTGGTGCCGCCGAACGCCGACCTCGGCGGGTACCGGGCCGTCGTCGTGCCGGAGACCACGAGGGTCGACGACGCCCTCGCGGAGCGCCTGCAGGCGTACCGGCTGGCCGGCGGCGCGGTGGTGCTGGTCGGGCCCGCGCTGCTGCGGGACGGCGGCGAACCTGCTCTCCCCGGCCTCCCGGTGGAGGGCCTGGCCCCGGCCCCGGCAGGCGAGTCCTTCCTCGCCTGCGAGGGTGTGCCCGGGGTCCCGGAGGACTTCCCGGTGATCAGCCACGGCTCCCGGCTCACCGCCCTGGCGCGGCCCGGCGCCGAGGTCCTGGCCCGGGTGGTGGAGCCGTACTTCCCGCGCTCCTGGGACCGGTTCTGCGGCCACTCCTACACTCCCCCGGCGGACCGGAACGAGGAGGTGGCCGTCGCCGTCGGCGGCGGCGTGGCCGCGGTGGCCGTGTCGCTGCTGGACGCCTTCCACGCGCACGGCCTGGAGACCTACCGCCTGCTGCTCGGTGCGGTCCTGGACCGGCTCCTGCCGGACCCGCTCCTGCGCGCGGGCGGTCCGGTCCACCTGGAGACCACCGTCGTCCGGACCGCCACGGGCACCGTGGTGCACCTGACCAGCTTCGTCCCCTCCCGGGAGACCCCGGAACTGGACCTGGTGCACGACCCGTTCCCGCTGGTCGACGTACCCGTCGCCCTCCGGCTCGCCACCGCGCCGCGCTCGGTGCGGCTCCAGCCCGCCGGGCAGGAGCTCGTCTGGCACCACGACGGCGAGTACGTCCACACCCGGGTCACCACCGTGGACGGGCACGCGATGATCGTCGTCGAGCACGACTGACGCGACGGGGCCCGGCGCGGCCGATTCCGTCGGCCGCGCCGGGCCCCTCGGTGGGCCTGTCCTGGGGGTCAGTGGGCCAAAAGCACCAGGGCCAGCACGACCGCCGCCGGGACGGTCTGCACGAAGAGGATCTTCCGGGAGGCAGTCACCGCGCCGAACACCCCGGCGACGGCGACGCAGACGGCGAAGAAGACCGTCACCCGGAACCCGACCGGGTCGGAGGCGAACGCGCCCCAGAGGAGCCCGGCGGCCAGGAACCCGTTGTACAGGCCCTGGTTGGCGGCCATCGCCTTGGTCTCCAGCGCGAACGCCTCGGACGTACCGAACGAGGCCCTGGCCCGGGGCGTGGTCCACAGGAACATCTCCAGGACCAGGATGTAGACGTGCAGCAGGGCGAGCATGACGACCGCAATCGCGGCAACTGTGGACATGCCGGGCATAGTACGCGGTCGCGGGAGCCGGGCCGGGAGCCGAGCCGGTATTTTGTTCAGGCTCCCGCTCAATCGTCAACTCCGGCCCGGGCCACGTCCGGTCGCCTCCGGTCGAACAGCCCTCAGGCGCCCTCGACGTCGCGGCGCTCCAGCCCTGCCGCCCGGGCGCGGGCCCCGGCGACCTGGGTGGCGATCGAGACGGCCAGCCGCTGGGGGTGGGCGACGTGCAGCAGGAGCAGCGGATCGGACTGGTCCCGGAGCAGCAGCGCCACGGCGGTGTGATGAAGCACCGTCTGCTCCCGGCCACCGCCGAGCCGGTGCGTCTCGGTCCGGCCGGGGACGAAGCGGACGTCCAGGATCTCGGCCCAGCCGAGCAGCACCGACTGCCGCTCGTCCGCCGAACGCAGCCTCAGACCCTCCGCGCGCACCTCCACCGCCCGCATGCCCGCGCTCGGGGGCAGCCGGCCGACGACCAGGAGGCCGCCGAGCACCACGGCGTCCACCACCAGCCCCTGCCACCAGACGCCCTGGTACATCAGCAGCCAGAACAGCAGCACCAGGGCGCCGAAGGCCCACTTCCACACCACCATCGGGACATGGCGGTGGACACGGTGAACGCTCACAACCCCACCGCCCGGCGTAGCCGTTGCCATCGACTCCCCCAACCCAATCGTTTGGCCCAATCGTTTGGGTTGGATGATAGGCGCGCCCCCGGGCGTGGCACCAGGGGTTTGCGCCCGGTCCCGCCGGAGGCGAGCCAGGCACCGCGTGCATACTTGCCGGACGATCGGTGAGACGGACAGGTGATGGTGCGGTGAAACTGGCTGAAGCGCTCGCGCAGCGCGCGGCTGCGGTGCGGCGGGTGGAGCAGTTGCGGGCGCGCGTCGTCGGGAGCGCCCGCTACCAGGAGGGCGAGGAACCGGCCGAGAGCGCGGCGGAGGTCCTGTCCCAGGCCGGAGAGGTGCTGGACGAGCTGGAGCGGCTGATCCGCCAGATCAACCGGACCAACTCCACCGCGGTCATCGAGGGCGGCGGCACTCTGACCGACGCCCTCGCCCGACGGGACGTCCTGCGGCTGCGCCACTCGGTGCTCACCGCGGCCGCCGACGCCGCCTCCGGACGTGACCAGCGCGGAGCCGTCCGGCAGATGCGCTCCGAACTGCGGATGCTCTCCGCCCTGCCGGTCGCCGAACTCCGTGCCCAGGCTGACGTGCTGGCCAAGGAGATCCGCGAGGTGGACACCCTGATCCAGCGCACCAACTGGGAGATCGACCTGATCGAGGACTGACCCACGAGCTGGGTGTGGGAAGCAGGTAGTCGTCGCGGAGGCGTGCACACACCGCGGGCCGGCGGTTCATCCGGCCCTTGGCGCGTGAAGAGCAACGCAGGGGGTTCGATTCCCCACCGAAACAGTGCAGCTCAGCATCGCGTACAGGTGACACAGCACACCGCACAGCACACCACCACGTGCAGATCCGGACGACGAGGGCGGGAACGGGGCGCCCCACACCCGGTGCGAGGGCCGTGCACACCGGCACGGCCCTCGCGCCTGCCCCACCCCGGAACCCCGGTTGCGCAGCTGAACTCGATGGAGCCGGAGCGCCACCGGGTCAGTGCCGGAAGCGGGTCGGGTCAGAGAAGTGACGGGCCGACGGGTCGGCCGCTGGTGGCCCGCTCGACCAGCTCGGGCGCGAGCCGCCGCGACCGGGCCGGCTCCCCGTCGATCCGGCGCAGCAGCTCCCGCACCGCGATCCGGCCCTGTTCGGCCATGGGCGAGCGGACGGTGGTGAGCGCGACCGGCAGTTCCGCGGCGACCGGGGTGTCGTTGAAGCCCGCCAGGGCGAGGTCCTCCCCCGGGCGCAGGCCCAGGTCACGGGCGGCGCCCAGAACCCCTATGGCGGCCAGGTCGTTGACCGCGAACAGAGCGGTGGGGCGCCGGTCGGCGGTCAGCAGCGCGGTCGACGCCCCGCGACCGCCCGTGGTGTCGAAGGCGCAGTGCCGCACCAGGTCGGCCGGCACCGGGAGACCGGCCTCGGCGTACCGGTCGACGAAGCCGGCCGTGCGGTCGGTGCCGGTGCTGGCGAAGGGCTCGCCCGCGACGCAGCCGACCCTGGTGTGCCCCAGCCGCAGGAAGTGCTCGGCCACCAGGCGCCCGCCCCGGTAGTCGTCGCAGGTGACGGCGGGAAGGTCGCCCTCCGTACGGCGGTTGACGAGGACGTGGGGCGTTCGCCCGAGCGCCGGGTCCGCCAGGGCGGCGCCGTCCAGGTGCGCGTCGCCGATGATGAGGCCGTCGACCCTCCGGCCGAGGACCATCGCGATCCGCTCGCGCTGGCGGACCGGATCGTCCTGGGTGTTGGTGACGAAGGCGGCGAGCCCGTGCCGGGCCGCCTCCTCCTCGATGCCCTCGTAGATGGTCGCGACGACGACCTCGGACAGCCGCGCGAACACCACCCCGATCAGGTTGCTGCGCCGGGTCCGCAGGCTCACGGCGGCGGGGTTGCGGCGGTACCCCAGCTCCTGGGCGAGTTCCCGGACGCGGCGGGCCGTCGCTCCGGAGGCGGCCCGCCGTCCGTCCGCGTCGGCCCCGTTCAGGACCCTGGAGACGGTGGAGACGTCCAGTCCCAGCTGATCGGCGATCGCCCGCAGGGTCACCGGGCGGTTCTCGATGGCCATGACCGACTCCTTCTCCTCCACGACCGCCCATTGTGCGCGACCGCCGCACCGGCGCCGCACGCGGGCAGTCGACGGGAGTTCGACGACAGGCCCTGGCACTACGCCAGTAGTGGCACTACTTCCGTAGTGCCACTACTGGCGTAGTGCCCGCTCGGGCGGCCCGGGAGGCCGTCCGCGGCTGCCGGAAATTCTTTCCGTGCGGGCGGCAACCTTTGCGGCGACGGCGGCAACCGGGTCATGCAACGTCGAATCGATCTACCTGGAATGGATGGGCATGAAGGCAACGAAACACGCCGTCACCCGGGCGCGGCGCGGACGATGGCCGGTCAGGGGCGTTCCGTTGGCGGTGGCGGCCGTCGCGGTGCTGGTGTGCCTGGGCCTGGCGCTCCTCACGGGGAACGGGGGCGGAGCCGGTACCCCGCAGCCGGCCGCCGCCACCGCCGCCGTCTCCGCGGCGGCCACCGAACCGAGCGCTCCGCCCGGTTCCGGGGCCCCGGTCGATGCGGCGCCGTCGGAGTCGCCGTCGTCGGCCGCCGCCTCCGTGACGGCCAGCCCCGCCCCGACCGCCACCCCCACGGCCAAGCCCTCCGCCTCCACCGCCGCCCCGTCCCCCGCGGCCGCCACCGGCAGCGCCCGTGCCGTGACGTCCACCGCCTCCCTGGCCGGGCGGATCAAGCCGGGGACGAGCTACCCGGGAGTCGCCACCTCCTACGACGCGGCCGACGGCAACGGCGCCTGCTCGTTCGGGCCCTCCGGCGACCTCATGGTCGCGGCGATGAACCACACCGACTACGAGTCGTCCAGCGCCTGCGGGGCGTACGTGCTCGTCCGCGCCGCCGGTGGGGCGAGCATCACGGTGCGGATCGTCAACGAGTGCCCGCTGCCCTGCGCGCCCGGGCAGCTCGACCTGAGCCACGAGGCGTTCGCCAAGCTCGCCGAGCTCTCGGTGGGCCGGCTCCCGATCACCTGGACGGTGCTGAGCCCCGGCACGGCGCCGGACACCGTGTCGATCCGGTACAAGACCGGGTCCAGCCAGTGGTGGTGCGGGATCCAGGTGATCGGCCACCGGAACCCGGTGGCCGCGCTGGAGGTCCGGAGCGGCGGCGGATGGCGGCGCCTGTCCCGCACCGACTACAACTACTTCCTCTCCCCGGACGGCAGCGGGTGCGGCGGATCGATCAGGGTCACCGACGTCTACGGGGAACAGCTGACCGTCGACGGGATCGCGGTGAAGCCGGACGTCATCCAGCCGACCCGCGTCCAGTTCGCCCGGCATTGACCGCGCCGCCCGCTCACCAACCGCCGCCCGCCCGCCGCCCGCCGGCCGCGACCTTCGGGGGCGGACACCGCCCCGAACAGGGGCGATGCTAGGCTCATGCCGGTTGTTAACGCTCACATTGCAGGGAGAGGGCGACCGGGGGAAATGCTCCTCGATGACACGTCCGCGGAATTCCACCAGTTCTTCGAACGCCACTACGCCGAACTCGCCCGCCTCGCGCACCTCCTGACCGGCGAGGCGGACGCGGCTGACGACCTCGCCTCGGACGCCTTGATCGCGCTGTGGCAGCGCTGGGACCGCCTCCGCGCGGCCGACCACCCGCTCGCCTACGCCCGCGGGGTGGTCGCCAACATGGCCCGGGAGCGCATCCGCAGCGCCGTCCGCGAACGGCGCCGGGTCCTGCTGTTCTGGACCCGCAGCCCCGAGAAGACCGAGGGACCGGACGTCGCCGCCGTGCTGGACGTCCGCGCGGCGCTCGCCCGGCTGCCGTTCCGCAAGCGGGCCTGCGTGGTGCTGCGGCACGCCTTCGACCTCTCGGAGAAGGACACCGCCGCCGCGCTCGGCATATCGGTCGGTACGGTGAAGAGCCAGACCTCGAAGGCGATGGCCGAGCTGGAGAGAGCACTCGGCGCACGAGCGGCCGGCGAACTGACGACAGGAAGGAGGAACCGTTGAACGAGCACATCGCCCGGCAGCTGCGCGAGGCCGCCGAGGCCCACCAGCCCGACCGCGCACGGATGCTGGCCCGCGTGCAGCGCGGCGCGGCCGGTCCCGCCGTCCGTCACCGCGCCCGGTCGGGCCTGCGATCCTGGCCCAAGATCGCGCTTGCGGGCATCGCCGCCGTCGGCGCCCTGGCCACCGGCGGACTCGCCGTGGCCGGCATCGCCCCCTGGACCCCGCAGCCGCCGGCCGCCACCACGGCACCGGCCGACCCCTCGCCGACGCTCACGCCGACGCCGACCGGCTCCGCTCCCCCGAGCGCACCTCCCGCACCGGCGACCGTCGCGCCGCCCGCCGCCACGCCGACCGTGCCCCGGCCGACCCAGTCGGCGAGCAGCCGGGCCCAGAACGGGCCGCTGTGGTCGGAGGGTTCGATCGATCCGCACAGCACCGTGTACTGGGCCCAGAGCAACCTCACCCTCAGGACGGGCCAGCCGCTCACCTCGCTCACCGTCGAACTGCGCGTCGCCCAGACCGGCGACGTACGGGACACCGGTAACTGGCGGACCCTGCCGACGGACGACTTCACCGTCACCGTGCAGGAGAGCGGCGGCGCGCTGGTCTACCGCTGGGTGCTCAAGCCGGGCCGCACCGTCCCGGCGGGGCAGCACGAGTTCGCCGCCCAGTACAACCACGCCACCGGGGTGCGGGCGGCCGCGAACGACGGCTACCGCGTCGACGCGGTGTCCGCGGGCGGCTCCGCGTCCGTCTCGGGAGGGTTCTCTCCGGGGCGGTGAAAGGTACACACCGGTGAAGGTATGCACCGGTGAAGGAACGCGCACGTGACAGGGGCGCCCGCTCGATCGAGCGGGCGCCCTGTGCACAGCCGGGTCATGAAGGGGTGGGGTGGGTGGCGATCGTCCGGGGCTGCGTGGCGGGCGATCGCGGTGGTTCCACGACAGTGCTTGAGCAGAGTGCTTGACCAGTGGGAGCGCTCCCACTGTGCGGGATCGCCCCGCGACCGGTCAAGAGGGCCGACGAGTTCCGCAACTCGCGCAACAAATCCCGTCAACTCCCCTTCTCCTCGGCGGCAGTTGGCGCTACCGTCGGTGGCCACCAGTGGGAGCGGTTCCATCAGTCGGCGCGCCGGGAGCGGCGCGCCCTCGAGCGCACTGAAAAGGACCCCCACCATGAGCCGCACCACCCGCGGTACCCACGCACCGCGCCCCACCGTCAACCGGCTGCGCAGCAGCCGGACCGCCCTCCTCGCCGCCCTCGGCCTGCTGGCCGCCTCCGGCGCCACCGCCACCGTGCTGTCCAGCTCCGCGGGAGCCGCCTCGGCCGGCTGCCGGGTCGACTACCAGGTGTCCAACCAGTGGAACACCGGCTTCGGCGCCAACGTCGTCCTCACCAACCTCGGTGACCCGGTGAGCTCCTGGACCGTGGAGTGGACCTTCGCCGGCGGCCAGCAGGTCACCCAGGGCTGGAACGCGACCGTCACCCAGTCCGGGACCGCCGTCACGGCCGCGAGCCTCTCGTACAACGGCAGCCTGGCGACCGGCGGTTCCACCTCCTTCGGCTTCAACGGCTCGTACAGCGGCACCAACCCCGTCCCCACCGCGTTCAAGCTCAACGGCGTGTCCTGCAACGGCGCCACCACGCCGCCCACCACCCCGCCCACGACACCGCCGACGACCCCGCCCACCACGCCGCCGACCACACCTCCGACGACCCCGCCGACGACGCCGCCCACCACCCCGCCCGGCACTCGCGTCGACAACCCGTACGCCGGTGCGAAGGTCTACGTGAACCCCGAGTGGGCCGCGCACGCCGCCGCCGAGCCCGGCGGCACCAGGGTCTCCAACCAGCCCACCGGCGTCTGGCTCGACCGCATCGCCGCGATCGCCGGCGCCAACGGCAAGATGGGGCTGCGCGCCCACCTCGACGAGGCGCTGCGCCAGAAGGGCAGCGGCGAACTCGTCATCCAGCTGGTGGTCTACGACCTGCCCGGCCGGGACTGCGCCGCCCTCTCCTCCAACGGCGAACTCGGCCCGACCGAGATCGACCGGTACCGGACGGAGTTCATCGACCCGATCGCGGCCGTCCTCGCCGACCCCAAGTACGCCGCCCTGCGGATCGTCACCACCGTCGAGCTGGACTCGCTGCCGAACCTGGTCACCAACACCACGCCGCGGGCCACCGCCACCCCCACCTGCGACGTGATGAAGGCCAACGGCAACTACATCAAGGGCATCGGCTACGCGCTCAAGAAGCTCGGCGCCATCCCCAACGTGTACAACTACGCCGACGCCGGCCACCACGGCTGGCTCGGCTGGGACGACAACCTCGGCCCGTCCGCCGAGCTGTTCAAGCAGGCGGCGACCTCCGAGGGCGGCTCCCTCTCCGACGTCCACGGCTTCATCGTCAACACCGCCAACTACAGCGCGCTCCAGGAGAAGAACTTCACCATCGACGACACCGTCGGCGGCACCTCCGTCCGCCAGTCGAAGTGGGTGGACTGGAACCGCTACGTCGACGAGCTCTCCTACGCCCAGGGCCTGCGGGCCAAGCTGGTCTCGCTGGGCTTCGACTCCAACCTCGGCATGCTGATCGACACCTCGCGCAACGGCTGGGGCGGTACCGCCCGGCCGGCCGGTCCCGGGCCGCAGACGAGCGTCGACGCCTACGTCGACGGCGGGCGCTACGACCGGCGGCTGAACACCGGGAACTGGTGCAACCAGGCGGGCGCGGGCCTCGGCGAACGGCCGCAGGCCGCCCCCGCTCCGGGGATCGACGCGTACGTCTGGATGAAGCCCCCGGGCGAGTCGGACGGGGCCAGCAAGCCGGTCTCGAACCCCGACGGCAAGGGCTACGACGGGATGTGCGACCCGGCGTACACCGGCAACCCGAGGAACAACAACCACATGTCCGGCGCGCTGCCGAACGCGCCGCTGTCCGGCGAGTGGTTCTCCTCCCAGTTCCAGGAGCTGATGAAGAACGCCTACCCGGCGCTGTGACGCGGCGTTGAGCGCGCCGGCCGTCCGGAGTCCCCTCGGGGGCTCCGGACGGCCGGCCGTGTCGGGAGGACGGATCGCACGTCGGGATCACGGATCGCGGGCCGGGAGGCCGGACGGCGGGTCAGGAGGACTGCCGCACCACCAGTTCCGTCGGCAGCACCAGACGGGACGGCTCCGCCTCCTCCCCCGCGATCTGCCGCAGCAGGAGAGCGGCCATCGTGCGGCCCATCTGCTCGATCGGCTGGCGGACGCTGGTCAGCGGCGGGTCGAGGTGGCGGGCCACCGGCGAGTCGTCGACGCCCACCAGCGCGACGTCGCCGGGCACGTCCAGGCCCCTGGCCCGCAGGACCGCCAGGGCGCCGACCGCCATCAGGTCGGAGGCCGCGAACACCGCGTCCAGCTCCGGGCGGCGTTCCAGCAGCTCGCGCATGGCCCTGCGGCCGCCGTCCTCGGTGAAGTCCCCGGCGGCGACGAGGCTCTCGTCCGCCGGCAGACCGGCCGCCGCCAGACCCTGGCGGTAGCCGTCGAGGCGGCCGGCGGCGGCGTCCATGTCCGGCGGACCGGTGATGGTGGCGATGCGACGGCGTCCGCGCCCGGCCAGGTGCTCCACCGCCGAACGCCCGGCCCCCACGTTGTCGGAGTCGACGTACGCCACCGACTCCTGCGGCGAACGGCGCCCGTTCAGCACGGTCGGCAGGCCCAGCGCGCGCATCTGGTCCGGCAGCGGGTCGTCCCGGTGGACGGAGACCAGCAGCACGCCGTCCACCCGCTGCGCGGCGAGGTACTGCTCGAAGCGCTGCCGCTCCTGCTCGGTGCGGATCAGCGTGAGCAGCAACTGCTTGTCCGCAGCGCCGAGTTCGGCACTCGCGCCCCGGATGATGTCCAGGAAGTACGGCTCCGCGAACAGCCGGGCCTCGGTCTCCGGCACGACCAGCGCGACCGCGTCCGTCCGGCTGCCCGCCAGTGCCCTGGCCGCCCGGTCGGGCACGTAGCCCAGCTCCGCTACGGCCCGGCCCACCGCCTCCTTGGCCCGTTCGCTCACCCGTGCCGACCCGTTGATCACCCGGGACACCGTGCCGCGCCCGACCCCGGCCAGGGCCGCGACCTCTTCCAGGGTCGGCCTTCCGGTCTGTCGTCCGCCCACCACCCACGCGCCTTCCGTCGCCACCATCGCTCTCGCGCCCGCCTGGCAGGGGATCGTAGGTCACCGGGGCGGGGCGCCGCCAACGAACCGCCGGGCCCGCGACGGCCCCGAGGGCCCCGACGGGCCGACCGGCAGGCCGCGCCGGGCAGTTCGGCTCCTTCTCTTGACACCGGATCAGCCGAGGCTGGAACCTTCCGAAGAGGATGTGGGAGCGCTCCCACGCTACCCCTAGGAGCACTCCGGCAACACCCTCAGGACCGGCGCGATCTCCACCGCCCCGGAACCCGCCCCGACCCCCGCCCTGAGAGCCGCCCCTCACCGTTGGAGCACCCCGTGCCCGTTCCCCCCACCAGCCCGCTCCCCACCGCCACCACACCGCCCCGGTTCCCGGCCGGCTTCCTCTGGGGCGCGGCCACCTCCGCGTACCAGGTGGAGGGCGCCGTGGCCGAGGACGGCCGCACCCCCTCGATCTGGGACACCTTCTGCCGCACCCCGGGCAAGGTCTTCCAGGGCCACACCGGCGAGATCGCGGTCGACCACTACCACCGCTTCCGCGAGGACGTCCGGCTGATGGCCGAGCTCGGACTGACCGCGTACCGCTTCTCCGTCTCCTGGCCGCGCGTCCAACCCACCGGCCGGGGCCCGGCCGCCAAGCCCGGCCTGGACTTCTACCGCCGCCTCGCCGACGAACTGCTCTCCCACGGGATCACCCCCGTCGCCACGCTCTACCACTGGGACCTCCCGCAGGAACTGGAGAGCGCCGGAGGCTGGCCCGAGCGCGCGACCGCCGAGCGGTTCGCCGAGTACGCCGCGCTGGTGGGCGAGGCCCTCGGCGACCGGGTCGGCCACTGGACCACCCTCAACGAGCCCTGGTGCAGCGCCTTCCTCGGCTACGGCTCCGGCGTCCACGCCCCCGGCCGCACCGACCCGGTGGCCGCCCTGCGGGCCGCCCACCACCTCAACCTCGGCCACGGCCTCGCCGTCGACGCCCTGCGCGGCGTGCTGCCCGCCTCCGCGAAGGTGTCCGTCTCGCTCAACCTGCACGCGCTGCGCCCGCTCACCCCGTCCGCCGCCGACCGGGACGCCGTGCGCCGGATCGACGCCGTCGGCAACCGGGTCTTCCTCGGCCCCCTGCTGGAGGGCGCCTACCCGGAGGACCTGCTGGCGGACACCGCCCACCTCACCGACTGGTCCTTCGTCCGCACCGGCGACGCGACGCGGATCCACCGGGCGCTGGACTGGCTGGGCGTCAACTACTACACGCCCACCGTCGTCTCCACGGCGGCCGAGGGCGCGGCCCCCGCCCGGGAGGACGGCCACGGCGGCGGCACGGCCTCGCCCTGGCCGGGAGCGGACCGGATCGGCTTCCACGCGGCGCCGGGCGAGCGGACCGCGATGGGCTGGGCCGTCGACGCCACGGGCCTGCACCAGCTGCTGACCGACCTGACCGACCGCTACCCCGGCCTGCCGCTGATCGTCAGCGAGAACGGCGCGGCCTACGTCGACCGGGGCGGCGAGGACGGCACGGTCGACGACCCGGAACGCACCGCCTACCTCCACGCCCACCTGGCGGCCGTCCACCGGGCGGCAGCCGACGGGGCGGACGTGCGGGGCTACTTCGCCTGGTCGCTGATGGACAACTTCGAGTGGGCGTACGGCTACGACAAGCGCTTCGGCCTGGTGCACGTCGACTTCCCCACCCAGACCCGCACCCCCAAGGCCAGCGCCCGCTGGTACGCCCGGGTGGCCCGCAGCGGCGAACTGCACCCGCCGGCCTGACGGACCGTCCGCCGCACGGCGGAGAGAGAGAAGACATCCTTGAACCACCCCCCGACCCCCACCACCGGCGGCCTGCTGGTCATCGGCAGTGCCGCCGCGGCCGACACCCCCGGAGCCGGCCTGTCCACCGTCCGCCACGACGCCGCCGGCGCCCTGAGCCTCCTGGGCACCCTGCCGGTCGACCGCCCCTCCTACGCGGCCCTCGACCCGGCCCGCGCGGTTCTGCACGCCGTCCTGGAACAGGAATCCGGGCACATCGCCTCCGTGCGGATCGACCCCCGCACGGGGAGCCTCGGTGTGCCCGCCACCACCCCGAGCGGCGGCTCCGGCCCCTGCCACCTCGCGGTCCACCCCGGCGGGTCGCACCTCTTCGCCGCCCACTACGGCGACGGCGTGCTCGCGGTGATCCCCGTCGGCGCCGAGGACGCGCTCGCCGCGGCCGAGCCCTCGCAGACCGTTCACCACCCCGGCCGGGAAGCCTCCGGCGAGCTGCACACCTCCCCGCGCGCCCACATGGCCGCCCCCTCGCCGGACGGACGGTTCCTCCTGTGCACCGACCTCGGCACCGACCGGGTGCACGTCTACACCTTCGACCCGGCCACCGGCCGGCTCGGCGCGCACGACACCGTCCGGCTGCCGGACGGCCGAGGGCCCCGGCACCTGGTGTTCCACCCTTCCGCGAGGCGGGTCCACATCCTCAACGAGCTCGCCTCCACCCTCACCGTCTGCACCTGGGACGCGCTCACCGGCCGCCTCGAACCCACCGCCGAACTCGGCACGCGCCGGAACCCGGCGGCGCCGAACGCCAACTCCGCCGCCGCCCTGCGGGTGTCCTCGGACGGCCGCTTCCTCTACACGACCAACCGCGGCGACGACACGATCACCGTCTTCGCCCTCCACGACGACGGGGCCGCCGTCGAACCGGTCGACATCACCGCCTGCGGCGGCTCCTGGCCCCGCGACATCGCCCTCAGCCGGGACGAACGGCACCTGTTCTGCGCCAACCAGGGCTCCGACAGCCTGACGGCCTTCCACCGTGACCCGGACTCCGGGCGCCTGGCCCCCGCCGGCGAGCCCCTCCGGATCACCGAGCCGACCTCCGTCCTGCCGATCGTCCTGCCGATCGGCCCCTGACCGGCGCGGCCCGCCGTCCCGCGCCGATCGGAGTCACCCCCCGGTGACCCCGATCGGCGCCCCGGGCACCGGGTCTGCAACTACCGGGTCTGCGACTACCCGGCCTGCGGCTCGCGGACCTCGACGATCCGCTCGAAGAAGTACTCGTGCTTGAGGAACGACACGTCGTACTCGTGGCCCGGGTACGGCGGGATCAGCTGCGCGGCCTGGAACAGCCGCCAGCCGTCCCGCAGCGCCTCCACCCCGCTGTCGTACGGCGGCTCGTCGCCGTCGCCGGTGGTCGGCGAGGTGCGGCCGGTGCCGTCGTAGCTCGTCCAGCCGACCACGGGCGAGTCCAGCCGGGAGTCGGCCAGGTACAGCACGAGGACCTGCTGGCGCAGCACGGCGGCCCGGCCGCTCTCTGCGGTGGGGGTCGTCGCGGTCGTCATGCCACCGTCTCCTTCGGGCGGTTGGTGACCCGGGTCACCCAGTGGTCGAGGTCGTAGCCCGCGTCGCCGGTCAGCTCCCGCCACAGCAGGACGCGGTTGTAGCGCTCCAGTCGGCCGGTCGCCCACTCGTACCAGGGGAAGACCGCGTCCAGTTCGGTGTTCACCCGCGGGTCGTGGAGGTCGGAGGTGTCCCACAGCAGCCGCTGGCGGACCCTCGGGTTGAAGCGGATCTTGAACATGTAGCGGACGGCGTCGCTGTCGTTGCGCCGGCCGCCGTGCCAGAGGCCGTGGTGCAGAAACACCACCGTGCCCGCGGGGCAGACCAGGCGGTCCTGGCCGCGCAGGTTCTGGTAGCGGCCGGTGTCGGACTCGTTGGTCCGCCGCAGGTGGCTGCCCGGCACGCTGAGCGTTCCGCCCATCTCCAGCGTCACGTCCTGCGGGTAGTACATCAACTGCACGTCGAACGCGTCCGGCCGCACGTCGATGATCGCGTCCCCGTGCAGCGCCTGCGCCGAACCGCCGTGCGGCTCGCGGATGTGCACCGCATGGTGGTCCACCCACGGCTCCGGGCCGACCAGGCTGCGCAACGCCCCCGCCACCTGCGGCAGTTCCAGCAGGCGGCGGACGAACGAGCCGTCCGCGTACGCCTCGGACACCGGCGTCCCGTACGGCACGTCCGGCACGCCCGCCGCCAGGACCTCCAGGCCCTCGGCGTTCATCTCCGCCGGGACCACGGCGTCCAGCCGCAGCGACCCCCGGGCCACGAAGCGCGCCATCTCCACCGACGAGAGCAGTACTTCCGTCTTCTCCATGGCCGCCACGCTAGATCCGGCCGGCCCGCCGCCGCGTGGGCCGGGCTCACCCTGTGGTGGTCCGTTCTCACCCTCCGCCGCACGTGGTACAACTCGTGCCCATGCGGACAGTCCTCGCCCGTCTCGACGAGCCGCCCACCCTCGCCGACGTCGGCATCGCCGTCCACGGACCGGCCGGCCACGTGGACGTGTTCTCGCTGCCGGACCTGTGGCAGCTCCACCTCTACCGCTACCACGCCGACCTGACGGTGGACGGCACCCCGCACGACATCCGGCCCGGTACGGTCAGCCTGGTGCCGCCCGGCTCCGAGGTCCGCTACCGCTACCGGGGCCGCTCCGAGCACCTGTACGTCCACCTGCGCCTCGGCACCGCCGGCGCGCCGCACCGCATCCCCGTCCTCCAGCCCGCCGGTACGGAACTCGAGCCGCTCACGAGCCGGTTCGGCCAGGCGCTGGCCGCCTGGCCGCGCACCCCCGCCCGGGCCGCCGCCGAGATCTGGACCGCGCTGTGGCGGATCGCCGAACTCACCCCTCCCGCCGAGCCCGACACCCCGACCGTCCACCCGGCCGTCGCCGCCGCCACCTCCCTGATCGAGGCCCGGCTCGCCGAACCCCTGACCGTCCCCGAGATCGCCCGCGCCGTCGGCGTCTCGCACAACCACCTCACCCGGCTGTTCCGCGCCGCCACCGGCGAAACCGTCGTCGGCTACATCCGCGCCCGCCGGATGGAACGCGCCCGCCACTTCCTGTGCGCCACCACGCTCTCCATCCCCGCGATCGCCGCCTCGGTCGGCATCCCCGACCTGCACGCCTTCAACAAGACCTGTCGCCGCGAGCTGGGCGCCTCGCCCCGGGCCATCCGCCGCTCCTCCTGAGGCAGAAAAAAGTTTTCCCGAACCGGGGCAACCTTTCCGGAGCCGGCGGCAACCAGGAGCTGACCGGCCAGGCGGGCCGGTCAGAGACAGCTGCTGAAAGCGAGCACCGACATGTCCCCGCACTCACCCACGCCCCCGGAGCCGTCCCCCACCGGCCGGCGCGCCCGCCGCGGACGCCCGTCGTTCCCCGCGGCCCACCTGGGCGGGCGGAAGGGGCACCGCCGCCGTCGGCTGTACCAGCGCCGCAGCCTCTGGGCGGCCGTCGCCCTCGCCGTCGTGGGCGGCTCCGTGGCCGTGGTCAACGCGGCCTCGGCGAACACCGTGTCCGTGGACACCAATCCCTTCTACCTGCTGGTCAACCGCAGCACCGGCCAGGTACTGGACGACTTCGGCTACGCCGGGTACGACGGCGCCCCGGTCGTGCAGTGGAACCGCACCGGCGAGACGAACCAGCAGTGGCAGTTCATCGACTCGGGTGACGGGAACTACCGGCTGAAGAACCGGTTCTCCGGCAAGGTGCTGGACAACCTCAACTGGTCGAAGACCGAAGGCACCGAGCTGGCGCAGTGGCAGGACCTGAACGGCGCCAACCAGCAGTTCCACCTGGAGAGTTCGTCGGACGGCTATGTCCGTCTGATCAACCGCACCAGCGGCAAGGCCGTCGAGATCCCGGGCGGCGCCAAGACCACCGGGGCCCACATCGCCCAGTACCACGACTGGAACGGCCCCCAGCAGCAGTGGCAGCTCGTCCCGGTCGGCAACAGCGGCGGCGGCGGCAGCGGCAGCGGCAGCGGGAACGCGGGCAGCTCCGGCAGCAGCACCGCGCCCACCACGCCCACCACGCCCGCCACGCCCACCCCGCCGGGCGGCAGCGTTCCGACGGGCCAGGCTCCGAGCGGCCACCCGACCGCGCCCGCTCCGGCCCCCGCGGGCGGCGGCGGCAACAACTCGGCGAAGACCATCATGGGCAGCAGCACCATCCTCATCGGCGGCTCGATGTCCGACGCCTCGGCGAGCGCCGCTCCGTTCGACGTGCAGTACGCCTACGTGCACAGCCAGCCCGCGCCCTCGTCGGACTACTACACGGCGGCCCGCTGCCAGGACACGTGGTCGGGCTGGTGGGGCTGCTGGACCGGCAGCACCACGGCGCCCGGCACGTACGTGACCTACAAGGACGCCAATGCGGCTCATGCGACCTACCAGGGCAAGTCGCGCCCGCAGAAGCAGCTCTGGACGTGGTACTCGCTGCGCGACCTCGGCGACGCGGCGGGCCAGGGCGACGGTCCGGGCGAGGTCCAGGCCATCAACCGGGCCGACCTGCTCACCCGCTACCTGAACGACTACCGCTTCTTCCTCCAGAAGATCGGCACTTCGCCCGACATGATCGACCTCGAGCCCGACTTCTGGGGCTACGTCCGCTCGCTCGGCAACCCGCACCAGGTCGCCGCGCAGGTCAAGGCCGCGAACCCGACGGACTGCGGCTCGCAGGAGAACAGCGCCTCCGGCCTGGCCCACTGCCTGATCACGATGGGGCACAAGTACGCGCCGAACGCCGGCGTGGGGCTGCACCTGTCCTGCTTCGACTGGGAGCAGAACACCCCGCAGTGCGCCAAGGACTACGCGGACCTCGGAGCATCGAGCGCCGACTTCCTCGTCAGCGACGTGACGGACCGCGACGCGGGCTGGTACGCGCTGCCCGCCCACGGCAGCCGTAACACCTACTGGAACGACCAGAAGGGCTTCGCCGCGCTCGGCTTCTACAAGACGCTCACCGAGGCCGTGGGCAAGCCGGTGGTCCTGTGGCAGGTCCCCGTGGGCAACATGGCGCAGAACAACACGCCCAACCACTACAGGGACGACAAGGTCGACTGGTTCTTCTCGCACCTGGACCAGGTGGCGAACGCACACGTCGGCGGCATCCTGTTCGGCGCCGGCTGGACGGAACAGACCACGCCCGAGACCGACGGCGGCAACCTGATCAACAA
Source organism: Streptomyces sp. NRRL WC-3742 (assembly GCF_000720635.1). Lineage (GTDB taxonomy): Bacteria > Actinomycetota > Actinomycetes > Streptomycetales > Streptomycetaceae > Kitasatospora. The sequence goes on along the minus strand of NZ_JOCF01000023.1, from coordinate 71,146 downwards.
GACCATCGCCTACCGCAACTCGGGCGGCACGCCGCTCAAGTAGAACCACCCACCCTGAACCCGAACCCCGACCCCCGGCCGCACAGCGGCCGGGGGTTCCCCCGTGACAGCCTCGGATCCGTCCGCACCACGGCACTCAGGAAGGTGACCTCCCCCATGCTCACCGAACTCCACCCGGGCCGTGCCCGGGCCCTGCTCTTCGACTGGGACGGCACGCTGGTCGACAGCCAGGAGGCGAACTACCGGGCGATGGAAGCGGCCCTGGCCACCCAGGGGATGAGACTCGATCAGGACTGGTTCGACGCCAGGACCGGTCTCTCCTCCGCCGACCTGATCCACGAGCTGCTGGCCGGGACCGGAACCCGGCTCACCGTCCCGGTCGACGATCTCGTCGCGGCCCGCGACCGGCACTTCCTGGTGAACGCGGACCGGATCCGGGTGCACGCACCGGTGGCCGAGGTCGCGCTGGCCTGCCACGGCACGCTCCCCCTGGCGGTAGCCTCGGGAGGCGCCCGCCTGATCATCGAGACGACCATCCGGCACCTGTCCCTGGAACGGCTGTTCACCACTCTGGTCACCCGCGACGAGGTCGACCGCGGCAAACCGGCCCCGGACATCTTCCTCCGGGCCGCCGAAGCCCTGCGGACGGCCCCGGCCGACTGCCTGGTGTACGAGGACAGCGACGAGGGGATCGAAGCGGCCCACGCCGCGGGCATGCCCGTCATCGACGTACGCCCGGTCACCCGGCCCCGGGGCTGAGCCCGCACGCACGTGGGGAAACGTGCTTGCCCGCCTCCGATCGTCTTGGCAGGTTGACCTCATGACGATGAGGCGCGTGGTGGTCGTGGGAGCCGCCGGGGCGGGAAAGTCCACGCTGGCAAGGGCGTTGGCCGAAGGCACCGGCGGTCGGCCGGCCGACCTCGACCTGCTGTTCTGGGGGCCCGGATGGAGCCGGCGTCCGGCGGAGGAGTTCCGGGCCGATGTCCGCCGCCTGGCCGACGAGGAGCGCTGGGTGGTGGCGGGGAGCTACCTTCCGCAGGTCGCCGACGTGCTCTGGTCGCGGGCGGACGTGCTGGTGTGGCTGGATCTCCCGCGTCGTGTGTCGTTCACCCGGGTGGTGCGCAGGACGGTGCGCCAACTGCTGGGCGACGGCGAGGTGTTCCCGGAGTGCCACCAGTCGCTGCGCGCCGTCTGGCGGGACGGACTGCTCGGTTCGGCCTGGCGTGATCCCGGTCGCCATCGGAGAGACGTCCCGGAACTGCTGGGCCGACCGGCGTACGCCCAGGTCCGATTGGTGCGCCTGCGATCGGCCGGGCAGGCCCGGAACTGGCTCCGTGCCCAGGTGAACGCGGCCCGCTGACCGGCGACGGCCGACGCCTGGAAGCGCGGTGGCTTCCAGGCGTCGGGCCGTGGCGGTGCTTCGGGGCGTGGCGGTGCTTCGGGCGGTGTGGGCGCTCTCTCAGCGCCAGTTGAAGGTCAGCGCCGGGGTGGCGTTGCCCACCAGGGTGCGGGCCTGCTCGGGCCACCAGGTGCCGGCCGGCGGGTCGACGGTGCCGTACTCCGGGTCGGCCGTCGCGCCGGGGACGCTGCGGTTGCACTGGCCGTCGGACTGCCCGACGGTCTTGATCCAGAGGTAGGCGTCCACGAGCGGGGTGCCGGTGTCGGCCGTGGGGCGGTCGCCGATGCCGCGGCCGGGCGGGTTGCACCAGATCTGCGGGTCGCCGGTGTACTTGCCCGCCGGTGGCTTCCAGGCGCCCTTCCCGTTGCGGCTGGTGTCGACGACGAAGTGGGTGAGCTCGTTCGCGGGCGGGGTGCCGACGGTCTGCTGGAACCACTGGTCGGTCCAGTGCCAGGTGGCGGGGTCGTCCGCGTCGACGGAGTTGCCCGGCTTGCCGTCGTTCGGGGCGGCGGGCGAGTAGTACTGGCCGGCGCACCGGTCGGCGTGACCGCGTGCGGACTCGGGGCCCTTGGTCGCGTACCAGAGGCAGTTGGACACCCACGTGCCGTAGTGGTCGGACAGGTCGGTGGCGAAGAAGTTGGAGACGTTCAGCGAGAAGCCCTGGGTGCGCTCGGCCCCGGCGTCGATCAGGCGCTGGGTCATGGCGCCCACGCTCTGCCAGTGACTGTTGCCCGCGTCCAGGTAGACGGTGGTGTTCGGCTGCTTCTCCAGGGCGTCGATCGCGTAGCGGAGGTCGGCGATGCGTCCGGCCGTGAGGGCGCCCGTGGGGTCGGTGGTCGGGGAGCAGTCGCGGGGCAGGTTGGCCAGGGCGTCGGGTTCGAGGATGATCACGGCCTTCGACCGGCCGACGCCCCGGGCCAGCGCGGCGATCCATGCCTGGTAGGCCGCGTCGGACTGCGCGCCTCCGGAGGAGTACTGGGAGCAGTCCCGCCCCGGGATGTTGTAGGAGACCAGGACCGGGACGGTGCCGGTGCGGGCCGCGCGGCGCACCAGGGTGCGCGTCTGCTCCTCGACCTGGTCCGGGGTGCCCTCGGAGAACCAGTGGGCCTGGGGCCAGGTCGCCAGTTTCGCCATGGCGAGGGCGCTCGCCGGGTCGTGGTCCGTCAGGTCGCGGAGGACCTGCTGGGTGGCGTCGCTGTCCGGCTCGACGTAGAAGCGGGTTCCGGCGGGCAGCCGGTGGCCGGTGGACTCGGCGGCCTCGGCCTGGGCCGGGACGGCGAGCCCGGCGAGCAGGGCGGCGATGCCGACGGGGATCAGCGAGCGTGGGATACGGGGTATCACCAGGTGTCCTCTGGTTGGGAATCGGGAGTCGGGAGGGGCGGGGCAGCACGAAGGGGGCGGTACGAAGGGGGCGGTACGAAGGGGGGCAGCGTGTGCGGGAGGTCGAGGCCGACCCCGCGTGGGAGCCGGCCCCGGCCTCGCTCGGCGTCAGTAGCCGTAGATCATCTTGTAGGCGACCTCGGGCAGGAACTGTCCGGCGGACGAGCCGCTGCCGACACCGCAGTTGCCGTCGGACTCGCCGGGCGCCTTGAGCCACAGCAGCATCTCGGCGCCGCCGCCCATCTGCGAGGGCGAGCCGATCCTGCGGCCCGCCGGGTTGCACCACTGGCCGTTGGAGCCGTTGCCGTTGCGGCTGGTGTCGACGACGAAGGGCTTGGTGAAGCCCTTCATGGACGCCAGGGACGCGTTGACGGCGTTGCCGTAGGAGACGTTGTCCCCGGTGGGGAGGTAGTTCGACACGTTGAGCGAGAACCCGCGGGCTCCGCTCACCCCGGCCGCGGCCAGGTGCCGGGCCATGGTGTCGGCGCTCAACCAGGCGGGGTTTCCGGCGTCGAGGTAGACCCAGGTGTTGGGGGCCTTGGCGTTGAACTGCGCGATGGCGTTGCTCAGCAGGCCGTCGCGCTCGGCGATCTGGGCCTGGCTCATGCAGCTCTCGTCGCCGAGCGAGTCGGGTTCGAGGACCACCACCGCCGGCCGGTTGCCGATGCCGTCGGCGAAGGCGGCGATCCAGCTCCGGTAGTCGGCGGCGCTGCCCGCCCCGCCGCCGGACTGTCCGGCGCAGATGTCGCGGTTGGGGATGTTGTACGCCACCAGGATCGGCAGCTTGTGGTTGGCGGAGGCCGCGCCGACGTAGGCGCCGGTCGCCGTCCCGATGGTGCCGCTCCAGTTGCCGAACCAGCGCGCCATCGGCACGTTGGCGATCGACGAGCGGATGGCGGGGGCGCGGCCGTCCCCGGGGTTGGCGTTGACCCACCGCTGCGCGGAGGAGTCGGGGTCGGCGTAGAAGCCGCTGGTCATGCCGGTGGGGTCGGCGGCGTGGGCGGCGACGGGGTGGAGCGTGAGAAGGGCGGTGCTCAGCACCGGGGCCAGGAGCAGGGAACGCGTACGGAGCGAGCGGCTCATGGTTCCTCCACGGGGTGGGGGGTGGGAGGGAGGATGGAAGCGCTTCCGGTCCCAGATGATTGGGGCAGTACGAACCGGGTGTCAAGACGCGTGCCGTAAGTGCCTGATCCCGTCTCTGATCCTGGAATTCGGCCGGTGCCCGCGCCGGTTCGGAAACTGGAAGCGCTTCCAGTCGGGGCGCGGGGCGAGTACGGTTGATCACCCCACCACGGGACACCCGTGGAATCACGGCCGGAACCACGCCTGAACCACGCCCCGGACCACACCCATCGGCAACAGGAGGACGACGATCGCGATGGAGACGTCTCCACGACGCCAGCCGACGCTGGACGAGGTCGCCGCCCGGGCCGGCGTCTCGCGCACGGCGGCGTCCAGGGTGATCAACAACGTGCCGCACGTGAGCGCGGCCAAGCGCGCGGCGGTGGAACGGGCGGTCCGCGAGCTCGGCTACGTGCCGAACCCGACCGCGCGGGCGCTGGCGACCCGGCGCGCGGGTGCGGTGGTGCTGGCGGTGTCCAGCGACGAACCCGGCCTGTTCGCCGACCCGTTCTTCGCCGAGGTGACGGTGGGCGTGAGCTCCTACCTCGACCGGACGGACCTGGAACTGATCCTGCTGCTGGCCAACACGCCCCGGGGCAAGGAGCGCCTGCGGCGCATCCTGAGCTCCCACCGGGCGGACGGCGTGATGCTGATGGCGCTGCGCGGTGACGACCCCCTGGGCCGGCTGGCCGAGGAGACGGAGCTGCCCGTGGTCTTCGGCGGCCTTCCGCTGGAGGGCAGCACACCCCGGTGGTACGTGGACCCGGACAACCGGGGCGGAGCCCGTCTGGCGACCGAGCACCTGGTGCGCGGCGGCCGCCGTAACATCGCGATGATCGCCGGACAGCCCGACCTGGAGGCTTCCGTCGCCCGCGAACAGGGCTTCCACGAAGCGCTGATCCTGGCCGGCCGGTCCGCCGCCGGCGTGGCGGCCGGCGACTTCACCCAGGACAGCGGCGAAGCCGCGATGGAACGGCTGCTGACGGACCGTCCGGACGTCGACGCGGTGTTCACCGCCAACGACGGCATGGCGCTGGGCGCGCTGCGCGCCCTGCGCCGCCACGGCCGGCGCGTGCCCGAGGACGTCGCGGTCGTCGGGTTCGACGACCTCGCCGGCGCCCTGTACGCCGACCCGCCGCTGACGACCGTGCACCAGCCGGTGCGCGCCCTGGGCCTGGAGATGGCCCGGATGCTCGTGGCCGCCATCGACGGCCAGGACCCGAGCCCCCTCGTCCTCCCCACCCGCCTGACCGTCCGCGAGTCCGCGCCGTCGCCCGGAACCGCCGACTGACACCACCCCTGGACATGGCCCTGCCACGGGCCGCGATCCGGTCTGCCCGAAACCGGTCGGACGGCCCGAATTCCCCTGGTGCCACACCTCTTGACAGTCCTTCACCGAGGGAGCAGGGTTCCCGTATGGGAGCGCTCCCATGCTTCGCCCCGCGCTCCCGGAGCGGCCGGACCGAGTCCGCACCCCGGCCCCCGCACCCCTCACGACCGCTCGCGGCGCCCCTCCCGGTGTCCCGAGCGCGGCCCCACCCCCGCGTCTCCCGCTACTGGTCCTGGAGAACCTCATGTACCTGCGCAGCCGTACCCTCAGAGCCTCCGCACTCCTGTCGGCCGCCGCCCTCACCGCGGTCCTGGCCACCGGATGCTCCTCCGGCAGCTCCGGCTCGGACGACCCGAACGCGAAGATCACGCTCACCGTGGGCGACTTCGGCACCTTCGGTTACAAGGAGGCCGGGCTCTTCGACGAGTACATGAAGGCGCACCCGAACATCACCATCAAGGAGAACTCCACCACGGTGGAGGGTGATTACTGGACCGCACTGCAGACCAGGCTGTCCGGCGGCGGACTCGACGACATCCAGGCCCTCGAGGTGAGCCGGATCGCGCTGGCCACCTCCGACCAGCTCAGCTCCGCCTTCACCGACCTCTCCCACGCCCCGGGCGTGGACAAGGACGCCTACCTGCCGTGGAAGTGGAAGCAGGCGACCAACCCCCAGGGCAAGACCGTCGGCCTCGGCACGGACGTCGGCCCGATGGCGATCTGCTACCGCCAGGACCTCTTCCAGGCGGCGGGCCTGCCCGCCGACCCCGCCGCGGTCAGCGCCCTGTGGGCGGGCGACTGGGCGAAGTACGTCGAGGTCGGCCGCCAGTACCAGGCCAAGGCGCCCAAGGGCACCTTCTTCATGGACACCGCCACGGGCCTGTACAACGGCGCGGTCTCCTCCAACGCCGAGCAGTACTACAAGAACGGCAAGGCCGACTACGAGGGCTCCGCCGGGGTGAAGAACGGCTGGAAGCTGGCCTCCGACGCGGTTGCGGCCAACATCACCCAGGGGCTCAAGGAGTTCGACACGACCTGGCAGACGGCCTTCTCCAACTCCACGTTCGCCACCACCGTCTGCCCGTCCTGGCAGCAGGCCAACATCGAGAAGTACTCCGGCGCGGGCAACTCCGGGAAGTGGAACATCGCGCAGGCCCCCGCCGCCGGGAACTGGGGCGGCTCGTTCCTGACGGTGCCGGCCTCCGGCAAGCACGTGGCCCAGGCCCAGGAACTCGCCGTGTGGCTCACCGCGCCCGAGCAGCAGGCCAAGGTCTTCCAGAAGGTCGGGAACATCCCCGCCAACCAGAAGGCGTACACGCTCCCGGGCGTCACGGACTTCAAGAACCCCTACATCGGCCCGAACTCTCCCACCGGGCAGATCTTCTCCACCGCCGCCAAGGCGATCCAGCCCGCCGAGACGGGGCCGCACCACGGTGACTTCCACGGGGCCTTCGGCAACGGCGTGCAGCTGATGGAGCAGAACCACCAGAGCCCCGAGGAGGCGTGGGCCGCCACCGTCAAGCAGCTCAAGAGCAGCGTCCAGTAGCCGCCGGGCAGGCCGTGCGGACCGCGCCACGCCCCCGACGCGGTCCGCACGGCCACGGCCCGTGAACAGCCGAGACCGACCGAACACTGTCCAGAACGACCCGACGGCCCCAGCCGGCCGTCGACCCGGCACGGAGGAACCTGTGGCCACCCCGACCCGTACGCCCCGAAGAGACACGGCCGACCCACCCGCCTCGGGCCCGCCGCAGCGCCGAGCCAGGCCGACGGGCCTGCGCGGCCGGCTGCACCGCTGGGACCACAAGGGCTCCCCCTACCTGTTCGTCGCGCCCTTCTTCCTGGTGTTCGCGGTCTTCGGGCTCTTCCCGCTGGTCTACACCGGCTACCTGTCGCTGCACCAGGTCAGCCTCTACAACGTGGACCAGACCGACTGGGTCGGCTTCCAGAACTACAGCGACCTGCTGTTCGGGCCGGTGAGCGAGCAGTTCTGGCACGCCCTGCGCAACACGATCACCCTCGGTCTGCTGTCCACCGTCCCGCAGCTGGTGATCGCGCTCGGCCTCGCCCACCTGCTCAACTACCGTCTCCCGGCCCGTGGTTTCTTCCGGACGGCCCTGCTGGCGCCGTACGCGACCTCGGTGGCGGCCGCCACGCTCGTCTTCGCGCTGATCTTCAGCCCCGAGGGCGGCATGGCCAACTGGGTGCTCGGCCTGGTGGACCTCGGGCCGATCCGCTGGGAGTCCGGCGACCTGAGCTCCCAGATCGCCGTCTCCGTGATCGTGATCTGGCGGTGGACCGGCTACAACGCGCTGATCTACCTCGCCGCGATGCAGGCCGTCCCCCGCGAGCTGTACGAGGCCGCCGCGATCGACGGCGCCAACCGCTGGCGGCAGTTCCTCCACGTCACGGTCCCCGAGCTGCGCCCGACGATCCTGTTCACGGTCGTCGTCTCGTTCATCGGATCGACCCAACTCTTCGGCGAGCCCTACCTGTTCGGCGGTCAGAGCGGTCACCAGGGGGGTACCAACCACCAGTACGAGACCCTCGGCATCCTCATGTACGACCAGGGCTTCCACTACAGCCTGCTCGGACGCGCCTCCGCCATCGCCTGGCTGATGTTCGTCCTGCTCGTGCTGGTCGGCCTGGCCAACACGCTGATCGCCCGCCGCCTGCGCGCCGCCAAGTGACCGGGAAGGACCGCTCCATGACCACCATCCCCGCCACCGGGCCCGCCGCGGACCCGGCCACGGACACCGCCGCCGTGCGCCGCGGCACCGGGCGCCGCAAGCGGCTGCGCTCCCCGGGCGCGGGCGACCAGCACCGGGCCGGGCCGTTCGCCCTGGCGGCGCTGGTCCTGGCCGCCCTCGCCTCGCTGTTCCCGCTGTACTGGACGCTCGTGGCGGCGTCGACCGACAGCCACCGGGTGGTCTCCACACCCCCGCCGCTCGTGCCCGGCTCGAACCTGTTCCACAACATCGGCTACGTGTGGGACAACGCCGGGGCGCGCGGCATGGGCGTCGCGCTGCTCAACTCGACCCTGGTCGCCGGCACCGTCGCGCTCAGCACGGTGGCCTTCTCCGTGCTGGCCGGCTTCGCGTTCGCCAAGCTGCGCTTCCGCGGCCGGGGCGCGCTGTTCGCCCTCGTCGTCGCCACCATGGCCGTGCCCGCCCAGGTCAGCGTCGTGCCGCTGTTCATCCTGATGCGGCACCTGGGGCTCGGCAACAACCTCGGCGCGCTCATCCTGCCCTCGCTGGTCACCGCCTTCGGCGTCTTCTTCATGCGCCAGTTCCTCACCCAGGCCCTGCCCACCGAACTGCTGGAGGCGGCCCGGGTCGACGGCGCGAACTCGCTGCGCGTCGTCTGGCACGTCGTCCTGCCGATCGCCCGGCCCGCGATGGCCGTGCTGGGGATGCTCGTCTTCGTCCAGTCCTGGAACGACTTCCTGTGGCCCATCATCGCGATGAACGGCGCCACCAATCCCACCGTCCAGGTCGCCCTGGCGGGGCTCGGCACCGGCTGGTCCACCGACTGGTCCGTCATCACCGCCGGCGCGCTCGTCGGCACGGCGCCGCTGCTCCTGGTCTTCACCGTCTTCGGCCGGCAGATCGTCGGCGGCATCACCCAGGGCGCCCTCAAGGGGTGACCGGCCGCCGGGGCGTGTCCTCTCGGACCACGCCCCTGGCCGGCACCCGACCCGTCACCACCTCGCATTGGAGAACCCCTGTCATGACCGTGGTCCCACCGGACACCCGTTCCGCCCGACGCGCGTTCCCTCCGGGCTTCGCCTTCGGTACGGCCACCGCCGCCTACCAGATCGAGGGCGCGGTCGCGGAGGACGGCCGCACCCCGTCCATCTGGGACACCTTCAGCCACACCCCCGGCACGATCGACGGCGGCGACACCGGCGACACCGCGGTGGACCACTACCGCCGGTTCCGCGAGGACGTCCGGATGATGGCCGACCTCGGCCTGACCTCCTACCGGTTCTCCCTCGCCTGGCCCCGCATCCAGCCCACCGGCCGCGGCCCGGCCTCCGAACGCGGCCTGGACTTCTACCGGGCGCTGACCGACGAGCTCCTCGCCCACGGCATCACCCCGGTCGCCACCCTCTACCACTGGGACCTGCCCCAGGAGTTGGAGACCCCGACCGTCGGCGCCCGCGCCGCGGGCGGCGGCTGGCCGGCCCGGGAGACCGCGTACCGCTTCGCCGACTACGCGGCGCTCGCCGCCGAGGCCCTCGGCGACCGGGTGTCCACCTGGATCACCCTCAACGAGCCCTGGTGCAGCGCCTTCCTCGGCTACGGCTCCGGCGTCCACGCCCCCGGCCGCACCGACCCCGGCGACGCGCTGCGGGCCGCCCACCACCTCAACCTCGGCCACGGCCTGGCCGTCGGCGCCCTGCGCGCCGCACTGCCCGCCTCCGCGAAGGTGTCCGTCTCGCTCAACCTCCACGTCGTGCGCCCGCGCAGTGACGGCCCGGAGGACCTGGAGGCCGCCCGCCGGATCGACGCCGTCGGCAACCGGGTCTTCACCGGCCCGATGCTCAAGGGCCGGTACGACGAGGACCTCCTGAAGGACACCGCCCACCTGGTCGACTGGGACACCCTGGTCCACGACGGCGACCTGGTCGAGATCTCCCGCCCGATCGACCTGCTCGGCCTGAACTACTACAACCCGACCGTCGTCTCCGCCGCCCCGGCCGACACCGCGGACCGTCCGCGCGAGGACGGGCACGGCTCCAGCACCTTCTCGCCCTGGCCGGGGGCCGACTCCGTCGCCTTCCACCGCGCCAACGACGACCTCACCGCCATGGGCTGGCCGATCGACCCCACCGGGCTGTCCGAGGCGCTGCTCTCCATGCACCGCGAGTTCGGCCTGCCCCTGATCGTCAGTGAGAACGGCGCGGCGTTCCAGGACACCGTCGCCCCCGACGGCACCGTCCACGACCCCGAGCGGACCGACTACCTGCGCCGCCACCTCCACGCCGTCGCCGACGCGATCGACGCCGGCGCGGACGTCCGCGGCTACTACCTGTGGTCCCTGCTCGACAACTTCGAGTGGGCCTACGGGTACGACAAGCGCTTCGGCATCGTCCGCGTCGACTACGACACCCTCGTGCGCACGCCCAAGAGCAGCGCCCGCTGGTACGCCGAGGTGATCCGCCGGGGCGGACTGGACTGACCCGCCCCGGACCTGCTCCACCACAGCGCTCCCGTCCCCGATGGGCCGCGCCCGCCCTGGGATGGGAGCGCTCCCACATCCGGTTCCGAACAGAGATGGAATTCCGCATGGACGAGCCACGTACTCAGTTGGGTGACACCGTCGGCACCCAGTTCGTCGAGCGCAACCTCGACCTCGTCGGCAAGCTCTACCAGCGTTCGATCCATCCCGCCGTCCTCGACGTCGCCCGGGGCAGACGCCTCACCTCTCCCCTCGTCGTCGACCTCGACCCGACCACCGTGTGCGACCTGGCCTGCCCGGAGTGCATCTCCACCCAGGTCCTCCACCACGGGCAGATCGGCCAGGACCGCATCCTGCGCCTCGCCCACGAACTCGCGGAATCCAAGGTCCTCGCCGTGATCCTGATCGGCGGCGGCGAACCGCTGATGCACCGCTCGGCGGGCCGGATCATCGAGGTCCTGCACGAGGCGGGCATCAAGCTGGGCCTGGTGACCAACGGCACCCAGATCCACCGCTACCTCCCCCAGCTCGCCGAGATGCTCTCCTGGGTGCGGGTCTCGATCGACGCCGGCACCGCCGACACCTACGCCAAGTTCCGCCCCAGCCGGGGCAAGCGCAGCGTCTTCCCCCAGGTCATCGAGAACATGCGGATGCTGGCCGAGCGGAAGTCCGGCCGGCTCGGCTACTCGTTCCTGCTCATGCAGCGCTTCGACGAGGACGGCAGGGTCACCGACTCCAACTACGCCGAGGTGTACCGGGCCGGGGTGCTCGCCAAGGAGATCGGCTGCGACTACTTCGAGGTCAAGGCCATGCTCGACGAGGACCACTACACGGTCAACCAGCGCCCCGAGGACATCGCGGCCGTCGAGGCCCAGATCGCGGAACTGCGCGGCCTGGAGGACGACGACTTCCACATCCTGCACTCCTCCAACTGGCAGGCGGTGCGCCACAGGTCGGACACCGTCCAGGAGAAGGACTACCACCGGTGCGCCGTCGCCGAGTTGCGCACCACCGTCACCCCGACCGGCGTCTACATCTGCCCGTACCACCGGGGCAACCCCAAGGGCCGGATCGGCGACATCCAGTCCTCGACCTTCGCCGAGATGTGGGCGGCGGCCGACACCGGCGTCATCGACCCGAGCGAGGACTGCCGGTTCGTCTGCGCGCGGCACCCCTCCAACCAGGAGATCGCCGTCATGGCGACCCGGCCGGAGGCGAAGCTGTCCGACGACTTCGACCCCTTCATCTGATGACTCGTCACACCACCTCACCGCCAACGAGTCTGGAGACACCATGCGAACAGTCGTGATCGGAGCCGGCCCCGCGGGGCTCACCTGCGTACGACAGGCCCTCGCCGCCGGCCTCGACGTCCGCTGCCACGAGAAGCGCGCGGACCTCGGCGGCATCTGGAACCCCGCGGGCGGCGGCGCCTACCCGGGCGTGCGGATGCAGAGCTCGCGCATGAGCATGCCGTTCAGCGACCACCCGCCCGGCTTCGCCGCCGCCTTCCCCACGCAGCAGGAGGTCCAGGAGTACCTGCGCTCCTACGCCGCCCGGTTCGGCCTCCTCGACGCCGTGTCCTTCGGCAGCGAGGTCGTCCGGGTCGCCAAGGCGGGCAGCTCCTGGCAGGTGACCAGCCGGACGGCGGACGGCCGGGAGCACACCGAGGCGGCCGACTCCGTCCTGGTCGCCAACGGGGAGCTCTGGCAGCCCCGGCGGCCCCGGGACCTGCCGCCCCCGGGGGCACCCGTGCGGGTCCTGACCGCGCCCGAGTACCTCGGGCCGGCCGCGTTCGCCGGCCAGCGGGTGCTGGTGGTCGGCGGCGGGGTGAGCGGCGCGGACATCGCCGCCGACCTCGGCCCCGCCGCCCTGCGCGTGGACTGGTCGGTGCGCCGCCACCAGCTCTTCCTGCCGCGCCTGGCCGGAGGCGCCTACAACGACGCGCTCTTCTCCTACGCGGGCCGCGTCGCGGTCGAGGACGTGCCGTACCCGGTCTACCTCGACTGGCTCGCCGAGCTGCTCCCCGAGTACATGGCGATGTACCGGTCCACGGGCCTGCTGCCCGAGGCGGGCTTCCACGGCGCCGTCCACGTCAACGACCGGATCGTCGCCCGGGTCCACGCCGGGGACGTGCACCCGGTGCCGGCCTTCTCCCGGTTCGCCGAGGACGGCTCGGTGGAGTTCGCGGACGGCTCCCGCCGCACGTACGACGCCGTGGTGCTGTGCCTCGGCTACGAGATGCCCGACTACGGCTTCCTCGAGGGGCTGCGCCGGGAGGACCTGTACGAGCACCACTTCTGGCGCCACGACCCGAGCCTGGCCGTGGTCAACACCCCGGTGGACACCGAGGCGTTCGGCACCGCCTGCCCGTACTTCGAGGCCGTGGCCGGCTGGGTGGTCGCCGTCGCGACCGGCAAGGCGACGCTGCCCGACGCCGCCGCCCGCGCCGACTGGTGCGAGCGCCACATGGGGGCGCTGCACGAGCGCCGCTACCTCGACTGCTGGCTGGAGACCGTCCGGCTGGGCCTGCTCAGCGGGAGCCTGCCGGACCCGGCCGTCGACTTCGCCGCGTACTGGACGGTGGTCTCCAGCCAGGTGGCCCCCGGAAACCTCGGGCCCGGCCGGGCCACGCCGATCCCGGCCGTCCTCGACGACCGGCTGGACCTGGCCGGCGTGCGGCACCGCATCCTGGCGGCCCTGCCGCCGCACACCCGCGAACGCCTGCTCGCCGAGGCGGTGATCGGCCCGGAGGACCTGGCCGCGGCCGCCGCGGTCCCGGCCGGCCGCGAGCTGGCCCCCTGGCTGCCGTACCGGCAGCGCGAGCACGGGCCCGAGGGGGCGGGGGCGTGACCGGGGAACCCGTCGAGAGCGCCGCTCTTCTCGCCCCGGCGCGCACCACCGGCCGGTGGCACCTGCTCGCCGACCGGTCCGTCCTGAACCTGATCGCCGCCAACGGCGTGGTCGGGCTGGCGGGCGCGTTCGCCGTCCCGACCACCAGCCTGTTCCTGAAGGACGTCGTCGGCGCGACCCCGCTGATGATCGGCCTGTTCTTCGCCGTCCGGTCGATCGGGGAGATCGGCACCGACCTGGCCATGGGCGTCGTCTCCGACCGGCTGCGCGACCGCCGGATGCTGCTGGTGCTGACGGCGCTGTTCAACACGGCCGGGGCGCTCTGCTACTCCGTCCTGCGCGACTACTACCTGCTGCTGCCCGCCGGCCTGGTGCTCTTCGGCCTCGGCGGCGCCTGCTTCGGCCAACTCTTCGCCTACACCAGGGAGTTGGCCGAGCAGCGGCAGGTGGACGCGTCCTTCTTCAACGGTCTCCAGCGCTCCGTCACCTCCCTGGCCTGGGTGATCGGCCCGCCCGTCGCCTTCTGGATGGTCGCCCGCTGGTCGTTCACGGTGCTGTACGGGGCCGCGGCCTGCCTGTCCCTGCTCGCCGGGGTGATCTCCCGCTGGGGCCTGCCCGCCCTGCCGCCGCCGGCGCCGGTCGACCGGGACGCCGAGGCTTCCCCCGGACTGCGCGGGCTCCTCACCGGGCTCGGCCCCCGCACCGCGCTGCTGCTCGCCTCGATCGTGCTGCTGCTGGGCGCCAACGCGATGTACCAGATCAACCTGTCCCTGCGGGTCACCGCCGAACTCCACCTGAGCAGCTCCTTCACGGGCCTGCTGCTCGGGCTGAGCGCGGTCCTGGAGATCCCGCTGATCATCATGGCCGGTGCCTGGGCCGAACGGATCGGCAAGGCCCGGCTGCTGCTGACGGCCGCCGTCTGCGCCACGCTCTTCTTCGCCGCCCTGCCGACGGTGCACGGCCAGGCCCTGCTGCTGCTCCTCCAACTGCCCAACGCGTTCTGGACGGCAGTCGTGATGAACATCCCGGTCATCATGCTGCAGGACTCCCTGCCCGGGCGCCCCGGCACCGCCTCCTCGCTCTACTCCAGCGCGTTCAAGACCGGCATGTTCCTCGGCGGCCTGGTCGTCGGCACGGTCGCGACCTGGACGGGGTACGGGCAGGTCTTCTGGGTGTGCGCCGGCCTCACCGCCCTCGCCGGACTGCTGGTCCTCGCCTCCGAACGCGCCGGCACCCCCGCCCCCACCTCCGAAGGGAACGCCGTATGACCGCGCCGCCCGTCTGCACGGTGATCGTGCCCACCTACAACCGCTCCGGACTGCTCCGGCACACCCTCGACTCGCTGGCGCGCCAACGCCTCGCCCCGGGCGAGGAGTTCGAGGTGATCGTCGTCGACGACGGCTCCACCGACGACACGGCCGCGACCGCGACCGGCTACCGCGAGCGGCTCGACCTGCGGTACCTCTTCCAGGAGGACCAGGGCTACCGGGTGGCCGGGGCCCGCAACCTCGGCATCGCCGACGCCCGTGGCGAGGTCTGCGTCTTCGTCGACTCCGGCGTGATCCTGCACTCCGGCGCGCTCGCCGCGCACCTGGCCGCGCACCGCCGGGCCGAGGGCCCGGTCGCCGTCCTCGGCTACGTCCGCTGCTTCAACGAGGGCAACGAGGACGGCGAACAGATCACCGCGGAGATCGACTTCACCGACCCGGACGCCTCCCTCGGCCGGTTCACCGAACAGCACCGCTGGCCGGACCTGCGCGAGACCTACTACGAGCGGTACGGCGAGGACCTCGGCGCGCTCACCGCGCCCTGGCTCATGTGGTGGACGTGCCACGTGTCCGCGAACACCGCCCAGCTGCGCGAGGTCGGCGGGTTCGACGAGGCGTACCGCTCCTGGGGCGCCGAGGACGTCGACCTCGGCTACCGGCTGCACCGGGCCGGCGCCCGGTTCGTGCTGCGCCGCGACGCGGCCTCGCTGCACGTGCCCCACCCCAAGGTCTACGAGGACAACATGGCCTCGGCCGCCGCCAACTACCGTTACTTCGCCGAGAAGTTCGACACCCCGGTCGCCCGACTGGTCCCCGACCACCACTTCGAGGAGATCGAGGACATCCTGCGCTCCCGGGGCCTCGCGGACGGGGCCGTGACCGACCTCTTCGGCACGGTCACCCGCCCGGTCGACCTGCCCGTCGCCGAGAGGAGCGGCCGGTGACTCCCCCGCTCCTCGGCACCTGGACCGAATGGCACCTGCGCGCCATGCGCTCCCAGGGCACCGTCCTGGTCTTCGCACCGCACCCCGACGACGAGGTGATCGCCTGCGGCGGCACCATCGCCCGGCTCGTCGCCGAGGGCGCCCGGGTGCGCGTGGTCTTCGCCACCGACGGCGCCATGTCGCACTCGGCGGTGCTCGGCATCCACACCGACCCCACCCCGGCCGAACTCCGCACGATCCGCCGGGGCGAGGCGCTGGCGGCCGCCCGGGCGATGGGGCTGCCGGAGGGCGCCGTACGGTTCCTGGACTTCCCGGACACCCGGCTCGCCGACCACCTGGAGGAGTTCCGCACCGAGGTCCTCAAGGTGCTCCACCAGTACCCGGACGCGGCCGAGGTGTACCTCCCGCACGAGGTGCGCGAACTCAACGCCGACCACCGGCTGACCGGTGAGACCGTGGTCGGCTGCCTGGCCGAACTCGGCCTCACGCCGACCGCCTACCGCTACGTGGTCTGGGACGAGCGCACGGAGCAGGAGTTCGCCTTCGTCAACCGGAACCCGCCGGCCGCGAGCGCCGGAGCGGCCGAACGGCTCATCGCCGCCGACATCACCGAGTACCTGCCGCGCAAGCAGGCCGCGCTGCGCGAACACCGCACCCAGGTCGACCTGTTCGCCCCCGGCCAGACCCGGCCGGTCGTGCCCGAGCCGTTCCAGGAACGCGTACTGACGGCCCGGGTCGAGGAGTTCTGGATCAACGAGCCGGCGAGCGCCCGGCCGGAAACGGAGTGACCCGGTGACGCAGACACCGCCGCCCCTCGAGCAGGCCGGCGGGCGCACCCCGCTGCCCGCGCTCGCACCGCTGCCCACCTGGCCCCGGCTCACCTCGGCGATCGCGCCCGATCCCGTGATTGAGCGTCAGGTCGCCGAGATCGTGGCGCAGTTGACGCTGGAGGAGAAGATCGGGCAGATGATCCAGCCCGAACTCGCCCAGCTCACCGCCGAGGACATCCGCGAGTACAGCATCGGCTCGGCCCTCAACGGGGCCGGGATCTGGCCGCACGGCCGCCGCCACGCCACCGTCCGGGACTGGGTGGACCTGGTGGACCACTTCTGGACCGCGGCCGAACAGACCTGGCAGGACCGGCCGTTCCGCATCCCGTTCATGTGGGCCACCGACGCCGTCCACGGCCACAACAACGTCCACGGCGCCACGGTCTTCCCGCACAACATCGGCCTCGGCGCGGCCGCCGACCCCGACCTGATCCGCCGGATCGGCACCGCCACCGCCCGCGAGGTCGCCGCCACCGGCATGGACTGGGTCTTCGCCCCCACCGTGACCAATCCGCGCGACCGCCGCTGGGGCCGCTACTACGAGGGCTACGGCGAGGACCCGGCGCTCGGCCACGCCTACGGGCGTGCCATGGTCGAAGGGCTCCAGGGCGACGTCGCCGCGCTGCGCACCGACCTCCGGGTGCTGGCGACGCTCAAGCACTGGATCGCCGACGGCGGCACGGCGGACGGGCGCGACCGGGGCACCGCGCTCTGCTCGGAGCAGGTCCTGCGCGACATCCACGCCCAGGGCTTCCTGGGCGGCATCGAGGCCGGGGCGCAGAGCGTCATGGTCTCCTTCAGCAGCTGGGAGCACCCGGCCAACTACGACCACACGCCGGGTGGCGGCGAGCCCTACAACCACAAGGTGCACGGCAGCCGGTACCTGATCACCGACGTGCTCAAGGACGCCCTGGGCTTCGACGGCATCGTGATCAGCGACTGGGACGCGCACTCCGAGGTCTCGCGCTGCTCGGCCGGGGACGCCGGGTACGCGATCAACGCGGGCCTCGACGTGCTCATGGTGGCCGGCCGGGAGGCGTGGCAGAGCGTCCACCGCACGACCGCGGCACAGGTCCGGGCCGGCATCGTCCCGCAGGAGCGGATCGACGACGCCGTCTCCCGCGTCCTGCGGGTCAAGCTGAGGGCGGGCCTGTGGGAGCTCCCCCGGCCGTCCGAACGGTCGCTGACCCGCCCGGGCGCCGTGGCGGTGATCGGCTCACCGGAGCACCGCGCGCTGGCCCGCGAGGCCGCCCGCAAGTCCCTGGTGCTGCTCAAGAACACCCCGGGGCTGCTGCCCGTACCCCGGACGGCCCGGGTGCTCGTCACCGGCAGCGCGGCCGACGACCTGGGCAAGCAGTGCGGCGGCTGGACCCTCACCTGGCAGGGCGACGACCTGGACCGCGGCGACCTCCCCGGCGGCGCCACCATGGCCGACGCGGTCCGCGAGGTCGTCGGCGAAGCCCGCTGCACGGTCGACCCGGAACCCTCCCTCACCGCGCCCGGGGAGTACGACCTCGCGATCGTCTGCATCGGCGAGGACGCGTACGCCGAGATGCGCGGCACCGTCAGGCCCTGGCGCTCGATGGGCTACGCCGACCTCAAGCGGAGCTACGCCCGGGACCTGGCTCTCCTGTGCCGGCTGCGCGCGGCGGGTGTGCGCACGCTCACCGTCCTGTTCACCGGCCGCCCGCTGTACTGCACCGAGGAGATCAACCTCTCGGACGCCTTCGTGGTCGCCTGGCTGCCCGGCCCGTACGCCCAGGGGGTGACGGACGTGCTGTTCGCGCCGCAGGAGGGGGCGCCCGCGCACGACTTCCAGGGGCGGCTGCCCTCCTCCTGGCCGAGGACGCGCGACGCCAGCGCCGTCAACGGCGTTCCGGCGCACCTGCCGGACTACCGGGTGCCGGCCGAGGAGACGGCGCCGGAGGGCCGCCACACCCCGCTGTTCCCGGTGGGCCACGGCCTGTCCCTGCACGACCCCGCCCCGGCGGGCGGGCCCCTGCCGGTGGACACCCCGGCCGCCCCGCCACCGGCCCCGCGGGCGAGCGGCCCGCTGCGCGTGCTCGACGCGCAGGGGACGCCCTACCGGCTGAGGGTGGGCGGGCACAACACCTGGTCCCGGGAGGACGTGGGCCTCGACAAGCCGATGGACTGCCTGATCGTCCGGGCGACGCCGTTCCCCACACCGGAGGGGACGGCCCTGCGGCTGCTCTTCAAGGGCAACCCGGCCTTCGTGTACGCCGAGTCCCCGTCCGGGCTCCCCGCCGACCTGCGCGGGTACCTCGAGGCCGGGGCGCAGGTGCGGTTCGCCGTACGCGTGCTGCAGCAGCCCTCCGCCCCGCTGCTGCTGGCCTGCCACGACGACTACCCCGCCCAGCCCGGGGTCGACCTGACGGCCCGGCTGCGCGAGGCCGGGCCGACGGACTGGACCACCGTCTCCGTCCCGCTCGCCGAACTGGCCGCGGCCGGTACGGACCTGCGGAACGTCGACGTGCCGTTCATGCTCTACACGGACGGCACCGCGGAGCTGGAGGTCGCCGACGTCTCCTGGTGCCTTCCGTAGGACCGTACTGCCCGTGCTCCCCGTACTGCCCGTACTGCCCGTACTGCCCATGGCCCGGCCCCGGCTCCGCGTACGTACGCGGGGCCGGGGCCGGGCCGTTGTGCGGGATCAGGGTGCGCGGGATCAGGTTGTGCGGGATCAGGTTGTACGGGGTCAGGGTGTTCGGGCTCAGCTGCCCGGGTTCACCGTCGGGAACAGCTGGGCGAAGGCGTCGAAGGCGGTGGCGATGTCCGCCTCGGCCCAGAACCGGTGGTAGTTGAAGCTCGGCGCGGCGCCGCCGTCGAGGTAGGTCTGCACCTTGGACCACTGCGGGTCCTTGGTGTACCACGGGCGGATCGACAGGAAGGTGTTGCTGGCCGAGCTGATCTTCGTGCCGTCCGGGTAGGTGCCGGTCCAGCCGGGCGGGACGTACAGGCCCTGATGGGTGCTCGGCGAGTACGCCTGGGTGAAGCGGCTGTAGTCGGTGCGGGTCTCGGCCGCCGAGTAGCCCAGGGGGTCGGTGTACTTGGCGTGCAGGACGTCCAGGATGTTCTGGGCGAACTTCTGGGCGCCGCTGCTGCCGGACTTGGCCGCGTAGTAGGAGAGGGTCTTGGCGAGCGACCCGGCCACGCCGACGTCCGTGGCCGCACCAGTGGCGGTGACGTGCAGGCCCGTGTTGCCTCCGGGGCTGGTCGCGTTCCAGGTGTCGGGCGCGCCGGTCCAGGTGAGCTTGTCGGGGGTGGTCAGGGTGCCGGTGGCCGGGTCGGCCCTGGAGACGGACATCGCCCACGGGATCCACTTGTCGAGGATGGCCTTGGCCCGGGTGTCGCCGCTGGCGTAGTAGTACTCGGCGAACCGCTCCATCGACCAGGTCTGGAACCCGAACCACTGGTTGGAGGCGGGGTCGTGGTACTCGGGCTGCCAGTCGTAGTAGAGGCCGTAGAAGGTCGGGTCGCCCGCCGGGGGTGCCGCGTCGTCGCCGTAGTTGCCGCCCCAGCTGTTGGTGGCGCCGCCGGAGATGCCGCCCTCGCTCGACTGGAGCCACTGGAAGAACTGGAGCTGCTTGTCCAGGCTGCCCGCCCAGTCGGCGGCGGCGCTCGGCGAGGCCGGCTTCAGGCCGGGGTCGTTGGCGAGCGCCCAGGCGGCCATCGGGTTCTGGTAGCCCTGGTGGGCGGCGGAGCCGGAGATCCGCCAGGACCAGGTGCCGTCGGCCGCGCCTCCCCAGGCGAAGTACCAGGTCATCAGGCCGAGTTGCTCGTTCGCCTTGGAGGTGCCGCCGGGGCACGTGGTGGAGCCGAGGCAGTTGCCCGCCTGCTTGAAGTACTTGTCGTAGAGCGAGTAGCGCAGGTAGTCGCCGAGCTTGGACGCCTTGGCGAGGGTCGCGGTGATGTCCGCGCTCTTGCCCTGCGACTTGGCGAACTGCCCCGCCCAGTAGGCGGCCTGGACGAGCCGGGCGTCGGCGTCGGGCGCGTCGGTGAACTTGTACTGCTTGCTGAAGCTGCCACCGCCGTCGTTGAAGAGGCTGAGGAAGCCGGAGCTGCTGTTGCCGTACTTGAACAGGTCGCAGTCGGGCTGCGGCACGGTCTCCCAGACGGACTCCTCCGGGCCGCGCTGGAAGGTGTTGATCAGGCTGGGCTTGGTGGTTCCGTCCTCGCACTGCCCGAAGCCGTACTTGTTGTCGGCGTCCAGCAGCCAGGCCGGAGCGTAGACGTCCGCGGTGCCGTAGGCGGTCTTCAGCTCGGCGGAGAGCGGGTCGGTGCCGACCGGTACGTTGGGGTTCAACTTGGCCGGGTACTGGTCGGGTTGGGCCTTCTCGGGGCCGTACTGGCCGGGCTTGGCCGGGTTGTAGGAGCTCTGGCCGGGCTGCTGGGCGTGGCTGGGGATCAGGTAGGTCTCCAGGTTGCTCCAGGCGTTGTTGAAGCCCGTCCAGTCGCCGGTGACGCGGCCGTAGTCGGCCTCCAGCCACAGCCAGTAGCTGTAGGTCTCCGAGGTGGTCTCGTGGCCGTAGTCGGGGGCCTCCACGATCAGGGTCTCCACCGCGTGGTACGGGATGCCCTGCGGGCTGAAGTACCCGTTCGCGGGGTTCTTGATCTTGCTGTAGAGGTCCAGGAAGTACTGGTCGTAGCCGGAGCTCTTCGCCGCCTCGGTCACCGTGACGGCGCCGGAGCCGAAGCCGGTCGCCGAGGCGGTGAAGGTGGCGGTGCCGCCGACCTGCCCGGCGTCGGTGCCGGCCGCGACGGTGACGGTCTGCGGGACGTTCCAGTTGCCGGGGGTGAAGGTGAGCGCCGCGCCGGACTTCACGGTCAGGTCCGGGTCGCCGGCCGAACGGGCCACCGTGACGGTGGTGTTGACGGTCGGCGCCTGGGAGAGCGCGACGGTGAAGGTGCCGGCGCTCCCCTGCTGGACGGCCAGCGAGGCCGGGGTGACCAGGATGCTCGGCCCGGCCACCTTGATCGCGACCGGGGTGGAGGTGGTGGTGGCGCCCGCGTCGTCGGTGGCGACGGCGGTGATCGAGTAGTCGCCCGTCGCCGCGTTCGCCCAGTCGACGGTGTACGGCGCGGTGGTGGCGGTGCCGATCAGGGTGTTGGCGGAGGCCGAGGTCGAGGCGTAGAAGTCGACCTTCGCGACAGTGCCGTCGGTGTCGGCCGCGTCGGCGGCGAGCTTCACGGTGGAGCCCGGGGTGAAGGTCTGCCCGGCGGACGGTGAGGTGAGCGAGACGGTCGGGGCCTTGTTGGCGCCGCGGCAGGGGGTGCCGTTGACGGTGAAGGCGGTGGGGGCCGTGTTGGGGCCGGTGTAGGAGAAGTTGGCGCTGGTGGTGTAGGAGGCACCGGGGTCGATGGTGGGGGCGTAGGCGGGGTTGGTGGCGGTGACGGCCCGTCCGGTCTGGGACCAGGTGCCGTTCCAGCCGTTCTGGAGGGTCTGGTTGCCGGTGTAGGCGTAGCCGAGGCTCCAGCCGTTGATCGGGGTGGTGCCGGTGTCGGTGAGGGTGATGTTGGCGGTGAAGCCGCTGCCCCAGTCGTTGACGGCGTAGGTCACGCCGCAGGACAGCCCGGCGGTGGCCGCCACGGCGGGCACCGTGACGGCGCCGCCCGCGGCGCCGAGCAGGGCGAGCGCGGTGGCCGTCGCGGTGAGGGTGAGCCGACTGCCCCTGGCACGCAGGGTTGTGCGTCGCATGCGCGTCCTCCTGATGGGTGGGGTACCGCGGCGCGGGGGGATGCGCGGCGGACGGAGGTGCTGCGTGCGATCGTGGGCCGGTGCGCCCGGCTTGGGAAGCGACCGCCGGGCCCGCCGGGCTCGACCGGCGGGCGCGCCGGGGGTGGACAACGGCGGCGACCAGCGCGGAGCCGCCTGCGCCGTCCGTGGAGCGAGCGGTGCGGCGGCGTGTAAGTTACACGGCCCGACGGGAGCGCTCCCACGCCGTGCGGCGGGGGTGCGGGCGGGGGTGCGGGCGGGAGTGCGGGCGGGAGTGCGTCCGTTCCCTTGACGCTGATCGTCCGCCCGGCCAAGCTGGCAGAGGTGGCGGCCCGTCGCGGGTGACGGGTCCGAGGGTGCAGTTTCCCCGTCGAGGACCGATCCAGGACGCCCCCATGCCCCAGCCCGTTCGCGGCGACGACGCCGTTCCCACCCTGGCCGAGGTCGCCCGTCACGCCGGCGTCTCCACGGCGACCGCCTCCCGGGTCATCAACCGATCCGCCCGGGTCTCCACCGAAGTGACGGCCCGGGTGGAACGGGCGGTGCGCGAGCTGGCGTACGTCCGCCTCCGGGCGCCCGGCACCCGGGAGACCGGCGTGGTGGCCGTCGTGGTCTTCACCGATCCGCTGCACTACCACTCGGACGCCTTCCCGGCCCGGCTGCTGGCCGGGCTGCGGCGCTCCCTGCCGGGCGCCGAGCGGGAGTTGGCCGTCTTCACGGTTCCCCGGCGCTCCCGGCGGACGCCGCTGGTGCGCTACCTGTGCGGCGGCCACGTGGACGGCGTGCTGCTGGTCGGCCCCTGGGGGGACACCGCGCTCGCCCGGCTGCTGCACGCGGCCAGGGTGCCCGTGGTGTCGCTGGGACGGCCTCCGGAGCCGGGCTCCGTGGCGTTCGTGGACGCCGACAACCTCGCCGGCGCCAGGGACGCGGTGCAATGGCTGTACGCGTCCGGGCGCCGCTCGGTGGCCACCATCGCCGGGCCGCCGGACACCGCCGCCGGCGCGGACCGGCTGGCCGGGTACCACCAGACGGTGGCCGCGATGGCCGCGGCCCGGCCGGCCGTGGCGTACGGCGACTTCAGCGGCGCCTCCGGCGAGCACGCGATGCAGCGGCTGCTGGACCAACGCCCGGACGTCAACGCGGTGTTCGCCGCCTCCGACCTGATGGCCGCCGGAGCCCTCAGAGCCCTGCGGCGGCGCGGGCTGCGGGTGCCCGAGGACGTCGCCCTGGTCGGCTTCGACGACTCCCCGCTCGCCGCGCGCTGCCGGCCCGGGCTGACCACCGTCCGCCAGCCGGTGGAGGAACTCGGCTCGCGCGCCATGGACCTGCTGCTGCGCGGCCCCGCCCGCGGCGACTCGGTGGTGCTGCCCACCCGGCTGGTCGTCCGCGCGTCGGGCTGAGCGCACGACGCTCCCGGCCGCCCGCCCGAGGGAGCGGGCGTGCGGCCGGGAGCGCGGTCAGCGGCGGCGTGCGGCCGGGAGCGCGGTCAGCGCCGGCGGGCGGTGATCAGGCGCTGCAGGACGATGAAGACGAACAGCAGGGCGCCGATGACGATCCTGGTCCACCAGGAGCTGAGGGTGCCCTGGAAGCTGATCACGGTCTGGATCAGTCCGAGCACCAGCACGCCGAGCACGGTGCCGAGCAGGTAGCCGGAGCCGCCGGTGAGCAGGGTGCCGCCGATGACGACCGCGGCGATCGCGTCGAGTTCCAGGCCGACCGCGTGCAGGCCGTAGCCGGAGAGCATGTAGAAGGTGAGCAGGACGCCGCCGAGTGCGGAGCAGAAGCCGCTGATCGCGTACACGGTGGTCTTGGTGCGCTGCACCGGCAGGCCCATCAGCAGGGCGGACTGTTCGCTGCCGCCGAGTGCGTACACGTTGCGGCCGAGCCGGGTGTGGTGGAGGACGACGAATCCGGCGGCGACCACCACCAGGGCGATCACCGCGCTCGGGGAGACGAACAGGCTGCCGAGCGGGATCCGGGTCTGCGCCATCGCGGTGTACTGCGGGTCGGTGATGGAGATCGAGTCGATGCTGATCGTGTAGCACAGGCCCCGGGCCAGGAACATGCCGGCGAGGGTGACGATGAACGGCTGGATCTCGAAGACGTGGATGACCCAGCCCATCAGCCAGCCGCCGGCGGCGCCCATCAGCAGCACCAGCGGGATCACCAGCAGCGGTGGCCAGCCGTGCTGTTCGACCAGCCAGGCGGAGACCATGGTGGACAGCGCGACCACCGCGCCGACCGACAGGTCGATGCCGCCGGTCAGCACGACGAAGGTCATCCCGACGGCGACGACCAGCAGGAAGGCGTTGTCGATCAGCAGGTTGAGCACGACCTGGCCGGAGAAGAAGCCGTCGTACTCCGCCGAGCCGACGCCGAACATCGACACCAGCAGGACCGCGGTGACCAGCAGCGGGATCTGCCCGCGCAGGCGGGCCGACAGGGTGTGAGCGTTCACATTCATCATTCGCCGACCTCCGGGACGGCGGGGGCCTGGGTGTGCGACCGAGAGGTGTGCCGGGACCGGGCGGCGCGGGCGGCGAACTTGGCCCGGAAGGCGGGCGACTGGATCAGGCACACCGTGATCACCACGAACGCCTTGAACACCAGGGTGGTCTCGGGCGGGATGCCGACGGTGTAGACGGTGGTGGAGAGGGTCTGGATGATCAGCGCGCCGAGGACGGTGCCGCCGATCGAGAACCGGCCGCCGTTGAGCGAGGTCCCGCCGAGCACCACCGCGAGGACGGCGTCGAGTTCGATCCACAGGCCGGCGTTGTTCCCGTCCGCCGCCGAGACGTTGGAGGAGACCATAAGTCCGGCGACGGCCGCGCACAGCGCGCTGAACACGTACACCAGACCCACCAGGCGCATCGCCCGGATGCCGACCAGGCGGCTGGCCACCGGGTTGCCGCCGACCGACTCCAGCAGCAGGCCGAGCGCGGTGGACCGCGTGAGCAGCGCGGTGAGCAGCGCGATCGCGCCGCTGAGCAGGATCGCGAACGGCATGCTCAGCCAGTAGCCGCCGCCGATCAGCTTGAACGGATCGCTGGTGACGGTGATGATCTGGCCGTCGGTGATCAGCTGGGCCACCCCGCGCCCGGCGACCATCAGGATCAGGGTGGCGATGATCGGCTGGACCCCGGCCCTGGCCACCAGGACGCCGTTGACGAGGCCGAGCACCACGGCGGCGCCGAGGGCGTAGCCGAGGGCGGTCAGTACGGTGCCCAGGGAGCCGGGGTCGTCGGACCCGCTGATGTGCAGGCACGCCAGCGCGCCGGAGATCGCGACGGTCGAGCCGACCGACAGGTCGATGCCGCCGGTGGCGATCACCAGGGTCATGCCCAGGGCGACCAGGATCAGCGGGGCGCCGAAGTGCAGGATGTCGATCAGGGAGCCGTAGAGGTGGCCGCCCCGCAGGTGGAGGGCGAAGAAGTCGGGGGTGAAGGCGAGGTTGGCGACCAGGAGCACGGCCAGCACCGCCGCGGGCCAGAACAGCCGGTACCGGGTCACCGCTCTCACCGCGCTCATCGCCTTCACCGCCCTGCTCGCCTTCTCCTTCTCCGGGCTCGTCGCCGTCACCGTGCTCAATGCTCCGCTCCGCTCGCGATGGCGGCCATGACGCGCTCGGGGGTGAGCGCGCCGTCGTTGTCCAGTTGGGCGACCATCCGGCGGTCGCGCATCACCCCGACCCGGTGGCTGAGCCGCAGCACCTCCTCCAGTTCGGCGGAGATGAAGAGCACCGCCATGCCGTCCTCGGCGAGCTTCGCCACCAGCTTCTGGATCTCGGCCTTGGCGCCGATGTCGATGCCGCGGGTCGGCTCGTCCAGGATCAGCAGCGAGGGTTCGGTGATCAGCCAGCGGGCGAGCAGCACCTTCTGCTGGTTGCCGCCGCTGAGGTTGCGCACCAGCGCCTCGGGGTTGCCGGGGCGGATGTCCAGGGTGGCGATCCAGCGCAGCGCCAGGTCGTCCTGCGTGGTGCGGGACAGCGGGCGGGCCCAGCCCCGGGCCGCCTGCAGCGCCAGCACGATGTTCTCCCGGACGGTCAGTTCGCCGACCAGGCCCTCGGTCTTGCGGTTCTCCGAGCAGAACGCGATGCGGCGGGCGATGGCGTCGGCGGGGCCGCGCAGGGCGGTCTCGATGCCCCCGATCCGCAGTGTGCCGCCGTCGCTGCGGTCGGCGCCGAACAGCAGCCGGGCGGCTTCGGTCCGTCCGGAGCCCAGCAGCCCGGCCAGTCCGACCACTTCGCCCGAGCGGACGGTCAGGTCGTACGGTTCGACGGCTCCCCTGCGGGCCAGCCCTCGGGCCTCGAGGAACGCCGTTCCGGTGGCCGGTGCGGTGCGGTCGCTCCGGCGGCCGCCGCCGAGCCGGTCGAGTCCGTCGAGCTCGGCGAGTTCGGCGCCGATCATCCGGGAGACGAGTCCGGCCTGGTCCAGGTCGCCGGTCAGGTACTCGCCCTCGAGACGGCCGTTGCGCAGCACGGTCATCCGGTCGCAGATCTCGTAGACCTGGTCGAGGAAGTGCGAGACGAACAGGATGGCGACGCCCTGGTCGCGCAACCGGCGCATCACGGCGAAGAGTTGGAGGACCTCGTCGCGGTCCAGGCTGGAGGTGGGCTCGTCCAGGATCAGCACCTTGGCGGAGACGGAGACCGCGCGGACGATGGCCACGAGCTGCTGGACGGCGATGGAGTAGCTGTTCAGCGGCGCGCTGACGTCGATGTCCAGTTCCAGTTCGCGGACCAGTTCGGCGGCCCGGCGGCGCATCGCGCCCCAGTCGATCAGGCCGAACCGGCGGGGCTCGCGCCCGATGAAGATGTTCTCCGCGACCGACAGGTTCGGGCAGAGGTTCACCTCCTGGTAGACCGTGCTGATGCCGGCCTCCCGGGCCTGCGCCGGCCCGGCGATCCGTACCGGCCGGCCGGCGAGGAGCACCTCGCCGCCGTCGACCGGGTGGACGCCGGTGAGCACCTTGATCAGCGTCGACTTGCCGGCGCCGTTCTCCCCCATCAGGGCGTGCACCTCGCCGGGGAAGAGCCGGAAGTCGACCCCGTCCAGCGCCACCACCCCGGGGAACTCCTTACGGAGCCCCCGCACTTCCAGGACCGGTTGCTGCCGCACCCCGGTTCTCCTCTCGTCTCTGCCGGACACCTCCCACCCTCGGGCGGTCCGGCCGGCTCGTGCGGGGCCGGGCCGCAGGAGCGGTCCGGCCTCGCACGAACGGGTGGGTCAGTACTGGCGGTTGGGGAGGGCCGCGGTGGCCTGCTCGGGAGTGAAGGTGCCCTCCTCGGTCTTGATCCGCCGGGGCACCTGCTCACCCGCCTTGACCTTCTTCACCAGGTCCATCAGCTGGTCGCCGAGCAGCGGGTTGCACTCGACGTCGTAGTTGATCTTTCCCTGGCTCATCGCGGTGAAGGCGTCCTTGACACCGTCCACGGAGACGATCTTGATGTCGGTGCCGGGCTTCTTGCCCGCCTCCTCGATGGCCTGGATCGCGCCGAGCGCCATGTCGTCGTTGTGCGCGTACAGCACGTCGATCTTCGGCTGGGACTTGAGGAACGCCTGCATGACCTCCTTGCCCTTGGCCCGGGTGAAGTCGCCGGTCTGCGAGGCGACGACCTTGAACCTGGACTGGCCCTTGACGGCGTCCGCGAAGCCGGACTTGCGGTCGTTGGCCGGCGCCGAGCCGGTGGTGCCCTCCAACTGGACGATGTTCACGTCACCACTGCCGGCCGCGTACTCCTTGACCAGCCAGTCGCCGGCCGCCTTGCCCTCGGCGACGAAGTCCGAGCCGAGGAAGGAGGCGTAGAGCGACTCGTCCTTGGAGTCCACCGCCCGGTCGGTCAGGACGACCGGGATGTGGGCGTCCTTGGCCTCCTTCAGGACGGTGTCCCAGCCCGACTCCACCACCGGCGAGAAGGCGATCACGTCGACCTTCTGCTGGATGAACGAGCGGATCGCCTTGATCTGGTTCTCCTGCTTCTGCTGCGCGTCGGAGAACTTGAGCTCGATCCCGGCCTTCTTCGCCGCCTCCTGGACGGACTTGGTGTTGGCGGTGCGCCATCCGCTCTCCGCGCCGACCTGAGAGAAGCCCAGGACGAGCTTGTGACCGGAGCCCTTGTCGGCACTGCCTCCGCCGCCTCCGCCGCCGGAACCGCAGGCGGTGAGGGTGAGGACCATCGCGCCGGCGGCCAGGGCCGCCGCAGCTCTCTTGGACATGTGGGGAGTTCCTCTCGGGAGCGTCCGTCTCGGTTCGCTCGATTGTTAGCGCTAACATTCATGCTCGACAAGATCCGTACAGCCCGTTACCGAATCTTGACCGCCCTCGGTGGCGCGTGGGTGCCGGTGCCCGAAGGGCTGTCAGGGCTCCTCCGGGCACCGGCCGTTCATGATCGTCCGGGCGTCGGGTCAGCCCAGCGACCACTGCTGGTTGCGGCCTCCGCTGCAGCTCCACAGCTGGACGGGCGTGCCGTCGGCGGTGCCCAGGCCCGCCACGTCCAGGCAGAGGCCCGACTGCACGCCGGTGACGGTGCCGTTCGCGTTCAGCTGCCACTGCTGGTTGACCTGGCCGTTGCAGGACCAGACGATCGCCTTGGTGCCGTTGGCGGTTCCCCTGGCCTCGGCGTCCAGGCAGAGCGTGCTTCCGCCCACCGTCACGGTCAGCTGGTTCGAGGCCGTGCGGGTCCAGGTCTGGTTGGCGCCGCCGTTGCAGGAGTTGATCTGCTGCTGGGCGCCCGCCGTCGCGTTGCCGGTCGCGGTCAGGCACTTGCCCGCGTCCACCGCGCGCAGCGCGCCGGTCGTACCACCGCCGCCGGAGGAACCCCCGTCCAGGCCCATGAAGTGGACGGCGGTCGCGGCCATCGCCGTTCCCTGGACGGGCAGTTCGTGCCCGGCCCCGGCGATGCTGTACGCCTCGACCTGGGTGGTGCCGGAACTGTTGTTGTACCGCGTGCGGTTCCAGTTGGCCGCCGGGGTGTCCGAGGCCGAGGGGGTCTGGCTCACGCCGAGGACGTTGGTCCACTCCTTGATCTCTTCGCCGAGGTTGTTGTGGCTCAGGATCGTGTCGGCCGTTCCGTGCCACAGCTGCACGCGCGGACGCGGGCCGTTGTAGCCGGGGTAGCCCGTGTTGCGGACCAGGTTGCCCCACTGCTGCGGGCTCATGGAGAGCCTGCCCTGGGCGCAGTCCCCGTTCCAGCCGCGGACGGAGCCGGTGTAGAAGCAGTGGTAGGGAACGCCCATGAACGCCGCGCCCGCCTTGAACACGTCGGGGTAGTCGGCGAGCATGACGTTGGTCATCATCCCGCCCGAGGACTCGCCGGTCACGTACACCGCGTTGGCGTTGCCGCCGTAGTGCTGCTCGGTGTAGGTGATCATCGACATGAGCCCGACCGGGTCACTGCCGCCGTTGCGGGTGAGCGCCTGGTCGGAGGAGACGTCCCAGCAGCTGCCGTTCGGGTTCGTCGAGGGGTAGATGACGAGGAACCCGTACCGGTCGGCGAGCGAGGCGAAGTCGGTGCTGGAGTACAGGTACGGCCCGGACCCCTGGCACCCGTGCAGGGCCAGCAGGATCGGCGGGTTGGCCTTGGCGCTGCCCGGCACGTACAGGTGCATCAGCAGACCGGTCGGGTTGGTGCCGAAGTTCGTGATCTGCGTCAGCGAGGCGGCGAGCCCGGTGGTGGCCTGCGGGGCGCCGGTCTGCGCGGCTTCGGCGTTCTGCGGGGCGGCGGCGGCCCCGGGCGCGGCCTGGAGGCCCAGGCCGAGCGCGAGACCGAGAGCTGCGAGGGTGCCCAGGAGGCGGGCGGGTAACGAGCGGGATCGGAACATGGGTGGTGGACCTCTCCGTCTGGGTTCCAGGGGTGCGAGGAAGGTTCCGGCGGCGCGCGCGGCGGCGGATCAGGTGCTGCGGATGTCCGCGTGCAGGCGCCGGGTGTGGTCCAGGACTCGGACCGGACCGTCCAGTCGGACGGTGGCGGTGAGCCGGGCGTCGGTACTGGAGGCGGCGACCCGCAGCTCCAGCTCGCCCGGCTCGACGATGCGTCGGCCGTCGCGCCCGGTGAAGGACGCGAGGTCGGCGGGGACGCGGACCCGGACCCGGGCCCGCTCCCCCGCGTCGAGGGTGATCCGCCGGTAGCCGATCAGCCGCTGGACGGGCTGGACGACGGAGGCGACGGGGTCGTGCAGGTAGAGCTGGACGGTCTCGCTGCCGCTGCGCGCACCGGTGTTGCTCAGGGTGAAGGCGAGGCCGAGCTCGCCGTCGGTGGTGGCGACGGCCCGCTCCACCTCCAGGTCGGTCCAGTCGAAGGTGGTGTAGCCGAGGCCGTGGCCGAATCCGAACGCGGCGGTCGGGTCGGTGCTGGACACCTCGCTGCGTCCGGCCAGGCGGGCGGCGAGGTAGGTGGCGGGCTGCACGGCGGGCCGGGCCGGGATGCTGACCGGCAGTCGGCCCGAGGGGTTGGTCCGGCCGCTGAGCACGGCGGCGATCGCCTCGGTACCGGCCTCGCCGGGGAAGAAGGTCTGCACCAGGGCCGCCGCCT
This sequence comes from Streptomyces sp. NRRL WC-3742, assembly GCF_000720635.1. Lineage (GTDB taxonomy): Bacteria > Actinomycetota > Actinomycetes > Streptomycetales > Streptomycetaceae > Kitasatospora. The sequence goes on along the minus strand of NZ_JOCF01000023.1, from coordinate 40,575 downwards.
CGGTCGCCGCGCGTCCCAGCGCGTAGGGGCGGCCGGCGAGCAGCACCGGCACCACGGGTCTGCCGGTGTCCAGCAGCACGTCCAGCAACTGCTGCTGCACCCCCGGCAGTTGGAGGGTCTCGACGTCGCAGCCCTCGCCGCTGGTGCCGCGCCCGAACAGGCCGGCCCGGTCCCCGAGGGCGAGGATCACGACCTCGGCCCACCGGGCCGTCTCGAGGGCCTCGGCGAAGCCGGAGGTGTCGGGCCCGTCGACGCTCGCCCCGGCCGCCGTCCGGATCTCGCTGCCCGGGAACTCGGACGCCAACGCCTCGTACAGGGTGGGCAGTTCGATGCCGAGCGGGACCTCGGGGTGCGCGCTGCCGACGTGCACCGGGAACGCGTAGCAGCCCAGTACCGAGGTCGGGGTGTCGGCGTTGGGGCCGATCAGCGCGATCCGGCGCGGGCCGCGCAGCGGCAGGGTGCCGTCGTTGCGCAGCAGTACCACCGCCTGCTCGGCGATCTCCCGGGCCAGGGCGCGGTTCTCCGGGCGGTCCAGGTCGACCGAGCCGCGCAGCGCCTGCGGGTCCTCGAGCGGACGGCCCGCGAGCACCGCCGGGACGGCGTCCCAGTCCTGGTCCAGCAGCCCGAGTTGGGCCTTCTGCACCAGCACCCTGCGAAGTGCCCGGTCGACCAGGGCTTCGGGGACCGTCCCGTCCTCGACGGCGCGCAGCAGCGGCTCCCCGAAGGTCTTGACGGTGGGCAGTTCCACGTCCACGCCGCCGGCCAGGGCCAGGGCGGCGGCCTCGGCCCAGTCCCCGGCGACGCCGTGCAGCACCTTGAGGAAGGCGATGCCGAAGTAGTCGGCGACCACCGTTCCCTCGAAGCCCCAGGTGTCGCGCAGCAGTCCGGTCAGCAGCGCCTCGTCGGCGGCCGAGGGGATGCCGTCGGTGTCGGTGTAGGCGTGCATGACCGAGCGGGGGCGGCCTTCGCGCACCGCCATCTCGAAGGGCGGAAGGATCACGTCGGCCCGCTCCCGCGGGCCCATGCCCACGGGGGCGAGGTTGCGCCCGGCGCGCGAGGCCGAGTACCCGGCGAAGTGCTTGAGCGTGGCGACGATCCCCGCCGCCTCGAGGCCCTGCACGTAGGCGGTGGCCACCGTGCCGACCAGGTAGGGGTCCTCCCCGATGGTCTCCTCGACCCGGCCCCAACGGGCGTCGCGGACGACGTCGAGGACCGGGGCGAGGCCCTGGTGGACGCCGACCGCGCGCATGTCGCGGCCGATGGCCTGGGCCATCCGCCGGATCAGGTCCGGGTCGAAGGTGGCGCCCCAGGACAGCGGCACCGGGTAGGCGGTGGCGCCCCAGGCGGCGAAGCCGGCCAGGCACTCCTCGTGGGCGAGGGCCGGGATGCCGAACCGGTTCGCGGCGGCGATGCGCTGCTGGCTGCGCGCCAGTGAGAGCGCGCCCAGCGCCGGGTCGACGGGCGCCGTGCCGAAGGGCCGCGTCAACTGGCCCAGCCCGGAGGGGAGCAGGTCGTCGAGGTCGGGCGGTTCCTCCATGTCGTGCTGGTGCGGGGCGACGTCGCCGCCCTCGTCGGAGGCGCCGACCCAGACGCCGACGAGCTGGGCCAGTTTCTCCGGAAGCGTCATCTCGGCGAGCAGGGCGTCCGCGCGTTCCTCGGAGCTGAGCGCGCGGTCGTGCCAGCGGGCGGTCGAGGCGGCGGTCGAGGCGGCCAGGTTCATGTTAACGCTCACTTTCCCCCGACGCCCATGAGGCCCTGGACCAAGGCTCGTCGGGCGAACAGGTAGACGATGAAGACGGGGAGCGTCGACAGCACGACGGCGCTGAGCAGGCCGGGCACGTCGACGCCGTGCTCGGTCTGGAACTCGTACAGGCCCAGGGTGATGACCTTGGTGCCCTCCGACTGGGTGAGGATCAGGGGGAACAGGAAGCCGTTCCACGCCTGGAGCGCGGAGAAGACCACGACGGAGGAGAGGCCGCCCCTGGACAGGGGCACCACCAGCTGCCAGAACACCCGCCAGGGGGTGGCGCCGTCCATGGCCATGGCCTCGTAGAGCTCGCCGGTGATGTCCCGCATGGCGCCGGTGAGGACCAGCGTGCACACCGGCAGGCAGAACGCCGCGGTGGGCAGGATGACGCCGAGCAGGTTGTCGTACAGCCCGGCCTTGCCGATGACGTAGAACATCGGCACGATCACGGCCTGAGCCGGGATCGCCAGCCCCAGCAGGAAGATCCGGAAGACCGTGGCGATGGTCCTGCCCCGGGCCCGGACGATCGCGTAGGCCAGCGGGGGCACCACGAGCAGCACGATCGCCACCACGCTCACGGTGACGAGGAGCGTGTTGAGGAAGTCCTGGCCGAAGCCGTTGGAGAAGTCGTCCAGGTAGTTCTGCAGGGTCAGGTGCGCGGGGAAGGTGAGCGGTCCCTGTTCGGCGTAGTCGGAGCGGGTCCGGAAGGTCGCGATGAGCAGGACGTACAGCGGGAAGCCGACCAGCGCCAGCCAGATGAGCGAGCCGAACCCGGCGAGGTAGTTGGGACGCCGTCGCATCAGAGTCCCTCCGTGGTGCTGCGCATCCTGTCGTAGCCGGACAGGCGTACGACGGCGAGCGAGATCAGGGTGGCGACCACCACGAGGACCAGGGCGATGGTCGAGGCCGCGCCGAAGTCGAAGCTCTTGAACGCCTGTTGGTACATGTAGTAGGCACTGTTGGTGGTGTCGGTGCCGGGGCCGCCCTGGGTGAGGATGAGGACGGTGTCGAAGGTGGTGAGGCCGCCGACCACCATCAGGATCACCGAGGTGATCACGGTGTTGCGCAGCTGGGGCAGGGTGATGTGGATGAACTGGCGCACCTTGCCCGCGCCGTCGATCGACGCGGCCTGGTAGAGCACCCGCGGGATCGCCCGGGCGCCGCCCTGGTAGAGCAGGGCGTGCATGGGCGTCCACTGCCACATGCCGACGAAGGTGAGCACCGCGACGGCGCTTCCCTGACTGCCCATCAGATTGCCGTCGCCGAACAGCCAATCGAGCTGCGAGGGCACACCGAAGTTGGGGTCGAGGACGGCGCGCCAGACCACCGAGATCGCGGTCGCGGACAGCAACAGCGGGACGAAGAAGATCGCGGACAGCACGGCCCGGTTGCGCTGGTGGCCGGCCGCCCAGACGCCCAGCAGGATGCTCACCGGGGTCTGCACGACCACGCCCGCCACGGTCAGCACCAGGGTCAGGCCGACGCTCTGCGTCATCACCGGGTCGTGCAGCAGGGTGGTCCAGTTGGCCAGGCCGTTGAACCGGGGGGCGTCGACACCGTTCCAGCTGGTGAAGGAGAGCACCACCACCAGGACCAGCGGCAGGAGCGCGAACATCAGGAAGAACACGGTCGCGGGCAGCGCCCAGGCCAGGCCCGGGCGGGTCACCCCGACACCGGTCCGGCGAGGCCGCGCCCGAAGGCGGCGGCCGTACCCGGACACTACGGAGGGAGCACTCATGGCGGTCCGTCTCAGGAGGCGGGAAGGGCCTGCATGGCCTTGATGAAGCCGTCCACGTCGAGCTTGCCGTCGAAGAACTGCTGGACGGCGGTGCCGATCGACGCGTTGGCGGCCGGCGGGTACGCCTGGTCCCAGGACAGCTGGAACGACGGGGCGGCCTTGACCAGGTCGTACTGGTACTTCGAGTAGTCGGGGTTGTCCGCGGTGGCGAGGAACTGCTCGGTGTTGGTGGTGGTCGGCAGGTTGCCGATCCCCAGCTGCGCCTTCACGAACTCGTCGGAGTACATGAGCTTCAGGAAGGCGGCGGCCTCGACGGGGTGCTTGGTCTTCTTCAGCACCGAGTAGAAGTTGTTGGTGTTGCCGACCAGCGCGGCCGGGTCGCCCTTGCCGCCGGGCACGGAGGGGAAGGCGCCGTACCCGAGGTTGTTCTTGACGAAGTCGGGGCTCGCGTCCCGCTGGGTGGCGTACTCCCAGGAGCCCATCAGCTCCAGGCCCGCCTTGCCCTTGGCCAGCAGGGCCGGGGAGCCGCCGTCGGTGAACTTGACCGAGTCGAAGTTCGAGCCGAACGCCCCGGCGTCGACCAGCTGCCTGAGCATGCCCAGGGCCTTCTTGGCGTCCTCGCTCTCCCAGGCGCTCTTGTCGCCGGACAGCGCCTTCTGGAACAGTTCGGGGCCCGCGACGCGGTCGAAGACGTACTCGTACCACATCAGGGTCGGCCACTTGTCGCCGCCGCCGAGGGCGATCGGGGTGATGCCCTTGGCCTTGAGCGCCCGGACGACGGCGAGCAGGTCGTCCCAGGTCTTGGGGGCGCTGAGTCCGGCGTCGGCCAGCACCTTCTTGTTGCTGAACAGCAGCACGGGCTGGGTGCCGCGCATCGGGACGCCGTAGGACTTGTTGTCGATCACCGCGGTGTTGAACACCGAGGGCAGGAAGTTGCTCCTCAGCTTCGGGTCCTCGGCGATCATGCCGTCCAGCGGGAGCAGCAGGTCCGACTTGACGTAGGGCCGGATGCTGCCGCCGCCCCAGTTGAAGAAGACGTCCGGCGCGTGGTCGGTGTTGATGACGGTGTTGAGCTTGGCCTGGTAGTCCGCGCCGGGGATGGTGTCCAGGACGGCCTTGACCTTCGACGTCTTGTTGAAGGTGTCGACGAGCTGCTTCTCGACCTTGTTGCTGGCGTCGCCGTAGACCAGCACGTGGATCGTGCCGGAGTCCCCGCCGGCGGAGGAGGACCCACCACTGCCGCAGGCGGTCGTCCCCACCATGACGGCGGCGAGGCCCAGCGCGGCGGCGAAAGCGTTTCTCTTCATCAGGACTCCTCTAAAGTTTCGACCCGATTCTCGAAATAACCGCATGGCCCGGGACGCTAGGTTGCGAACATGTTTCGGGTCAACCCCTCGGATCAGGGGTTACTGAAGCGTGATACGCCAACTGGCCCGCGCCGCCGGTGCCCTATGCTGCCCCCATGGAAAAGGGCGATGAACTGGGACGGGTGACCCTCGCGGACATCGCGCGCGAGGCCGAGGTCTCCGTTTCGACGGTTTCGAAGGTCCTCAACGGCCGTACCGACGTGGCGGCGGCCACCCGCGTGCGGGTCGAGCAGGTCCTGAGCGACCACGACTACCAGCGCGCCACCCGCGGCGGCGGCGAGGCGCCTCTCGTCGAGATCGTCTTCCACGAGCTCGACAGCCTCTGGGCGATGGAACTCCTGCGCGGCGTGGAGGCCGTGGCGAACGAGCACGGGGCGGCGGTCGTGGTCAGCCACAGCGGTTCGCGCCACGCCCCGGGGCCCGAGTGGATCGAGGCGGTGCTGCGCCGGCGCCCGCTCGGCGTCGTCCTGGTCTTCTCCAGCCTGCCGCCCGAGTTCAAGGCCCAACTGCGCGCCCGCTCCATCCCGTTCGTCATCGTCGACCCGGCCGGCAACCCCGACCCGGACGTGCCCTCGGTGGGCTCGGCCAACTGGGCCGGCGGGCTCGCCGCCACCCGGCACCTGATCGAGCTCGGCCACCGGCGCATCGCCATCGTCACCGGCCCCGAGGACACCCTCTGCTCCCTGGCCCGCCTGGACGGCTACCGCTCCGCGATGACCATGGCCGGCCTGGCGGTCGACCCCACGCTGACCGCCTTCGGCGACTTCCACGCCGAGGGCGGATTCGCCCAGGCCGGACGGCTGTTGGAGCTCCCCGACCGTCCCACCGCGATCTTCGCCGGCAGCGACCTCCAGGCGCTCGGGGTCATGGAGGCGGCCCGGGTCCGCGGCCTGCGCGTGCCCGAGGACCTGTCCGTGGTCGGCTACGACGACCTGGACATCGCGCAGTGGACCAGCCCCGCGCTGACCACGGTCCGCCAGCCCCTGCGCGCGATGGCCGAGCAGGCGACCCGCCTGATCCTCGCCCTCCGCAACGGGGAGGCCCCGGAGGCACCCACCCGCCTGGAACTGTCGACCACCCTGGTGGTGCGCTCCAGCGCCGTGGCGCCCGGCCGGCCCTGAACGGAGCGGCACGGCCGTCCGAGCGGCAGGGCCCTCGGACGGCCTGCCCCTGCGCCTGCCGCCTTGCTGCCTTGCCCCTTGCCGCCTTGCCCCCTTGCCCCCTTGCCGCCGGTACGAGTAGCGAAACTATCGCTGTTTCTGCCGAAAGCGTTGACAGCCTGTCGATGCCCGGTCAACACTGTCGCCGTCGACAAGTCCGAGCGGCCACGGCTCCCGGCCGCACGCGCCAACCACCCACGGGCGCAGCCCTGTCGACGAGAAGCCGGTTCCGCGCACCACTGCACCACGCCGTCCCGCCGCCCCCACCACCCTCGCGGCCGACGGTGACGCAGCGCTGCGCGCCCACCCATCGGCAGAACGGACCAACTCCGTGAAAATCCCCCATCTCAAGAGCCGCAGCCTCACCCGCCGCCCCGGACGGTCGGCCGGCAAGGCACCACGCATCCTCGCACTGGCCGCCGTGGCCGTCCTGGCCACGCCGGGCACCGCCGAAGCGTCGACCGTCACCACCAACCGGACCGGCACCGACGGCGGGTACTTCTACTCGTTCTGGACCGAGGGCTCCGGCGCGGTCTCGATGTCCCTGAACGGCGGCGGCAACTACGGCACCTCCTGGAACGGCGCCGGCAACTTCGTCGCCGGCAAGGGCTGGAGCACCGGATCGCGCAATCCGGTGAGCTACTCGGGCTCGTGGAGCACCAACGGCAACGCCTACCTCTCGCTCTACGGCTGGACCACCAACCCGCTCGTCGAGTACTACGTCGTCGAGAACTACGGCTCCTACAAGCCCACCGGCGCGTACAAGGGCACCGTCACCACGGACGGCGACACGTACGACATCTACGAGACGACGCGCTACAACGCCCCCTCCATCGAGGGCATCAGGACCTTCAACCAGTACTGGAGCGTCCGCCGGGCCAAGCGGACCGGCGGCACCATCACCGTCGGGAACCACTTCGACGCGTGGGCCAGGTCCGGCATGAACCTCGGCGCCATGAACTACGAGATCCTGGCCACCGAGGGCTACCGGAGCAGCGGCAGCTCGAACATCACGCTCGGCTCCGGCCGGGGCAGGCTCGCCGAACACTGAGGACCCGCCCCCGCGCCGGATATTGACACGGCGCATCCCCCGCGGTGAATTGTTAGCGCTAACGGACGCTGCCGAAGGGTCAGGACCAGGCACAGCGTCGCGCACCCGCGCACCGGCTTCCCCGACCGGTGCGCGGGACCTCCCCCCACCCAAGGAGAACGATCCCTCATGTCATCGCCCACATCGCCCACCAGGAAGCCCCTCCCCCGCAAGGCCCTGACGGCCGCCGCCGTCGCGCTCGCCGGCTCGCTCACCGCCGTCACCGTCGTCACCGCGAGCCCCGCGGCCCAGGCCGCCGGGACCACGCTGGGTACTGCGGCAGCCGACAGCGGCCGCTACTTCGGCACCGCCGTGGCCTCGGGCCGCCTCGGCGACCCGACGTACTCCGGCATCCTCGACCGGGAGTTCAACATGATCACCCCGGAGAACGAGATGAAGTGGGACACCATCGAGCCGTCCCGGGGCAACTTCAACTTCGGCCCCGCGGACTCCATCGTGGGCCACGCCTCCTCGCACGGCCAGCGCATGCGCGGCCACACCCTCGTCTGGCACTCCCAACTGCCCGGCTGGGTCTCGTCCATCGGCGACGCGAACACGCTGCGCAGCGTGATGAACAACCACATCACCGGTGAGATGAACCACTACAAGGGCAAGATCTACGCCTGGGACGTGGTCAACGAGGCGTTCTCCGACGACGGCAGCGGCCGGCACCGCCCCTCCGTCTTCCAGAACACCCTCGGCGACGGCTTCATCGAGGAGGCGTTCCGCACCGCCCGGAACACCGACTCCTCGGCCAAGCTCTGCTACAACGACTACAACATCGAGAACTGGAACGACGCCAAGACCCAGGGCGTCTACCGCATGGTCAAGGACTTCAAGTCCCGTGGCGTGCCCATCGACTGCGTCGGCTTCCAGAGCCACTTCGGCGCGGGCGGCCCCCCGTCGAACTTCCAGACCACGCTCTCCAGCTTCGCCGCGCTCGGCGTGGACGTCCAGCTCACCGAGCTCGACATCGCCCAGGCGCCCGCCACCGCGTACGCCGACACCGTCCGGGCCTGCCTGTCCGTCGCCCGCTGCACGGGCATGACGGTGTGGGGCATCCGCGACAGCGACTCCTGGCGCAGCGGTGAGAACCCGCTGCTGTTCGACGGCAACGGCAACAAGAAGGCCGCCTACGGCGCGGTCCTCGGCGCCCTGGGCGGCGGCGGCAGCACACCGCCGCCCGGCGGGGGCATCGTCTCCGGCACCGTGTACACGCTCTCCGACGTGGCCGCCGGACGCGTCCTCGACGAGCCCGCGGGGCAGAACGGCAACGGCACCCCGCTCCAGGTGTGGGACGCCAACGGCGGTGCCGCCAACCAGAAGTGGCGGGCCGACCGCAACGGCGACGGCTCGTACACGCTGACCAACGTCGCCAGCGGCCGGGCCCTGGACGAGCCGGGCGGCCAGACGGGCAACGGGACGAAGCTGCAGGTCTGGGACGCCAACGGCGGTGCCAACCAGCACTGGCGGGCCGACCGCAACGGCGACGGCTCGTACACCCTGACCAACGTCGCCAGCGGCCGGGCCCTGGAGCTCCCCGGCGGGCAGACCGCCAACGGCACGCCCGTCCAGATCTGGGACGCCACCGGCGGTGCCAACCAGCACTGGACCTTCAATTGACATCCTCCCCGCTCTAAAGGACGGGGATCCCTCCCGCGCCTGCGGCACGGACTCCCGTGCGCGGCAGGTCGCCGAGGTGGGTTCCCCGTTCATCGGGCCGTGCCCGGCGTGGGATTGCCACGCCGGGTCTGACCGGCCCTCCAGGGGCGTTTAGCCTGTCCGCCTGCCCGGCGGCCAGGATGTTGCGAGCAGCATTGAGGTCACGGTTATGCAGCACACCACACGCGCCGCAGGTCCACTCGCGGACCGCGAGTGGCTTGGGCCCGTCCCGGTGCCCGCACCGCGAGCAGAGCTGGGAGGACGGGAACGCGCGGGGCACGATGCCGACGGTGCGCCCGTACCGGGCGGCCTTCTCCTCGAGGAGGCGCCGGAAGGCGGACCATCCGGCGTCGTGGACGGACTTGGCCAGCCGGCCGCGTCCCAGGCCGCGCACGTTCAGGTCTTCCAGGTACACCGCTTGGGTTTCGCGGATGATCCTGGTCGTCTGTTTGTGCAGCCAGTCCCTGCGGGTGTCGGCCACCTTGGCGTGGGCCTTGGCGACCTTGCGGCGGGCCTTGGCCCGGTTCTTGCTGCCCCTGGCCTTGCGGGAGAGTTCCCGCTGCGCGGCCTTCAGCCGGCGTTCCGCCTTGCGCAGGAAGCGTGGGTTGTCGATCACCTGGCCGTCGGAGAGGACGGCGTAGGTGGTCAGTCCGAGGTCGATGCCGATCTCGGTGTCCAGCTCGGGCAGGTGGCTCGGCTCGACGTCCACGACGAAGCTCGCGTGGTACCGGCCCGACGGATCGAGCAGGATCGTCACCGAGGACGGATCGGCGGGCAGCGCACGCGACCACTTCACCCGCACGTCGCCGATCTTCGCCAGGTTCAGCTTCCCGTTGGAGCGGATGCGGAACCCGTTGCGGGTAAAGCGAAGGCTCTGCCGGCTGTCCCGCTTCGACTTGAACCGGGGAAGCCCCACCGGAGGCCCGGCGCGCCTGCCGGACACCCAGTCGAAGAAGTTCCGTGTACGCGGTGTCCAGGTCCCGCAGGGACTGGATCAGCGGGTCCACACCGACCGAGGCGAGCCACGCCCGCTCAGCGGTGCGCTTCGCCGCAGTGATCACCAGCTTCTGCAAGTCAGTGCCCCTGGGATACGGAAGACCGTCCTTACGGGCCTGCTTCCGAACCGCCAACGCATCGTTGAACACCACCCGCGCACACCCGAACGTACGGGCCAGCGCCAAGCGCTGACCAGCCGTCGGGTAAATGCGACATGAGTACCGAAGGTGCACGGGATCAACCTAGCGGGAGCCACTGACAACGGCTCCTGCCCAAACCTCCGAAGCCAACTCCGCCGCTTCGCCTCCGAGCCAAGGACCCTCCCCCACCCTCCGGGCGGGAGGACCCCCATCTCCCCGGCCCGAAGGCCGGGGCGTCCTGAGGGGTCAAAGGTGAGCCGCAGGGGCGCGCGCTCGCAACGGGCGCGCGCCCTCTGGTCTGTGAGCGCTCACATTTCTACGTGACCCCACCCGTTCACGAAGGAGATCCGATGTACGAACGAAGTTCCCGCCGCAGGCCCCTGCCCGCGGTCCTCACCGCCGTGCTCGCCACCGTGGCGGCCCTGGCGGCGATGCTCGTCGCGGCCCCCGCCCACGCGGACACCAGCGGTGCCCTGCGCGGTACGGGCTCCGGCCGCTGTCTCGACGTGTCGAACGCCAGCCAGGCGGACGGCGCGGCCCTGCAGATCTACGACTGCTCGAACGGCTCCAACCAGCAGTGGACGTCGACCAGCGACAACAAGCTGACCGTCTACGGCAACAAGTGCCTGGACGTGCCCGGCCACGCCACCTCGAACGGTACCCGCGTGCAGATCTGGAGCTGCACCGGCGGCGCGAACCAGCAGTGGCGGGTGAACTCCGACGGCACGATCGTCGGCGTCGAGTCCGGGCTCTGCCTGGACGTCACGGCCAACGGCACGGCCAACGGCACTGCGGTGGAGATCTGGACCTGCCACGGCGGCAACAACCAGAAGTGGACGGGCCTGTCGTCCGGGCCGACCACCCCGCCGGGCACCTGCGCCCTGCCCTCGACGTACCGCTGGTCCTCCTCCGGCGCCCTGGCGCAGCCCGCCAACGGCTGGACCTCGCTCAAGGACTTCACCACCACCACCTACAACGGCAAGCACCTGGTCTACGCGTCGAACGTGAACGGCTCCTCGTACGGCTCGATGGCGTTCGCCCCGTTCACCAACTGGTCGGACATGGCCTCGGCCGCCCAGACCGGGATGAACGAGAAGGCCGTGGCGCCCACGCTGTTCTACTTCGCGCCCAAGAACATCTGGGTGCTGTCCTACCAGTGGGGCGCGTGGCCGTTCATCTACCGCACCTCCAGCGACCCGACCAACCCCAACGGCTGGGCGACGACCAGAACATGTACCTGTTCTTCGCCGGTGACAACGGCAGCATCTACCGGGCGAGCATGCCCATCGGCAACTTCCCCGGCAACTTCGGCTCCGGATACACCACCGTGATGAGCGACTCCACGGTCAACCTGTTCGAGGCCCCGCAGGTCTACAAGGTCCAGGGCCGCAACCAGTACCTGATGATCGTCGAGGCCCGCGGCGCCACGGAGCAGCGCTACTTCCGCTCCTTCACCGCCACCAGCCTCAACGGCTCCTGGACCCCGCAGGCCGCCAGCGAGAGCAACCCCTTCGCGGGCAAGGCCAACAGCGGCGCCGGCTGGACCAACGACATCAGCCACGGCGACCTGGTCCGCAACAACCCCGACCAGACCATGACCATCGACCCCTGCAACCTCCAGCTGCTCTACCAGGGCAAGAACCCCAACGCCACCGGCCCCTACGACCAGCTCCCCTGGCGCCCGGGCCTCCTCACCCTCCAGCGCTGACCCTCCACCGCGCTCCTGCGCGCACTCCTGCCGCCGGAGACAACTACTCGTGTAGTGGCACTACTGACGTAGTGCCACTACACGAGTAGTGCCGCTTGTACCGCCGTCAGGGTTACCGGCCCAGGATCGCCGGGTCCTCGGCGAGTTCGGCGAGGAGGGCGTCCAGCTTGGCCCGGTCGACCGAAGGCATCACGAACACGTGCACGTAGGTGCGCCTGGTCGACTCGTCGCCCGGGACCATCACCACGTCCTGGGAGGACAGCGACCACTTGGCCACCAGCTCCGGGCTCGGCTTGCGGAACCGGACGGTCACGGCGCCCGGGGTGCGGGCGGGCCAGAGCTCGACGCCGAGCTCGCCCTCCATGGCCGTCAGGCGCTGCTCCAGGTACGCGGCCAGCTCCTGGGCCTCACGGATGCGGTGGACCTGGTCGCGGTAGGAGTGGCGCGAGAGGTGGTCCCAGAGGATCAGCGGGGAGAACCCGTTGCGGGAGCCGGCGAAGGTGGTGTCGGGGGCGCCGATGTAGTCGGGTTGGGAGGGCGGGGAGATCTGGTACTTGACCTTGGTCATGTAGATGCCGCACGGCCAGGGCGCGCCCGCCCACTTGTGGCCGCTCATCGCGATCGAGGAGACCATGTCGACCTCGCCGTGGCCGGCGGTGGGCAGCCGCAGGCCGAAGTCGAACTCGGGCGGCGCGACCTCCGGCGTCCAGCCGTACGCCTGCGGGTCCTCGGCGGCCAGCCGCAGGAACGGCGCGTACCCGGCGCCGAGCGCGCCGTCCACGTGTATCCAGAAGCCGCGGCGCACGTCGACCAGCGCGCGGCCGGAGTCCGGGCAGCGGCCGTAGACGACCTCGCGCTCGACCAGGCCGTACCGCTCGAAGATCGGCAGCAGCCGCTCGCAGACCGCGCGGACGTCGTCGTGGGCGCCCTTGAAGGTGCTGCCGAGGTTGAGGTTGACGAAGACCGGGTGGCCCTTGGCGGCGAAGAACTCCACGAGCGTGGCGAGGGCGTCGACGTCGATCTCGCCGGTGCCGTCCCAGGAGAGACCGGACGGGCCGGGGCGGGAGGGCACCTCGGTGGGCCAGGCGCGCAGGCCCGTGACCGGGTCGGTCAGGGGGCTCTCGTCGGGGTACAGCTCCTGGCCGACGGCGTGGAACGTCTCCACGCCCAGGACGGCGACGGCCTTGGCGAAGGAGTAGTGGGTGTCCTCGGAGTAGAAGGCGACGGGGTGGTGGGCGTTGGGGTTGTGCCGGTCCGGGTCGGCCTTGACGTAGCGGACGGCGTCGAAGGGGGCGGCGGGCGGCTTGATCAGCGCCTTGCCGCTCAGGTAATCGCGGGCGTTCCACAGGGCGTACATGTTGCCCTCGGTGGAGCCCATGGACAGCATGTAGCCCCAGTAGGACTCCGGGTCGGCCGGGTCGTGGGGGCGTTCGGCGTGCCAGAGGCGGGCGTAGTAGTCGAGGACGGCCCGCTCGACGACCTTGGTGTTGGGCTTGTAGCCGCCCGCCTGGAACGGGTCGCCGAGGTTGTTGATGTTGTTCGGCAGGAACCGGGCGAGGTCGAGCGCCGTGCCCTGCATGTCCTGGGTGGCCTGGTAGCCGACCAGGTGCCTGCGCTTGCGGGTCAGGTACTCGTCCACCGCGTCCAGCGCGTGCAGTCGGCGGCCGTCGTCCAGGCCGCCCTCGGGGAGGGCGAAGTCGCCGCCGTCCAGTTCCGGGCCGGGGTCGACGGCGGTCGCGGCGAACGGGGAGGCGGTCGGGCTCATGGACGGGTCGCTCCGGAGGACGGCGGTGGGGGACGCCCGTAAGAATGGAACTTTCGGGCGCTGCGGGGAAGACCGTCCGAAGAACATTCGGCCCGAGGTCGATCAGGTTTGCGAATCTGCGGAACGGGCTGGGATCCTGGCGGGCATGCCGAACAATCCACAGGCCCGCCGGTCGCCGGTCGACGAGGTCGACCGGGCGATCGTCCGCGCCCTGGCCGACAACGCCCGCCTGCCCAACAACGCCCTCGCGGCCGCCGTCGGCATCGCCCCGTCCACCTGCCTGGCCCGGGTCCGGGCGCTCCAGGACCGCGGCATCATCCGCGGCTTCCGCGCCGAGCTGGACCCGGCCGCGATCGGGCTGCCGCTCCAGGCGATGATCTCCGTCCGCCTGCGCGCCCACACCCGCGAGCAGAACGAGAGCTTCCGCAGCACCGCCCCCGACCTGCCCGGCGTCCTCGCCGTCTTCCACATGGCCGGCTCGGACGACTACCTGCTGCACGTCGGCGTCGCCGGCCCGGAGGCGCTGCGCGACTTCGTCGTCGACCACCTCACCACCCACCCGGCGGTGGCCCAGACCCGCACCAACCTGATCTTCGAGCAGATCCCGGGCCGCCGCTACCTCGCCCCCGGCCGCTGACCCGCCCCCGACAGGCGGCGCCGTCGCGGCGCTTCGGCCGGGTGCCCTTCGTCGCCGCCGCGCCGCCCCGCGCGGGTGGGCCGGCCCAGGACGACCCCGGCCAGGACGAGGGCCAGCCCGCACAGCTGCTGGACCGTCAGCACCTCTCCGGCCACGGCCGTTCCGAGCAGGACGCCGGTGACGGGGTTGAGCAGTCCGACCAGGCCGACGGTGCCCGCGGGCAGGTGGCGCAGCCCGGTGAACCAGGCGACGAAGGCCAGCGCGGTGGCGACCAGGGAGACGTAGCCGAAGGCGAGGAGGGCGGGCGCGGGGAGCGCGGGCGGCGGGCCCTCCACGAGCGCGGCGACCGGCAGCAGGAACAGCCCTCCGGCGGTGAGCTGCCAGGCGGTGGAGGCGAGCACCTCGGTGCCGTCGGTGTTCCAGCGCTTGGTGAGGATGTGGCCGAAGGAGGAGACGAGCATGGCGGCGGCCGCGGCGAGGACTCCCGGGACGCTGACCTCCCCCGCTCCGGTGAGCAGCATGAGGCAGACCCCGCCGAGGCCGATCCCGGCGCCGGCCAGGTGGGCGCGGCCGGGCCGTTCGGAGACCAGGGCCCAGGCGATGAGCATCATCGCCAGCGGGGAGAGGGCCATGACGGTGGAGGCGATGCTCGTGGACAGCAGCTGGGAGGCGGCGTAGACGAGCACGAAGAACACGCTGACGTTGAGCAGCCCGAGCACGGCGGAGCGCCACCACCACGCCCCGCGCGGCCGCCGTCGGCACAGGGCCAGCAGGACGAGACCGGCGGGCAGGGCGCGCAGGGCGGCGCCGTAGAGGGGGCTGTCGGGCGGGAGGAACCGGTGGGTGACGTAGTAGTTGGCGCCCCAGGCGACCGGGGCGAGGGCGGTCAGGGCCACCCACCGCACATTAGCTTCCATGGAAGGCAATATAGCTTCTCGGGAAGCTATGCTGGTCGGCATGGACGCCCCAGTGCCTTTTGACCGCGTGGCCCCCGAGCGCGCGCCCTCCGACCACGTGCCCTCCGACGACGTGCCCCCCGACCGCGTCGCCCGCATCCAGGCCGACTGGCACCGCGAACGCCCCGACCTGGACGTCTCCTCCCTCGGCGTGATCGGCCGCCTCCACCGCCTGGCCGACCACCTCACCGAGGAGCTCTGCCTCGTCTACCGGCGCTACGGGCTCGGCGAGGGCGAGTTCGACGTCCTGTGCGCACTGCGCCGCGCCGGCGAGCCCTTCGAGCGCGCGCCCGGCGAACTCGCCGCGCACACGATGGTCACCACCGGCGCGATGACCAAGCGCATCGACCGCCTCGAACAGGCCGGACTCGTCACCCGGCGCCGCTCCGACGACGACCAGCGCGGCCGCATCGTCGCCCTCACCCAGCCCGGCCGCGAACTCATCGACCAGGCGTTCGCCGACCACATGCGCAACGAACGCCGCCTGCTGGGCATGCTGACGCCCGCCGAGAACGAGGCACTCGAAGGGCTGCTCGCCACCTGGCTCTCGAAGGTGGAGAACCCTCGCCCGTAATTCCGGGGGCGGATGATCCCAATCCGCGTATAGTGCAGGCGTTTCGGGACCCCCGGGACCACGAACACCGAGGAGGCCCCCATGGAACCCGTCAGCCTGATCACCGGCGGCTCGACCGGCATCGGCGCCGCCACCGCCCGCGCCCTCCTCAAGCAGGGCCACCGCGTGGCCGTCACCGGACGGGACGCGGGCAAGCTCGCCGCCTTCGCCGCCTCGGCCGGGGCGGGCGAGCGGCTGCTGACCGTCGCCGGTGACACCGGCGAGGCCGAGGACGTCGCGGCCGTCGTGCACCACGTGGTGGAGACCTGGGGCCGGCTGGACAACGTCATCGCCAACGCCGGCTTCTCCCTGCCCGGCAACCTGGAGAGCCACTCCCCCGAGGACATGCGCGCCATGGTCCTCACCAACGTCCTCGGCCCGGCCCTGCTGGTCCAGCGGACCCTGCCGCACCTGCGGGAGTCCAAGGGCCGGATCGTGATCCTCGGCTCGGTCGCCGGGGTGCGCAACACCCCCGGCAACCTGTACTCCGTCACCAAGTGGGCCGCGCACGCACTCGCCGAGAACACCCGGCTGCTGGTCGCCAAGGACGGCATCGGCGTGACCGTCGTCGCCCCCGGGATCGTGGACACCCCGTTCTGGGACGAGCGCGGCGGCACCCCGTCCACCGAGCCGGTGATGACCGCCGAGCAGATCGCGGACACCATCGTCTTCGCCCTCAACCAGCCCGTCGGCGTGACGATCAACCACATGACCGTGCGCCCGACCGGCCAGGTCGGCTGAAACCCGGCCCGCCCGGCGTCTCCGGTTTCACCGGGCGGGCCCGACGGGTCAGTCGTCGTCCATCCTGGCCAGGGCGTCGCTGATCAGGCGGGTGGCGAAGTCGTGGTCGTCCCCGGCGACGCGGTTGACGTGCTCGGCCGTCATGACGGCGAGGGCCTCCAGCGGGTTCATCTCGGCGCGGGTCCAGGGGCCGTACTGGGCGCGCCAGAGGTTGGGGCTCAGGCCGGTACCGGCGGCGACGAGGAGGCCCGTCATGGTGGGGATGACCTCGGGGCTGAAGGTCCTGGGCATCATCCGCATCGTGCCCACCAGCGCCGGGACGACGTGTTCGACGACGTCCCGGTCGTGGTCGTCGCAGGCGGCCTTCAGCCAGGTCATGTAGAGGTAGATCACCGTGCAGGTGCCGTCCACCAACTCCGCGAGCCCGTTGGGGCCGAGGGAGGCGGTGACCTGGTTGACCAGGGCCTGCTGGCGGGCGTCCGAGCCGCCCCTGCCCTCGTAGACGGATTTGAGCCGGGAGTCGATCACCATCAGCGCCGTGCCGACGTCGCCGATGGGGGCGGATTCGGGACCGCAGGTCGATGCCATGCCTTCTCCTCTGACCGTTCTGACCGTTACGGCAGGTGATGTTTCGCACCCGCAGCGTAGACAGGACGGCGGGCCGGGCGGCGGGGTTTCTCCGACCTTCACCCGGGAGTGCGACGGGCCGTCAATTCCCTTCGACACCGGTCGACTCCCGTCAACTCCCCTCGACTCCCGTCGACTCCCGTCGCCTCCCGTCAACCGGCGGTGGCGAGGAAGCCGCCGACCGTCGCCGTGAACGCCTTCGGGTCGTCCAGCCACGGGTAGTGCCCGGCGCCCGGCTGGACGGCGAGCGTCACCTCGGGGAAGAGCGCGGAAGCCTCGGCGGCGGACGCGGCGGTGGGCCACAGGTCGACCTCGCCCGCGAGGAGCAGCACCGGGCAGCGCAGCGCGCCCAGGCTCCGGCGCAGTTCCTCGGTGTCGGGCGTGTAGCCCCGGTAGTAGTTCTCGCTGACGGGCAGCGCGCGCTGGGCGGGGTCGGCGGCGGCGTGGGCGCGGGCGGCGTCGTCCCAGCGGCCGTACATCAGCGGCTCGAAGGCGAGGCGGTACGGCGCGGCCTCGGCGAAGGAGGTCGCGGTCGTCATGTGCCGGTGCGCGGTGACGGCCTCGGCGTGCCAGGGCTCGGCCGCGCGGGAGGCGATCACCTGCTCGACGCCCGTGTCGGAGGGCAGTCCGACACCGGCGAAGGACGGGGTGACGAGGGTCAGGCTGGACAGCCGCCCGGGGTGGGCGGCGGCGTAGAGCATGGCGAGGCTGCCTCCGGCGGAGTGGCCGAGCAGGTCGACGCGCTCCAGGCCGAGGTGGCGGCGCAGCGCCTCGACGTCGGCCACCAGGCGGTCGACCCGGTAGGTGGCCGGGTCGGCGGGTGTTCCGGACGCGCCGGTGCCACGGGTGTCGGGCAGGATCAGGGTGCGGTGGGCGGACAGGCCCCCGAGGTCGCCGAGGTACTCGGCGGCGCGGCCGGGGCCGCCGGGGAGGCAGAGCAGCGGCGGGCCGTCTCCGAGGGTGCGGAAGGCGAGCGTGGTTCCGTCGTACGAGGTGATGAACTCCATGCCGGAGAGTCTGGGCGGCGGCCGCCCGGCCCGGCTACCGTTCAGCCACGGCTAAACGATCAGGGGCGGGGCAGGCATGGCGGTGGAGATCCGGCTCTCGGCGGCCGAGGTGGCGCGGGTACGGCTCGCGGTGTCGCCGCTGGCCGAGACGGTGCTCGGGGTGCGGGCGGCACTCGGGGTCGGCGGGCACGAGGTGCACCGGCCGTGGGTGCGCGAGGCGGAGCGGGTGCTGGCCGGGGAGCCGGAGGCGCCGCTGCTGCGGGCGCTGCTCGAGAGCTGCCTGCCGTCGTTCCTCTTCCCGGTGCCGGACGAGCGCCTGCCGGGCTTCGAGGCCGAGGTGGCGGGGCTGCGGGCGGCGGACCCGGCGTACGTCGCGGCGGAGTGCGCCGCCGCGCTGGGGGACGCCCGCGCTGCGCGGCTGCCGCGTCCCGAGCCGCTGTTGGAGCGGGTCGCCGAGGCGCTGACCCGCTGTCACGACCGGCTGGTGGCCCCGCACTGGGGGCGGATGCGCGCGCTGCTGGAGGCGGACCTGGGCCGGCGGGGCGCTGGTCGACGGCGGGGTGGAGGGGCTGTTCGCGCAGCTGCACGCCGATGTGGTGTGGCGGGAGGGCGAGTTGGTGGTGCACGGGCGCCGCCGCTCGGGCGCGGTGTGGACGGTCGAGGCCGACGGGCACGGCCTGGTGGTGATGCCCTCCGTCTTCGGCTGGCCGGACGTGATCGTCGACTACTCCCCGCGCGCCGCCGCTTCCATCCGCTACCCGGTCCCCGGGGTCGGGCTGCTCTGGGAGGAGCCCCGGCCGACCCCCGGGGGCCTCACCGCCGTCCTCGGCCGCACCCGCGCCGCCCTCCTCGCCGAACTCGGCGAACCCCTGAGCACCCCCACCCTCGCCACCCGGCTGGGCGTCACCCCCGGCGCCGTCTCCCAACACCTCGGCGCCCTCCGCGGCGCGGGCCTGGTCACCACCCACCGCACGGGCCGCACGGCCGTACACCTGCGCACCCGCACGGGCACGGCCCTCGTGGCGGAGCCGCCGAACTGAGTTGATCCCGGCCCTCCGACTTGGCACGATCGCTGCGGGTCGGAAGGTGGGAGGGGTCGCAGATGAGTTGGTCAGGGGTGCGCGAGCGGGTGCTGGCGCTGCGGAAGGCGCCGGGCGCGGCCAAGGTGTTCGGGGCCAACGGGCACGGCTTCCGGCTGGACCCGCCCCTGAGCGAGGCCGAGGTCGCGGAGGCGGAGCGGCAGTTCGGGGTGTCCTTCCCGCCGGCGTATCGCACCTTCCTCCTGGAGGTCGCCGCGGGTGGCGCCGGGCCGGACTACGGCCTCTACCCGCTGCGTCGCGACGACCAGGGGTGGCACTGGGTCGCCCTGGGCGACACTCGCGAGGTCAACCCGCTGCTGGGGCGGCCCTTCCCCTCGGAGGCCGAACGCGCCCGCCGGACGGAGGAGCTGGACGCCCGCGAGCCCCGCGAGGAGGACTTCCCCGACGAGGACGCCTACCGCGCCGCCTTCCGCGCCTGGGACGACGAGTGGGAGCCCCTGAACGAAGCGATGACGGCCGGAGCGGTCTGCCTCGGCCACCAGGGCTGCGGCTACTTCACCTGGCTCGCCGTCACCGGCCCGGACAGCGGCACCCTCTGGAACGACCTCCGCGCCGCCGACGGCCCCCTCGAACCCCTGACGGACGGGACCGGCCGCCTGGACTTCCACACCTGGTACTTGACCTGGCTCCGCCGCGCGACCCGCGAGGCGGCCGGGGCATGAGTGCGGACACCGCTCCGACGGTCGAACTTCCGGGCGTACGGCGCCTCACCCCTTCGCCGCGTAGCGGCTGGTGGGCCGCTCCAGGCCCAGGTGGCCGCGGAGGGTGGTTGCCTCGTACTCGGTGCGGAAGGCGCCGCGGCGTTGGAGTTCGGGGACGAGGCTGCGGGTGATCCGGTGGAGGTCGTGGGGAAGGGTGGCGGGGCGGAGGCGGTAGCCGTCCAGGCCCGCCTGGCGCCAGTCGAGGAGGAGGTCGGCCAGTTCGGCGGCGGTGCCGGTGAACACCTCGGCGTCGGAGGTGAGTTCGGTGCCGTCCAACGCGTCGAGGTGGGCCTTGCGCTCGGCGGCGGCGCCGGGCTCCTCGTCCAGGAGGACGAGGAGGTCGGCGAAGCGCAGCAGCGGCCGGGCCCGGGTGTCGCGGCCGGTGGCGGCGACGGCGGCGTCGACCTGGCGGAGGATGTCGACGGTGCCCGCGCGGGAGTGCGGGGTGAGGTAGACGAGGTCGGCGGCGCGGGCCGCGAACTCGTAGGGGACGGAGGCGTGGGCGAGGCTGGTCACCAGGGGCTGGCCCTGCGGGGAGCGCGGGGTGATGGAGGGGCCGCGGACGGAGAAGTGGTCGCCGGTGAAGTCGATGTGGTGGATCCTGTCGCGGTCGACGAACCGGCCGGTGGCGGCGTCGCGGATCTCCGCGTCGTCCTCCCAGCTGTCCCACAGCCGCCGGGTGGCCTCCACCACGTCGGCCGCCTCCTCGAAGAGCGGGCGCAGCCGCCGGGCGATGAGCTCGGAGTCGCGGACGTCCTCCTCGGTGAGCTGAGGGGTCACCCGGCGGCCGAAGTGCGCGGCGTCGGCGGCCCGGGAGGCGATCTGGGGGCGCAGGCCGCCTCGGCCCTCGCTGGCGTGGTCGAGGGTGGCGATGCCGACGGCGACGTGGAAGGGCTCGGTGTGGGTGACGTTGACGGTCGGGACGAGCCCGATCCTCGACGTGACCGGGCCGAGGAAGGAGGCGATGAGCGCCGCGTCCAGGCTGCCCCGGACCCGTGCGGTGTCCTCGTCGGGCCGGTGGAAGGCGGTGGTCTGGAGGCCGAGCGCGTCCTCGATGGTGACGAAGTCGAGCAGGCCCCGTTCGGCCTCGGCGGCGAGGTCCGCCCAGTAGGCCGGGGTGAACAGCTCACCGGGCCGGGCGCCTTCGGCCCGCCAGGCGGCCGGGTGCCAGCCGGCGCCGTCGAGGGCGACGGCGAGGTGGAGCGGGGGCGGCGGGGTCACGAGGTACTTCCCTTCTCGATCGGGGAGATCCCCAGGTGGTCGCGCAGGGTCGTGCCGGTGTACTCCCGCCGGTGCACGCCCTTGTCCTGGAGGAGCGGCACGACGCGGTCCACGAAGTCGTCGAGGCCCGTGGGGGTCAGGTGCGGGACGAGGACGAAGCCGTCGGCGCCGCCGGTCTGCACGAAGTGGTCGATCCGGTCGGCGACGGTCTGCGGGGAGCCGACGAAGGTCTGCTGGGCGCCGTCGACCTCGATGACCAACTCCCGGATGCTCAGGCCGCGTTCCTCCGCGAGGGCGCGCCAGCGGCGGGCGGTCTCGGCGCGGTCGCGGCGGAAGATCGAGTGGCCCTTGAGGGTCTGCGCGTCGCCGTCGGGGTCGATGTCCGGCAGCGGGCCGTCCGGGTCGTAGGCGGACAGGTCGCGGCCCCAGACGGCTTCCAGGTGGGCGATGGCGGTCTGCGGGCCGACCTGGGCGCGGGTGATCTCGCGGGCGAGGGCCTGGGCCTCCGCGTCGGTGTCGGCGACCACCGCGCTCGCCGTGGGCAGGATCTTCAGCTCGTCCTCCGTGCGGCCGTGGGCGGCCAGGCGGCCCTTGACGTCCCGGTAGAACGCGCGGGCCTGGTCGAGCCGGTTGTACTTGCTGAAGATGACCTCGGCCTCGGCGGCGGCGAACTCGCGGCCCGCGTCGGACTCGCCGGACTGGATGATCACCGGGTGTCCCTGCGGGGAGCGGGGGGTGGTGAAGCGGCCGGAGATGTCGAAGTGCCGCCCCTGGTGGGCGAATCGGCCGACCCCGGGCCGTACGTACTCCCCCGAGGCCGCGTCGGCGATGACGTCGCCGTCGGCCCAGCTGTCCCACAACTTCCGTGTGGTGGTGAGGAATTCGGCCGCGCGGCTGTAGCGGTCGCGCTCCTCCAGGAAGGCGCCGCGCCGGAAGTTCTCGCCGGTGAAGGCGTCGAAGCTGGTGACGATGTTCCAGGCGGCGCGCCCGCCGCTGAGGTGGTCGAGGGTGGCGAGGCGGCGGGCCAGCTCGTAGGGCTCGTTGAAGGTGGCGTTGACCGTCCCGGCGAGGCCGAGCCGGCTGGTGACGGCGGCCAGGGAGATCAGTTGGGCGAGGTTGTCCGGGCGGCCGACCACGTCGAGGTCGTAGATCTCCCCCTTGTGCTCGCGCAGGCGCAGGCCCTCGGCGAGGAAGAAGAAGTCGAAGAGGCCGCGTTCGGCGGTCTGCGCGAGGTGGCGGAAGGACTCGAAGGCGATCTGGCTCCTGGAGCGCGGGTCGGCCCAGAGGGTGATGTTGTGGATGGCGGGCAGCTGCACCGCGAGGTGCACCTGCCGGCGGGGCGCGGCGCTCATGCGGCGGGGAGGGAGGCGAAGGCGGCCGGGGAGACGTAGCGCACGGTGTTCTCGAAGGCGACGCCGTGGCTCTTGACGTCGATGGCGATGGTGTCGCCGTCCTCGATCCGGAAGCCGTCGTGGAAGCTGGCCTCGTCGGCGCCCAGGAGCACGTAGTTGACGAGCCCGGGGCGGCGTACGGCGGGGAAGGTGAACAGGTGGTCGACCATGTCGTTGATCCGGTGGTAGAGCGCGTCGCCGCCGGCCTCGAAGGGGCCCTCCCAGGCGGTGGCGCCGCCCCGGGTGATGGTGGTCCGGCCGGTGAAGGTGCGCGGCGGGGGGCCGAGGAAGAGGGTGGGCGCGAGGGCGGTGTCGCAGAGCTTGCAGTACGGGTTGTAGCCCGGCTCCTTGCGGTGAAGGCCGATGTCGCACAGGTCGTTGCCGAAGGTGTAGCCGGCGTAGTGCGGGTAGCCGTCGGCGTCGTTGACGAAGACGAGGGCGATCTCCGGCTCCTCGATGAGGGCGACCGGCTCCGCGGGGACGGTCAGCGGCTCGCCGGGCAGCTTGGCCCACTCGCCGAAGCCCTTGAAGAACCACCTGGGCGGGACGAACTCGCCTCCCTCGGGGGCGCTTTCGCCCCCCCACTTCTTCCTGTGGGTGCCCATGAAGCCGCTCAGCAGCGCCGAGCCGGAGGCCCCGGGCAGCAGCGGGACCAGCGGCTGCACGTCCGGGTCCCCTGCGGGCAGGACGACGGTCTCGGCGCCCTCGGTGACGGCGGCGCAGACGGCCTCGGCGGAGCCGTCGGTGGTGGTGAACGCGGCGGCCAGGGCGCCTTCGGCGATGCGGTGGAGCGTCTGGGGCTCGCCCGGTCCGGGGCGGTCGAAGGTGACGTAGCGGCCGCCCCGGTAGGCGACTTCGGTGAGGACGGGCGGCAGTGACTGGGACATGGGGGCCTCCGAAGGACGGTCAGGTGCGGGTCGGATCCGGTCGGGTGCGGTCAGGTATAGGTCGGTTCCGGTCAGGCGCGGGTGAGGTCGGCGAGGGCCCCGCCGAGGTGGTCGAGGGAGCGGCCGATCCACGGCAGGGCGACCGGGTCGGGCGCGGCCAGCGCGGCGAGGCGCTGCTCGTCGGTGTCGCCGTACAGGCGGCTGGTGGCGGCGCGGATGCGCAGGACGCCCTCGGGCTCGCCGAAGGCGCTGCCGGGCAGGACGCCGATGCCGTGGCGCTCGACGAGGAAGCGGACGATCCCCTCGCCGCCGGTGACGCCGTGCGCCTCGGCCAGGCGGTCGCGCAGCGGCTCGAAGTCCGGGTAGAGGTAGCAGGTGGCGGTGACGGGCGCCACCAGCGCCCCGGCGGCCGCGAGGTGACCCGCCGCCGCCCGGGCGACGGCCGCGTGCAGCCGCCTGCTCGCGGCGATCCGCTCGGTGATCTCCGGAGGTTCGGCGAAGGCGTACGCGGCGGCCGTCTGCACGGGGGCGGGCGGGCTGGACCAGATCTGGCTGGCGACGGCGACGAGCCGGGTGTGCAGTTCCCGCCCGATCGGGCCCTCGGGCAACCGGGCGACGCCCGTGCGCCAGCCGCCCAGGGCGAGGTTCTTGGTGAGGCCGGTGGTGACGACCGTACGCTCGGGGGCGTACGCGGCCGGGGAGACGGCCGGGCGGGCAGGGTCGTGGACGAGGTCGCCGTAGATCTCGTCGGAGACGATGATCAGGTCCAACTCGCGTGCAGTATCGGCGAGTTGACGCACCACTTCCGGGGAGGCGACCGTCCCGGTCGGGTTGTCCGGGACGGTCACCACGACGGCACGCGGGTCCTGCCCGGCGGCGCGGGCGGCAGTGACCGCCCCGCGCAGCCGGTGCGGGACGGGCACGCCGCCCTGGCCGGGCAGGATCGGCACCGGCAGCGGACGGCCCCCGGCGAGGCGCGCCTGCGCGGCGTAGCTGACCCAGCCGGGGACGGGCACCACCGCGTCGCCGCCGACGGCGAGCAGCACGGCGAACAGCAGGGACTTGCTGCCGGGGCCCGCGACGACGAGCCCGGGGTCGGTGGGCAGGCCCCGGCGGCTCCAGTACCCGGCGGCGGCCTCGCGCAGGGCGGGGCTGCCGGCCACCGGGCCGTACGCGTTCTCCCCGGCCGCGGCGGCGAGGCGTTCGCGCAGCACGGGCAGGACCGGAAGCCCGATCTCGCCGCTGGTCATGGGCAGGACGCGCTGCCCGGAGCGCCGCCGCTCCTCCAGGGCGGCGTCGGCGGCGAGCGTCGCCGACATGGGGACGGTCACGGTGCCCACCTAGGCCCTCTCTTTCGGAGCCCCGTACCGCTCGCGCAGCTCGGCCTTGCGGACCTTGCCGGTGAGGGTCTTGGGCAGCGCGGGCAGCAGCTCCACCCGCTCGGGCAGGAAGCGCTCGTCGTGGCCCGACTCGCGTACCCGGGCGCGGACTTCGTCGAGCGTCGGGCCGCCCTGCTCGCCGCGCGGGACGACGACGGCGAGGATCACGGGATCAGCGCCCTCCGCGATGCCGGGCAGGCCGACCAGCGCCGCCTCGAGGGCCTTGGGGTGGCCGCCGATGACGGCCTCCAGCTCGGTCGTGGGTGCGACCAGCCCGCCGCGCACGACGGCGTCGCGGGCCCGGCCGATGATGCGCAGGCCCCCACGGCCGTCCTCGCGGGCGAGGTCCCCGGTGTCGAACCAGCCCTCGGCGTCGAACTCGGCGTCGAAGACCTCCTGGCGCCGGTAGTAGCCGAGGGCGAGGGAGGCGCCGCGCACCTTGAGGCGCCCGGCACCGCCGGCCGTGCCCTCAGCCGTGCCCTCGATGCGGGTGCTCATGGCCTCGATCGGGCGGCCGTTGCTGTGGGCGGCCCAGTCCTCGGGGTCGGCGGGCCCGGTCATGGTGACCGGGCCGTTCTCCGACATGCCCCACAGCGAGTACGTACGCGCACCGAGGGTCTCGTGCACCTCGTCGGCGAGAGTCTGGAGGACCTGCGCCGAACCGATGACGACGTGCTGCAGGCTGCTGGTGTCGCGCCTGCGCTCGCGCTGGGAGGCGGCGACGTCGGAGAGGGTGGCCGGCGGGCCGTACAGCAGGGTGGCGCCGTAGCGCTCCACCAGATCGAGCAGCGCCTCGTTGGCGCGGACGTCCTGGAAGGCGACGGTGCCGCCGAGCAGGACACCCGCGAGGATGCCCTGCGCGAAGCCGGAGTAGTGGACGAGCGGGGTGGAGACGGCGGCCGTCCAGTCACCGTTCGTGCCGAAGCCGAAGGCGTCGACGTAGCCGCGCACGGCGGAGTGGACGGTGTTCTGGCTGTGCAGGACGCCCTTGGACTCGCCGGTGGTGCCGGAGGTGAACAGCACCACGAACGGCTCGTCGGCGCTCAGCGCCAGCCCGTCCAACTCGCCCGTCCCGTCGGCCTCTTCGTACGCCGGGGCGACGAAGTGGCCGTGGAAGGAGAGCGCGCCGTCGGGCACCGGGCCGTCCACCACGGCGACGTGGGCGAGCGAGGGCAGTTCGGCCTTCAGGCCGGTGACGATCCGCGCCAGCGGGGTGCCGTCCCACTCGGGCAGGGTGACGACCACCCGGGCCTCGGTCAGGCCGAGGCGGTGGCGCAGCTCCTCCTCCGGGCAGACCGGCGAGATCGGGCAGATGACCGCCCCGACGCGCAGGCTTGCGAACAGCAGCGGCACCATCTCCCACCGGTTGGGCAGCTGGACGGCGACGACGTCGCCCCGGCGCACGCCCAGGCGCAGCAGCGCGAGGGCGAACCGGTCGGTGAGGCGGGCGAGTTCGGCGTAGTCCAGGGTGTCGGTGCGCGCCTCGGCGACGCGGCGGGCGGCGATGGCGAGCTTGTGGGGGCGCTCGCGGGCCTGGCGGTGGAGGTCGTCGAGGAAGGTCTCCTCGCGCCACCAGCCTCGGCTTCGGTACTCGGCGGCCTGCTCCCTGGTGGTGGCACGGACGGCGGCGGCCGGGACGGCTGCGGGCGCGGTCACGAGCCGTCCTTCAGGCGGTCCTTGCGGCGGGCCTCCAGCAGTTCGGGCAGCGGGTCGCCCGCCCGGCCGGCGGCGATCTCCAGCAGGTCCCGGGTGTTGCGCCGCACGCGGTCGCCGACCCAGTCGAAGACCCACGTCTTGCGGGCCTCCGCCTCCAGGTCGAAGGGGACGACCCGGGTGACGGCCAGGGCGGCGGACGCGGCCCCGCCGATGTTGGCGATCACGCCCGGCACCAGGGCGGCGCCCGAGGCGGCCACCTTCTCCTTGGCCGCGGCGCTGGAGCCGAGGTTGGCGCCCTCGACGACCAGTCCGGCCCGCAGCCGGTGGGCGTTCTCGGCGCCGAGCGCGTACTTCTGCGCCGCGAGGACGAGCAGGTCGGCGTCGAGGTCGAGCCAGGCGTCCGGCTCGGTGGAGAGGGTGACGCCCTGCGGCAGGCGGGAGCGGTCGATGCGCCCGAACTCGTCGGTGATGGCGAGCAGTTCGGCGACCGGAAGCCGGTCGGCGCTGATCGTGCCGTCGATGTCGGCCACGCCCACGACGATGTGCCCGCGCTCCTCCAGGAACTTCGCGACCGAGCGGCCCACCGTGCCGAAGCCCTGCACCACGACCCGGGCCTTCTCGGTGTGCCCGCGCGCCTCCAGGGCGGTGACGGCGGCGACGCCGACGCCGTGGCCGGTGACGTCGATCAGCGGCTCGTAGTAGGTGCGCCAGTCGATCGGCATGTCCGGGGCGCCGAGCCGGTAGCGCGGGTCGTACCCGGCCTCGGCGAAGAAGACGGCCCGGTCGGCGGAGGTGACGCCCATGTCGATGCCGAGGTGGATGCCGCCGTGCAGCAGGGGCTTGACGGTGCGGCCGAAGGTGCGGAAGGTCTGGTCGCGGTCGGTGCCGTCGGAGACGATGCCGCCCTTGGCGCCGCCGATGCGCAGCCCGGCGAGGGTGAACTTGTCGGTCATGTCGCGGGCGAGGCCCCGGACCTCCTCCTCGGTCACCCCGGGGGTCATCCGCACCCCGCCCATGGCGAGGCCGTCGACGAGCGAGTCGACGACGACCCAGCCCTTGATGGCGCCGCCGCTGCCGTTGAGGTGGGTGACGAAGGCGGGCTCCTGCACGTCTTCCGGAATGCTCATCGGTTCGTCCTTGCCTGAGGGGTGAGTGGGGTCAGCGGTACAGCTCGGTGAAGCCGCGCAGGATCCGCAGGCCGTCGCTGCGGAACTCCAGGTGCGCCTGGGCGCCCAGGATCCGGCCGTCCTCGCTGCGCAGGAACTCCACGGGCGCGTGCTCGGAGCGGCCGATGGAGCGGAAGCCCTCGGGGGCCTCCTGGAGGTAGAGGGTGTGCCGGTGGAACACCGTCACTTTCGGTTCGACGTGGCTGAACAGCGGCTCGGTCGTGTCGACCTGCACCTCGTAGCCGCCGACGCGCTGCGGTCCCTCGGCGAGGCGGCCCCCGGCGGAGACGGCGAGGATCTGCATGCCGCCGCAGATGCCGAAGACCGGCACGTCGGAGGAGAGGATCAGGTCGACCAGCGGCCTGTAGTGGTCGAGGTCGTAGGCCCGCACCTTGGTACCGCTGAGCACGATCGCCTGGTAGCGGCCGTCCAGGCTCGACGGCACGGACAGGGCGTCGACGGCCTCGGTCTCCGAGCCCAGGTCCTCGAAGCGGCGCCGCAGTTGGGGCAGGGACAGGGTTCCGTTGTCGACCACCAGAACGCGGGGCTTCGTCATGACCGTCCTCCTCCCGTTCGCTCGATGACGGTGCCGGTACGGCCGGCGAGCAGCTCGCTGACGGGCGCGCTGCCGATGACGACCCGCCCCGCGCCGCGCTCCAGGGCTTCCCCGGCGGCGCGCAGCTTCTTGCGCATGCCGCCGGTGGCGCCCTTGTCGCGGAACGCGGCGGCGGCCTCGGCGCCGATCTCGCGCACCGGCTCGCCGTCGATCAGCAGGTGGGCGACGTCGGTCACCAGCACCAGCTCGGGCGCGCCGACGGCCCCGGCGAGGGCGGCGGCGGCCCGGTCGGCGTCGGTGTTGACCTCCCGCCCGGCGGCGTTGCGGGCCAGCGGGGTGACGAGCCTGGCCTGGCCGGGCTCCAGGCCCTTGAGCAGGGTGGGGTCCGCCTCGCGGACCGGGCCGACCAGGTTCTCCAGCTCGACGAGCTGCTTGCCCTGCCACCACCAGCGCTCGGCCTCGCCGGCCGTCAGCAGCCCGTCGCTGCCGAGCAGCCGCGCGGCCTCGAGGCCGCGCCGCTCCAGCCGGTCGAGCACCTCGGCGCCGAGGCGGGCGCTGACGGTCCTGATGTCCTCGATCACCTCGGGCGTGGTCCAGCGGCTCTGGTTGCCGTACCGGTCGCGCAGGATCGCCGAGGGCTCGCGGTAGCGGGCGTGGTGCTCGCGCAGCGGCTTGGACCAGCCGTGCACCAGGACGAGCGGACGGCTGCGGCCCAGCTCGGCCAGGTCGTCCCACCAGGCGCCGTCCAGGCCGTCCAGGCAGCTGCCGCCGAGCTTGACGACGGCGGGGGCGTGGTCGGTGCTCATGCGGGCATCACCGGCTGCATGGTCAGTCCCGTCTCCTCGGGCAGTGCGAAGCGGAGGTTGGCGGCCTGTACGGCCTGCCCGGCCGCGCCCTTGACCAGGTTGTCCAGGGCGGCGAGGACGACGATCCGCCCGCCCTCCTCGTCGAGGAGGGCCGTCACGTCGCAGTAGTTGGAGCCGAGGACGGCCTGCGGGTCCGGCACCGGGATCAGCGTCTCGGTGTGCCGGCGCACCCGGACGAACCGGTGCCCCTTGTAGAAGCGCAGGTAGGCCCGTTGCAGGGTGCGCTGGTCGACGGCGTCGTCGGTGAAGACGTAGCTGCTGGTGAGCAGCCCGCGCACGTGCGAGACGCCGTACGCGGACATGCTCAGCGAGCCGACCGTGCCGGGCTTGCTGCGCTCCAGGAAGTCGGCGACCTCGGCCGCGTGCCGGTGGCCGGTGGGCGCGTACGGGGCGATGGCGCCGTTGCGGTAGGGGTGCAGGTCGGCGGTGCGCAGGTGGACGCCGCCGCCGCTGGAGCCGCTCTTGCCGTCCACGACCACGGTCCTGAGGTTCAGGCCGAGGCCGAGGGTCAGCGGGGCCAGGCCCAGGGTGATGGAGGTGGCGTAGCAGCCGGGCAGGGAGATCAGCGCCGCGTCGGCGAGCTGGTCGCCGACCAGCTCCGGGACGCCGTAGACGAACCGGTCGGCGAGGTCGGCGCGGCGCGCGACCTTCGGGTACCACCGCTCGTGCCGCTCCTGGGAGCGGATGCGGAAGGCGCCGCTGAGGTCGATGATCGCCGGGACGCGGTCGGCGAAGCGCGCGGCCAGCTCGGCGGAGACGGGCGCGGGCGTGGCCAGGAAGAGGACGTCGACCTTGCCGGCGACGTCGTCGGTGACCGGCTGCACCGTCAGGCCGTTGTCGATGCGCAGGTTGGGGTGCAGCTCGGCCGGGCGGCGGCCGATGTTGGAGGAGCCGCCGAGGAAGGTCAGCTCCAGGTCGGGGTGCTGGGTGATCAGTCTGATGAGATCGCCGCCGGCGAGCCCTGAGGCGCCGACGACTCCTGCGCGGATCATGAGAGGAGCTCCTGCACGTAGCGGCCGACGGCCGAGGGGACGTCCGCGCCGGTGGTGGTGGCCACGGCCCGGAAGCCGGGGGCGTGGTTGACCTCGTTGACGAGGAAGCCGTCGTCGGTGCGGAACAGGTCGACGCCGTAGATGCCCGGGCCGAGTTCGGCCGTCACGGCCTCGACGATCTTGACGACCTCGGGGTCGTGGGCGAGGGCCCGGCTGTCGTTGCCCAGCGCGGCGTTGTTGCGCCAGTCGGTGCCGCCGCTGGCGAACTCGGCGGCGCCGACCAGCTCGTGGCCGACGACCAGGCAGCGCACCGAGGTGCCGCCGCCGAGGTACGGCTCGACCAGGCACGCCTGCTCGAAGGCGTGGCCGAGGTCCTCGACGTAGTCGTAGACGGACTGGGCGGTGTCGGAGTGCCGAATGAGGGTGACGCGCTTGCCCATGCCGCCGAAGACCGGCTTGAGGACGACGGGCAGCTCGATCTC
Organism: Streptomyces sp. NRRL WC-3742; assembly: GCF_000720635.1. Taxonomy (GTDB): domain Bacteria; phylum Actinomycetota; class Actinomycetes; order Streptomycetales; family Streptomycetaceae; genus Kitasatospora. The sequence goes on along the minus strand of NZ_JOCF01000023.1, from coordinate 10,224 downwards.
GGTGAGCGCCTGCTCGAAGTCCTTGCGGGAGAGCACCAGCCGGAAGTCCGGCACCGGTACGCCGGCGGCGCGCAGCAGGATGCGCAGCTCGGCCTTGTTCTCGCAGGCGTGGATCGCCCGGGCGGTGTTGAGGACGCGCGCCCCGGCCGCCTCGGCGAGGCTGGCGACCAGGCCGCCCCGGGTGTAGCTGCGGCTGCGCACCAGCACGGCCTCGTAGCCGCGCAGGGACGGCGCCCCGGGGTGGCCCAGGCACAGGGACTCGTCGTTGACCCAGTCGATGCTCAGGCCGAACTCGTCGGCCTGCTGGATGAGTTGGCGCTCCTCCCAGGCGATCCGGTCGGCGACCAGAGCGACGTGACGGGCCATCTCACTGGCCCCAGTCGCGCAGCTGGACCTCGACCATCTCCAGGGTCAGCCGCCCGTCCGTGATCTCCTCGACCCGCAGGGTGAGGAGGCATTCCGGGCAGGAGAGGGTCTCGCCCTGGACGACCGGGGGGACGGTCAGGTCGGTCTCGCACTCCGGGCAGGCGCCGGAGAGGGTGGCGGTGGTCATGGTGGAACTCCGTTTCCTTGCAGAGGGGTTGTTGTTCAGGCGGCCTGGTAGTCGATCGCGGCCTTGCGGACCGCGTCGCGGTCCAGGAGCGGGGCGCCGGAGCGCTCCTGGCGCTCGATCAGCCAGCCGGTGAGCCCGTCGGCGTCGACGTCGATCCCGGAGTCGGCCAGCGCCCACCGGACGAGCGCCGGGGTAAGCCGGGTGCGCACCCGCAACTCCCGGCTGTTGCCGACGAGTTCGGCGGGCAGGGTCTCGTACGCCTCCGGGTGGGTGAGCTGGCCGGGCAGCTCGTAGGCGAAAGCGTGCTCGGTGGTGGGCCCGGACTGGAACGCCTCGCCGAGGCCCGCGCCGGTCAGCGCCAGGCGGGACAGCTCGGTGAGGTGGGTCAGGTCGAAGCGGGTGTCGCCGTGGACGATCCGCAGCGAGGTGAGCAGCTCGGCCAGGGGCGCGTTGCCGCCCCGCTCGCCGATGCCGCCGACCGTCGCCGAGATCCACCGCGCCCCGGCGCGCACGGCGGCCAGGGAGTTGGCCACGGCCATGCCGAGCATGTTGTGGGAGTGGATCTCGATCTCGGAGCCGTCGATGGCGGTGAGTTCGCCGATCACCTTCTCCATCTGCCAGGGCGACAGGTAGGCGACGGTCTCGGCGAGCCGGAACCGGTCGGCCCCGGCCTCGAAGCCGGCGGTGACGTACGGGACGAGCCGCTCCTTGGGGGTGCGGGCACCGTCCTCACCGCTGAAGGTGACGTGGAAGCCGCGCTCCTTGGCCTGGGTGATCGCCGAACGGGCCAGCGTGTTCAGGAACTTGGCGCTCGGTGAGCCCAGCTTGAGCTTGGCGTGCTGCTCGGAGGTGGGGATGGAGTACATGACGTGGCGCACGCCCAGGCGCTCGGCCTCGTCCAGGGCCCGGGCCACCTGCTGGCGGTCGCGCACCACCACGAGCGTCATGCCGCGCTCGGGGCCCACGGTCTCGTGCACGGCCTCCACCAGGTGGGCGTCCTTGGAGCCCGGGCCGGAGACCATGCCGACCTCGACCAGCTCGACGCCGGTACGCACCAGCAGGCGGGCGATGGCGGCCGCGTCCTTCGGCCCGAACTCGACTCCGGCCATGTGTGCGGAGTCGCGAAGCGTCGCGTCCGATATCCGGGGCGGGTTCGGGAGTTTCTCGTGGTCTTCCACTGCTGCCATTTCCGTCCACTCCTTGTTCCGGGCGGGGAATTCGCTCCCCGTTTCCGGAGGCATTCGGTGAACCGCAATCCGGGAACGGTTGCGGCGGCGCTGATCAACAGCCTCCCCGGTGCGGCCGGTCGAAGGCAATGACGGCCGCGTAAAAAGGATGTTGATTACTGTCAGGAATTGTCAGGAAGGACAGGCCGTGCAAGGACGGCGTGGACCGTTCGCAAAACACCGGCGATTTCGGCGGCCCGGCGCCTACCGTGCCGTTCATGGACCTTCTCCCACTGCCCCGGCTCGGACTCGTCGTCCCGCCCGAGAACCCCACCGCGGAACCGGAGTTCGCCGCCCTCTTCGGCCACCGCGTCAACGTGTACACGGCCCGCTTCCCGGTGACGCCGGGCCTGGACCTCCTGGACATGCTGGAGTCCTACAACCGCGTCCTGCCCGACACCCTCGGCCTCTTCGGCGGGATGCGCCTGGACGGGGCCGTGGTGGCCTGCAGCGCCTCGCACTACCTGCTGGGCCCGGACGGCGACCGCGCCTTCTGCGAGGACCTGTCCGAGCGCGCCGGGTACCCGGTGTACTCCTCGACCCGGGCCACCCTGGCCGCCTGCGAAGCCCTGGGCATCCGCCGGCTCACCCTCGTCTCGCCCTACCAGCCCTGGCTGACCGACACCTCGCGCGGCTTCTGGGAGCGCGCGGGCCTGACCGTCGACGGGGTGGTGACCGTCCCGGTGCCCGGCAGCGGCGGCAGCGGCAGCGGCAGCGGCAGCAGCGACGAGGAGCACGACCCGTACCGGGTGACCACCGCCGCGATCCTGGACCGGCTCGACGCGAGCACCTACCCGAAGGACACCGCCCTGCTGTTCACGGGCACGGGCATGGCCACCCTCGCCGCCCTGGAGGAGCTGGCCCGGCGCGAACCCGGCCGCACCCTGCTCACCTCCAACCTGGCCTCCGCCTGGTGGGCCCGCCGCGCCCTGCCCGGCGCGGACGCGGGCGAGGCGCACCCGCTGCTGCGGCGGCTGGAGACCGCAGGGGTCTGACGAACAGCGCGAAGGGCCCGGGCACCTACGCCCGGGCCCTTCGTGGCGGCGGACCTACGACGCCTCGGGCATCTCCGAGGTGTCCAGGACCTCCGGGGCGCGCCCGCCCGCGTACCCCATCCGGTACCCCACCCCGCGCACGGTGGTGATCCACCGGCCGCTGCCGAGCTTCGCCCGCAGGCTGCTGACGTGCGTGTCGATGGTGCGGCTGGTGCAGGCCCAGTTGCTGTCCCACACCGTCGCCATCAGCTCGGTACGCGAGACGACCGTCTCGGGATTGACGGCCAGCGCGTGCAGCAGGTCGAACTCCTTCGAGGTGACGGGCACCACCCGGTCGTGCAGCCGCACCTCCCGCCGGAGCGGGTCGATGTGCAGCGGGCGCAGCGAGATGGCCCGCGCCCCGGCGGCGGCCGCGCCCCGGGAGCGGCGCAGCACGGCGTCGATCCGCGCACCGATCTCCCGGAACCCCCAGGTCCGCACCACGCAGTCGTCCGCGCCGGCGCGCAGCGCGAGCACCCGCTCGAGGCCGTCGTCGCGGTCGGTGACGGCGATCAGCGGGGTGTCCGCACCGCTGCGCACCGAGCGGCAGACCTCCAGCCCGTCGACGTCGGCGAGTTCCAGTGAGAGCAGCACCAGGTCGGCGTCGCGGGCGGCGCGCAGCGCCCGGGCTCCGGTGTCGACGCTGCGCGTGGTGTAGCCCTGTCTGCGCAGGTCGTGCTCCATGGCCTCCGCGGCGGAGACGTCCCCCTCCACCACGAGTACGTTCGTCATTGCAGTCGTCCCCTCTCCCTCGGCTCCCCCGGTCCCCCCTCTTCCGCCCGGTGCCCGTCAGCCCGCGGCGGCGCCGATCGCGGCCTCGGGCGGGGACCACTGGCGCGGGAGGACGGCGGGGGCGCCGTCGAGGTGCTGGTGGACGTACGCGGCCGAGGCCATCGTCATGTGGTGGTGCCAGCCCGGGTAGGAGCGGCCCTCGAAGTCCAGGGCGCCGAAACGTTCCTCCAGGACCGAGAGGGCCGACAGGGCGGCGCTGCGGCCGCGCACCAGGGCGAACACCTGGTCCACCGACTGCTCGGTCAGGCTGGTGATCCAGTACCGGGACGGCAGCTGGCCGTCCACGGCGGACCGCTCCAGGATGCGGTAGGTGCGCCCGGCGCCGTCGGCGCCCGTCTGCTGCGGAAGCCGTACGGTGCCCGCGTAGGCGCGGATCGGCACCACGTTGGTGCGCCCGTCCGGGGTCTGGCGCGTCATCATCTGCGACTGCCGGGCGTGCCGGATGCCCATCAGCGCGCCGACGGTGCTCACCCTCGGCGAGTGCCGCCCCGCGAGGACGACCTGGCCGGGGTCGACCTCGCACACCACGTCCAGCCGCTCCCTCGCCAGGCCCGCGAGCACGCCGGCCGCCTCCTCGTACCCGGTGAGGTCCAGCACCCAGGGCAGGGCGGCGAGGCTCGGCAGGGCCACGGCCCGCACGGCCTGCTCGAGGACGTGGGCGCCGGCCGGGCGGGCGGTCTCCGCCTCCGGTATCCGGGCGCGCCGTCTGAGCTCCTCGTCCCGCTCCCAGGCGCCGCCGAGCAGCAGGCTCCAGTCCACCGGGAAGGCGCGGCCCTCCGCGACCAGGAACAGGCCCAGCGCCCGCTGGCCGTGCACCCGCTGCCCGGTCGCCGGGTCCGTCCGGGCGTGCACGCCCACCGAGTGGTCACCGCTCTTGGGGATGGCGAGTTCGGCCACCGTCCAGGCGAAGGGCGCCGCCACGGCGGCCACGCGCTCGGCGAGCCGGCGGCGCACCGGCTGCCAGTCCCAGGGGCTGACGTTGATGAACTGGTGCAGCCCGTGCACCGCCGCCGGCGGCAGGGCGCCGAAGCGGGCCAGACGCCGGGGCGTCTTGCGGCCGGAGCCGTGCACCAGGCCCCACAGATAGGCCCGCGCCCAGCGGCGTTGTTCCACCCGGTGGAGCGAGCGGAAGACGTCCTCCACGAAACCCCGCATTTGCGCGTCTTCACCCGTTGCCGCGCGCGTCCCACTCGACAACATAACGCTGAGCCCCCTCGTATCTCGCAACGCCCGCCGACGCCCGCAGACGCCCGCACCGAGGTCTGGGTACGGGTCGGGGTCGGTGCATCGTGCAACTTGTACGGCCAACAAAATACCTGCGAAGGGACATTCCTGTCCTTCGACCGTACGGACTTCGGGACTTCGCACGCTGAGCTGGGCGAACACGGACGATTGTTGCGGGAGGACGAAGGGGAACGGAGGCAGAAATCTCAGTTCGGCCCGAAATCGATCCCCCACCCCGGGTTCGACCCGGAACTGTAAAAACTTCATGAACAAACCACCCGTGGGAAAAACGCCGACGACCGCCGAAGGCCGGGGGATGCCTTCGGCGGTCCGTTCTCGGGCCGACCGTACGCGGCGTCAGCGGCGGCGCGCCTCCAGGGTGTCGAGCGCTCGCGTACGTCCGGTCTCCGGGATCCCCTACGCGGCCGGCCTCCTGACGGGGAACCCGTGGCCGCGGGCGAGCACCACCACGGCGATCACCGGCAGCATCAGCAGCAGCACGCTCCACGGCAGGGCGTCCGCCCCGCTCACGTCCAGCAGCACGCCGCCGATCACGCCGCCGCCCGCCATCGCCACGTTCCACAGCGTCACCAGCATGGCCTGCGCCGCGTCGGCGGCCTCCTCGCCGCCCGCCTCACCGGCCGCCGTCTGCAGCAGGGTCGGCACCCCGCCCCAGCCCAGACCCCACAGCACGGCCGCCACGTACACCAGCGCCGTCTGGTCGGCCAGCAGGGCCAGCACCGCCGCGGCCACCGCGACCAGCAGCGAACTGGCCACCGTCAGCGCCCGCAGCCGCCGGTGGATCTGCGCGCCGACGATCCAGATGCTCGCCAGCGAGGCCGCGCCGAACACCAGCAGCACCAGGTCGGTGTTCCCGCCGATGCCGAGGTCGTCCAGGAAGGAGGCGATGTACGCGTAGATGATGGTGTGCGCCAGCACGAAGACCAGGGTGACGAACAGGATCGCCGCCACGCCCGGCACGCGCAGGGCGTGCAGCATCTTCGGCCGCTCACCGCGCTCCTGCCCCGGGAAGTCCGGTACGGCGGCCACGATCCAGGCCAGCAGCAGCACGGTCAGCACCGTCATCACCAGGAAGGCCACCCGCCAGCCGGAGACCTTCCCCAGGAAGGTGCCCGCCGGCACGCCCAGCGACAGCGCCACCGGGATACCCGCCATCGCCACCGCGATCGCCCGGCCCTGCAGGTGCGGCGGGGCCAGCCGGCGCGCGTACCCGGCCAGCAGCGCCCAGGCCACGCCCGCCGCGATTCCGGCGACGAAGCGGGCCACCATGGTCAGGCCGTAGGCGGAGGAGACGGCCGTGACGGTGTTGGCGACGGCGAAGCCCGCCATGGACGTCAGCAGCAGCCGCTTGCGGCGCCAGGCGGAGGTCAGCGCCGTCAGCGGGATCGCGGTCAGCGCGGTGCCGAGCGCGTAGATCGTGACCGTCTGCCCGGTCGCGGACTCGCTCACACCCAGGTCGCGGCTCATCGCCGGGAGCAGACCGGCGGGCAGGGTCTCGGTGAGGCTCGTGATGAAGACGGCGGTCGCGAGGGCCAGCAGGGCGAACATGGGCAGCTTCTGCGCCTCTGTGTCCTGCTGTGCCGCCGTCTGGTCGGTCTTCGCCGCCGAATCGGCTGCGGTGCTCATGGAAGTGCTCCAGGGTTGTCGCGGACGGGGGTTCGGGGTTCGGTGAGGGGAGGTCGTCCTACGGGGAACCGAGCCCGCCGTCGACCGGCAGGCGGACTCCGGTGGTGAACGTCGCCTCGGTGGCCAGGAACAGCGCGGCCCGGGCCACCTCCTCGGCGGCGCCGAGACGGCCCAGCGGCGGCAGGGGTGGTACGGGTGCCCCGCCGGGCACCTCGATACAGCCCGGCGCCACGGCGTTGACGCGCACGCCCCGGGAGACCAGCTCCCCCGCGAGCGCACGCACGGCGGCGGACGGCTGGCCCGCCGCCGTCAGCACGACCGCGCCGCCGTCCCTCAGGTGCGCCAGCAGCGGCCGGGCGGTGGCAGCGGTGTCGGCGAACAGCAGGTCCACACCGTCCCCGGGGCCGAGGCGGGCCGTCAGCTCGGACGCGGCCACCACCCGGGCACTGGAGCCGAGTTCGGACCCCAGCGCCCGGCGCTCCTCGGCGGACGGAGCGGTCAGCACGACCCGGGCGCCGCCCTCCACCAGGCGCTTGGCGATGGCCAGCCCGATCGCGGTGGCCTCCCCGACCACGACGGCCGTACGGCCCGCGTACCTGGTCATGCTCCCGCTCCCTCCCACGCTCGTGCTCCCGCACCCGTGCCGGGAACGCGTGCTGCGACCGGCCGATACGACTGTGCGCCCGGCCGCTTCGGGAAACCTTCGGACCGGCTGACGGCCGCTTCGGGCCCCTCCCGTACGGCTCTGACCTGGGTGGCCGTCGAGAACCACGGGCCCCGTGACGTACATTGACGCGCATGCGGTTTGGGGTGCTCGGCCCACTGACGGTGTGGGACGACGACGGGGTGGCCATCAGCGTTCCGGAGACGAAGGTCCGGGCGCTGCTCGCCGACCTGCTCGCACACGACGGCGGCCCGGTCCCCGCGGACCGCCTCATCCACGACCTCTGGGGCGACCGCCCGCCCGGGCGGCCCGCGGGCGCCCTGCAGGCCAAGGTCTCCCAGCTGCGCCGGGCGCTCGGCCGCGACCACGTGGTGCACCAGCCCGCCGGCTACCGCCTCCAACTCGACGCCGCCACCGACGAGATCGACGCCGCCCGCTTCCTCGGCCTCGTCGGGCGCGCCCGCGACGCCGCCGACCCGGCCACCCGCGCCGCGCTGCTCACCGAGGCCCTCGACCTGTGGCGCGGGCCCGCCTACGCCGACTTCGCCGACCAGGAGTTCGTCCGCGCCGCCGCGCAGCGCCTCACCGAACAGCGGCTGTCCGTCCTCGAGGAACAGGCCGAGGCACGCCTCGCCGCCGGCGACCACACCCTCCTCGCCGGAGAACTCGCCGACCTGACGGCCCGCCACCCCCTGCGCGAACGCCTGCGCGCCCTCCAGATCCGGGCCCTGTACGCGGCGGGCCGCCAGAGCGAGGCCCTCGCCGCGTACGAGGACCTGCGCGCACGCCTCCTCGACGACCTCGGCGTCGACCCGAGCCCCGAACTCGCCGCGCTCCACCAGGCGGTACTGCGCCAGGCCCCGGAACTCAACGCCGCCGCTCCCCCGCCACCGCCCGCGCCCGCCGCCGCCTCCTCCAACCTGCCCGTCGCCCTCACCCCGCTCATCGGGCGCGACGAGGCCCTCGCCCACCTCGCCCAACTCCTGCGCACCGCCCGCCTGGTGACCCTCAGCGGCCCGGGCGGCGTCGGCAAGACCCGTCTCGCCGTCGCCGCCGCCGAGGCCGTCCGCCGCGAGGGCCTGCCCGACGGCACCTGGTTCGTGGAGTTCTCCGGCGTCCGCCACGGCACCGCCACCGAACTCGCCCAGGTCGTCGCCTCAGCCCTCGGCATCAGCGACCACGCCCCCGCCGCCCTCCCCGTCTCCGGCGCCGGAACCTCCTCCCCCGCCCACCACCTCGCATCCGTGCTGCGCGACCGGTGCACCCTGCTCGTCCTCGACAACTGCGAACACGTCGTCGACGCCGCCGCCGACCTCGCCACCCTCCTGCTGAGCACCGCACCCGGCCTGCGCGTGCTGACCACCAGCCAGGAACCGCTCGCCCTGCCCGGCGAGGAGGTCTTCCTCGTCGAACCGCTCCCCACCGACGACGCCGTCCGGCTCTTCACCCAGCGCGCCGCCGCAGCGGCCCCCGGCTTCTCCCCCGCTCCCTCCGACCTGTCGGCCGTCACCGAGATCTGCCGCCGCCTCGACGGCATCCCCCTCGCCCTCGAACTCGCCGCCACCCGCGTACGGGCCCTCGGCGTCCACGAGTTGGCCACCCGCCTCGGCGACCGCTTCCAACTCCTCACCTCCGGCCGGCGCGGCGCACCCGAACGCCAGCAGACCCTGCGCGCCGTCATCGACTGGAGCTGGGAACTGCTCAGCGCCCCCGAACGCATCGTGCTGCGCCGCCTCGCCGCGTTCAGCGACGGCTGCGACCTCCAGGCCGCCGAAGCCGTCTGCGCGGGCGACGGCGTCGCCGTCTCCGAAGTGGCCGACCTGCTGATCCGGCTCGTCGACCGCTCCCTCGTCCTCGTGGTCACCTCCGCCACCGGCCCGCGCTACCGCCTCCTGGAATCCGTCGCCGCCTACGCCACCGAACGCCTCCACGAGATGGAGGACCTCCCCGCCGTCCGCGACCGCCACCTCACCCACTACCTCGCCCGCGCCGAACGCGCCGAACCCGAACTGCGCAGCACCTGCCAGCGCACCTGGCTCACCCGCCTCGACACCGAATCCGGCAACCTGCTCGCCGCCCTCGACGAAGCCCTCCGCCGCGCCACCGCCGGAGCCCCCGCCCAGGCCGTACGCCTCGCCACCGCGCTCGCCTGGTGGTGGCTCGTGCGCGGCCGCCTCACCCGGGCCCGCCGCAGCCTGCGCGCCGTCCTCGACGCCGCCCCTTCGGCGTACGACGCCGAACTCACCCTCCTCCACACCGCGTTCACCCTCCTCACCGGCGCGCCCGCCGCCCCCGTCCTGGCCGCCCCCGCCCCCGACGGCGACGGCCTCTGCGACCCCGTCCGCCGCGCCCGCTCCCTCTGGCTCTGCGCCTACGGCCTCTTCAGCGCCGGAGCCGCCGACCGGAGCACCGAACTCAACGACCGCGCCCTGAACCTCTTCACCACCGCCGGCGACCAGTGGGGCACCGCTGCCGCCCTCGGCCTGCGCGCCACCCTCGCCCTCATCCGCGGCGACCTCGCCGGCCTCGGCCGCGACGGGCTGCGCAGCGCCGCCCTCTTCCGCGAGATCGGCGACCGCTGGGGCGAACTCCAGACCGTCTCCCCGCTCGCCGCCCTCGCCGAGATCAAGGGCGACTACGAGGAGGCCGAACGCCGCCAGCTCGAAGGGCTCCGCATCGCCCGCGAGCTCGACCTCGCCGCCGAAGTCTCCGCCCGCACCTCCGGTTTGGGCCGCCTCGCCCTCCTCGCCGGCGACTGGGACCGCGCCCGCGACCTCCACGAACAGGCCCGCCGCAGCGCCACCGAACAGGGCTACAAGTACGGCGAGATCCACGCCGAAATGGGCCTCGCCCTCGGCGCCCGCCGCTCCGGCGACCTCGACGCCGCCGAAACCCACCTCCACCACCTGCGCGACGGCTACGCCGACGTCTCCTCCCTCGCCGGGGACCACCTCGTCCACGCCGAACTCGGCTTCCTCGCCGAACTCCGCGGCGACGCCGCCGCGTCCGCCACCCACCACCTCCGCGGCCTCGCCGTCGCCCACACCCTCGCCGAACCCCGCGCCCTCGCCCTCTCCCTCGAGG
>NZ_JOCF01000022.1 GCF_000720635.1 Streptomyces sp. NRRL WC-3742 | reverse complement strand
GAACGGACGCTTCCTTCGGACCGCCTTCCAGCGGGCCCTCCGGGCGCTTCGTTCTTTCGTGTTTCCAGCTTACCAGATGCTTTCCGCTCCGTTTACCGGAGTTTCATTCATCCGATTTCCCGAACTGGCCGGGGCCGCTTTTCGCGACGTCCACCACATTAGCGCATTCCGGGATTCTCCCGAAATTCACGCCCCAGCCGATTGGCAGGAACGCCGACGAGACCCATCTGCATGGGCTGTCGAAGTGGGGTGGCCGCTGAGGCGACTCGGCGACAGTACTCCTCCTTCACGCCCAAAACAAATGGCGAGGTCCGGGCGGCGCGTTCCACAGCAAAGCGGCTGGTCCCGGCGGGACTCAGCGGGACTCGACGCCGGGCCAGCGCAGGAGTACTGCGGGGTCTCGAACCACGATCTGTCCTCGCGAAACGGTGACCAGGCGGCAGTCCGTGAGGACACGCAGGACACGGACCACCGACTCGCGAGAGGCGCCTACCGCTCCGGCGAGCTCCTGCTGGTTGATGACCAGGCGCCGTGCCGCGAGGTCCCCCGCTACCGGGGCCCCATAGCTCTGGGAGAGCCTCGCGAGGACCAGTGCCGTACGTGCGACCGTCGGCAGCGCGCCGAGGTCCGCCCGGCCGACGTCGGATTCCCGCAGCCGTTCGGCCACGCACCGCAGCACGGCCAACGCGAGCCCACCGTGCTCCTCCATGAGGGCGGTGAATCTGGGCGCCGGTACGGCCGTCCCCTTCACCTCTCCCATCGCCGTCGCCGTCGCCGACCGGGGCCCACCGTCCACGCAGGACAGCTCACCGAGCAGTTCATCCGGTCCGCGCAGCGCGAAGAGGCTGGTGAAACCGGTCGTGGAGACCGAGGTGACCTTCGCCAACCCACTCTGCGGGAGAACCACTCGATCGGCGGTATCACCCTCGCGCATCAGGAGCTCGCCAGGCCGCCAGCGCACCTCCTGGCCGACAGACCTGATCAGGCGTCCCCACTCCTCGGGCAACGGCGATCCGGCCATCTCCCACTCCCCTCGTACGTCGGCGTAGCCGGTCTCTCGTTCCCTCTGCTTCTTCCCTCTGCGCAGTTTGACGCAGACGGCCCCCTCCGCCTCGCGTACAAAGATGATCAGCCGGTCGCCGCACCGCGGACCGGCCCGGAAATCGACCGAACGGGAGAACCGCATGAGCGCCCCGACCATCGAATCCGACCGCCACTCGTTCCCGGGGCGCTCGGGCGCCGACGTTCCGGGCGCCGACGTTCCGGTCGCCGTCGCCGTCGCCGGTGGACTCGACACGGCCTGGCGAATCCACAGCTCGCTGTCCGAGTGGATCGGCCGGGTGGACGTCAAGGCATCGTTCGCCCTGAGCCTCGAAACCGCCGCCCTGGTGGCGATTGCGGGCGTCGCGCAGACCACGCCGCCCCCTGGGACGCACTCGGCGGGGAGGCAGACCGTCACCGCGGTGTGCCTCTGGTTCAGCGCGGTACTCGTCGCCACCGCTCTCGTCTTCGCCATCGCGGCGGTCGCCCCCCGGATCGGCCCTCGTGGCGACACCGATGACCGGCGGAACGATGACCGGCGGAACGATGTCATCTACTTCGGTCATCTGAGGCACTGGAGCGCCGACGAGCTGACCGAGGCACTCTCCGAGCAGGACCTGCTGCCGGCGCTGAGCCGCCAACTGGTGGTGCTCTCCCGAATCGCCTGGAAGAAGCATGTCCGGGTGCGATGCTCACTGGTCCTGGGCGGGATCGGGGTCACGCTGGCCGCGCTGCCAGCGATGATGATCTCCGTAGTGCAGGCAGGCTGACGGCAGCTCACCGATGTGACCGACCAGAAACGGACCCACTCCATGAACAGCACCGTTGCGGCCCATCCCTGGGACCTGCCACCCGAACACACGCTCATCGCGGTTGACATCAAGGACTTCAGCAAAGCCCCCGAACACCGCCAGCCCTTCCTGCGTCGTGCCCTGGACGACGCTCTGGAGTCGGCATTCACGCGGAGCGACCTTCTCGCGGAGTGGAAGAGCCCGACGTACCGCCAGAACACCGGCGACGGCTGCATTCTCGTGCTTCCGCCGGCCCGGACCTGGCGGCTGGTCGACCCGCTCATCCGTCTGCTGGACGAGGAGTTGCACGGCTACGAGCAGCAGCGTCAGCGTGAGGACCCGCCGCTGCTCGTCCGGGTGAGCGTGCACGTCGGCCCCATGCCCGAGAGCAACCTCGCGGACGCCATCAACGATGTGGCACGGTTCGTCGACAGCGACGCCGTCCGAGCAGGCATCGCCGCCGCGAGCGCCCACGGGAGTTACACCGCCCTCGTGCTGTCCGACGAGATGTACCGGCGGGTAGTTCTGGCCCGCCGGAGCAGGCTTCTGCCGGAGCGCGACTTCCTCCCGGCGCCCGCCACCGTGGCGGGCAAGGGGTTCACCCGAACGGCGTGGGTCCACGTGCCGAGACTCAGCCCCAGCGTGGTCGCCCAGTACCTGGAGGAGCCCCAGGTGCCGTCCCTCCAGGAGGAAGGAGAAGAGCGCAGGACGACCCCGCCGCCTCCGAGCGGCATTCAGGTCTCCGGCAACGTCAACATCAACACCTTGGCGGACAAGATCGACACCTTGCGGACCCGACAGATCAACCGCACCGACCGGGCCTTCGAGGAAGGGCGGATCACCGAGTGAGCACCGACGACCACCGGCCGGTCGACGACCTGGAGGGCCTGCTCGCATCGCTTCCCGCACAACGTCGAACGTCGGGATCGGAAGGTGATCCCGGAACCGCACCACCGCCATTCGTCCTGCCGGCACCCTTCGACGCGCGTGATGCTCGTCCCCAACAGGGCGCGTCTGCCTCCCGGATCACCAACATCGACGTACTCGCCAACCACATCGAGAACCTGAACCAGGAGACCCGCAAGCGCGACGTCCTCGACGGGACGGAGCTCAGCAGGGCCGAACTGGTCCGGTCCACCGTCTTCTTCCGACCGTCGGTGTGGGAACGGGCATGGTCGGACGGCGCCGACGCGCTCCGACCGGGCGGCAGCCACGGTGTCCTCCTGATCGTCGCGCGCCGGGGCTACGGTGCCACCACCTTCGCCCGACAGCTCTGCGCCCGCCACGCCTCGGCGGATTCCGTCCTGTTGGACCTCGAGGCCGACTGGAACCACCCGTCCGTCGGACGACTGCCTCTTGCTCCCGACCACACCTACCTGCTGGAGCTGAAGGACCTCGAGAGCGACCGCTTCGACCGCGACTTCCTCGACCGACTCTCCACGTTCGCGGCAAGCCTGCGCGGCGCCGACTCACGCCTGGTGGTGACCGCCACGGACGAACTCTGGGCCGGCCACCACGGGTGGGTCGGACCGGGGGTCAAGGTCGTTCACCTGTCGCAACCACCGAACGCCCAGCAGCTCGTCGAGCACCACCTCGAAGCGAGGGGCCTGGGTGCACTGATCAAGTACGTCCGGACGGCGAACGCCAGGGCATCGATCCAGGGACGGGACGCTGTCGAGGCCGTGCGCTGTGTGGAGACGGTCGTCCGGCAGTGGGCGACCCACAGGCAGCGGGAGGCCGCTGCCGACCACGACGGGGCGGCTGGCCCCGTCGACCGTCCCGTGAGGCTGGAGCACCTGGCCCCGCCGGCCACACCGGCCACACCGGCCGACGGGCTGCAGGCTCAGATCGAGCTGGCTCTCGCCGACTGGCGGAACCACTTCGACCTGCTCTTCAACGACCCGACCAGGCCGCCCGCCGCCAAGGAGTCGCCGCTCTCGCTCCCGGACCGCTGCCTGCTGCTCGCGTTGGCCATCCACGGCGCCGCACCAGCCTCGGTGATCGGTGCGGACGCGCACGCGCTGGAGACCGCCATCGAGGCCGCGTCCGGCGGACCGCAGGCCGTCGGCTCGCCCACCATCGGAACGATCTTCGGCGGGCGGGGGCTACGCCCGCGGCTGCTGGCGCTCTCCGCCGACGTCGATCCGCAGGACCGCGTCACCTTCGGCCGTCCCGGGTACTCGGAGGCCGTCCTCGGCTACGTCTGGGACAACTTCCCGTCGTTTCGCACCGTGCTGCTGAAGTGGCTGGTGAGCCTGCCCGTCCGTCCCCGGATCAACAGCGACCCGTCTCCGCGCGCCCTCACCGCACTGGTCCTCAGGCATCGGAAGTCGCAGGACCTGGACGCCCTGAGGGACTTGGCACTCCAGGCGGACCGTGCGCCACTCCTGGTCACCGTCACGGAGGGCACGCTGAAGGACGACCACATGTCCGGCACCACCTGGAAGGCGCTTTCCAGGTGGGCGAAGCAGGCCACACCCGTCCGCGCGGTCGTCGCGGAGGTCTGCCGGGGAGTCCTGCTCGACGGGGGCAGTACGCAGAGCGCCCGCCGACTGGCGATGACCCGGCTCCGCAATCTCGTCCAGACGGACGACCGCACACTCCGAAGCGCGGTACTGGCCGTCCTCGACCTCCTCGTGGCAAGGCCCGACATGCGCCCGATGCTGGTTCGCGAGGTCGAGAACTGGCTGGCCAGGGATCGGCCCGCGTCGGCAGGGCGCCTCTGCCTGCTCGCCCTGATGCACGGTGAGGACGCGGGGACTCCGTGGCTGCTCCGCGCGTCCTCGCCGCTGCCGGAGTCCCTCCTCCGCAGCGGACTGCGCGAACTGTTCGGCGACGTGACCGAATCACCGGAGGTCATCGATCGCGCGGCTGCCTGGCTCCACAAGTCCGCTGCCGACCACGCCACTGCCGACCTCGTCCTCGACTGCCTCGCACCCACGCTGCGAGGCCGCTCGCAGGCAGAGGCGGCCATGAGCCTGTACCAAGCCGTCCGCGACACGACTCTTCCGAACGGCAGCCGGGTCGGCGACCACCTCTTCGACCGCATCACGCGCCCGGAGACTCCTCAGGGAGCCCCCGATCCGCGACGCCGGGGACCGCACGACTGCCGGACGGGACGACGGGACCCGTGACAATGTCCTGACCGATCGTCAATTCACGGGATCTGCAGAACAGCTACCTCAACCGGGTCCCGCTGGTCCGGGCCGATCCGGGAAGGCGATGGTCAAGGGCGCGGGCGGCTGGATCTGCCTCGGCCGGGAGGGCAACCCCTACGACAAGGCGCTCGCCGTCGTCGAACTCCAACCCAGCCCCCGCGCGGGCGCGCAGTCGGCGCAGCATCCGGGCGTCCTGGAAGCCGACCGCGCGGGCGGCCGCCTCCGTGGTCGCGCCGTGCGCGAGGAGGTGCTCGGCCCGCTCGACGCGCAGTTCCTGCTGGTAGCGCAGCGGGGTGAGGCCCGTGGCCTCGGTGAAGTGGCGGGTGAGGGTGCGCTCGCTCACGCCCGAGGCGCCGGCGAGGTCGGCGAGGCTGAGCCGGTCGGTGAAGCGGGCGTCGATCAGGTCCTGCACCCGGTGGACGGCGTCGACCAGGTGGGCGCGGTGCCGCAGCATCGCGCTGGCCTGGCGTTCCTCGCCGTTGCGCCGGGCGTAGACGACCATCTCCCGGGCGATCCTGGCGGCGGCCGCCGGGCCGTGCCGGACGGCGACCAGGTGCAGGGCCAGGTCGATGCCGCTGGCGATGCCGGCGGAGGTCACCACCCGGTCGTCCACCACGTACAGCACGTCGCGGACCACGGCCGCCCTCGGATGGCGGCGGGCCAGTTCGTCGTGCAGGTCGTGGTGGGTGGTGCAGCGGCGCCCGTCCAGCAGGCCCGCCCGGCCGAGCGCGTCCGCGCCCGCGCAGACGCTGGCGACGGTGCCGCCGGCCGCGTGGTGGGCGGCCAGCCGCTCCAGCGTCGCCGGGGCGAGTTCCCCGTGCGCCCGCAGCTTCGGCGCCCGCCAGCCGGGGACGACGACAAGGTCCTCCGGCGTGAGGACGGGCCACTCGACGGGGGCGCGCAGCGTGAGCCCCTGCGCGGTGGGGACGTCCTCCTGCTCGGCCACGTAGCCGATCTCGTAGCCGAGGCCGTGGTCGGCCGCCGTCGAGAACACCTGGGCGGGCCCGGAGAGGTCCAGCAGGTGCAGCTGCGGGACGAGCAGGAAGACGACGCGGGTCACGATCCGGTCAGCTCCTTCACGGTGGTGACGGTGGCGAAGCGGCCTGCCAGAGCGTACTCGGTACGGGCGATGATCTCCTCCGTGCTGAGCGTGCGCGGGTCCGCGAGGATCTCCTCGAGGCTGCGCCCGGCGGGGGCGTCGCGGTGCTCGATCGGGTGGGTGGCGGTCGCGTCGACGACGAAGGTGACCTCGTAGCCGAGGTCGGCCGCGACCCGGGTGGTGGTCTCGCAGCACTGCTCGGTGCGGATGCCGCTGACGATCAGGTCGCGGATCCCGTGCTGGGTGAGCAGCTGCTGCAGGTTGGTGGTGGTGAAGGCGTTGTGCGAGGACTTGGTGACGACGGGCTCGCCCTGCGCCGGCTCCAGTCCGTCCATCAGGCGGACGTGGCCGAGGGCGGGGTCGAAGACCGTCCCGGTGCCGGGCTCGGAGTGCAGGACCCAGACGACGAGGTCGCCCTCGGACCGGGCGTGCTCGACGAGCTTGCTCACCTGCCCGACGATCCCGGGGTCGGAGACTGCCGCCCAGTTCTCGCGCTGGAGGAAGGAGTCCTGGACGTCGATGACGAGGAGTGCGTTGGTCATGCCCTCATCCTCACCCCCGCGGGATGCCCGGGCGAAGGCCCCATCGGGCCCGGATGCGGAACGATCCGGTCACCGGGCTGGGGCGCTGCGCCCACCGAAGGCGGCCCCGGGCGGCTACCGCCCCCGGTGGGCGGCGATGACGTCCCGGTACCAGGCGTAGGACGCCTTGGGGGTGCGCTTCTGGGTGGCGAAGTCGACGTGGACGAGGCCGAAGCGCTGGCTGAGGAGTCCCTCCGCCCATTCGAAGTTGTCGAGGAGGGACCAGGTGTAGTAGCCGCGGACGTCGATGCCTTCGGCGACGGCCCGGGCGAGGGCGTGGAGGTGGGCGGACAGGAAGTCGATGCGGGGCTGGTCGGGGGTGGTGGTCTCGGTGAGGGAGCAGCCGTTCTCGGTGACGGTGAGGGGTGGGAGGGCCTGGCCGTAGCGGTCGCGGAGGGTGAGGAGGAGGCGGGTGAGGGCTTCGGGGACGACCGGCCAGCCGAAGGCGGTGTGGGGGACGTCGGGGATGTCGACGAGGTCGAAGGGGAGGTCCGGTTGGGTGGGGGCGGCGACGCGGGTGGGGTTGTAGAAGTTGATGCCGAGGGCGTCGAGGCCGGGGGTGTGGATGAGCTCGGTGTCGCCGGAGTGGATGGCGCCGTAGAGGTCGTCGGGGACGCCGAGGGCGGAGAGGTCGGGGTAGCGGCCGAGGAGGACGGGGTCGGTGAACAGCCGGTTGTGGAGGGCATCGTAGGCATCGGCGGCGGCCGCGTCGGCGGGTGAGCCGGTGGCCGGTTCGACCGGGGTGAGGTTGTTGGCGAGCATCACCTCCAGGCCCCGGTCGTGGAGGACGGTGGCGGCCAGTCCGTGGGCGAGGAGCTGGTGGTGGGCGGCCGGGAGGGACTCGAACATGAGGGTGCGGCCGGGGGCGTGGATGCCGAGGGCGTAGCCGTAGACGGTGTGGACGAAGGGCTCGTTGAGGGTGATCCAGGCGGGGACGCGGTCGCCGAGGCGGTCGGTGACGACGGCGGTGTAGTCGGCGAAGCGGTGGGCGGTGTCGCGGTCGAGCCAGCCGCCGGAGTCCTCGAGGGCCTGGGGCAGGTCCCAGTGGAAGAGGGTGGGCAGCGGGGTGATCCCGGCCTCGAGGAGGGCGTCCACGAGGCGGTCGTAGAAGGCGAGTCCGGCGGGGTTCACGGCGCCGCGGCCGGTGGGCAGGACGCGGGGCCAGGCGATGGAGAAGCGGTAGCCGTCCAGGCCGAGGCCCCGCATGAGCTCGATGTCCTCGGCGTAGCGGTGGTAGTGGTCGCAGGCCACCGCCCCGCTGTGCCCGTCCCGTACGGCGCCGGGGCGGGCGCAGAAGGTGTCCCAGACGGACGGGCCGCGGCCGTCCTCCTCCACCGCCCCCTCGATCTGGTAGGCGGCGGTGGCGGCGCCCCAGCGAAAGTTCGCGGGCAGGTCGTAGCGGTCCGGCATGGGAGCCTCCCGACTAGAACATGAGGGGTACTCATGTTACTGGCAGGGCCACCTCTTCCGTCCACCGGTCGGTGGACGGAAGGTCCAACGTGCCGACCGGGCATTAGGGGTGGCCCCGCTGTAGGGTCGGCCAATGGCCAAGTACTTCGACGTGCACCCCGAGTCCCCCCAGCCGCGGACCATCGCGACCGTGGCCGACAGCCTGCGATCCGGGGCCCTCGTCGCCTATCCGACCGACTCCTGCTTCGCGCTCGGCTGCCGGCTGGACAACCGTGAGGGGCTCGACCGGATCCGGTCGATCCGGCGGCTGGACGAGCGGCACCACTTCACGCTGATGTGCCAGGACTTCGCGCAGCTGGGGCAGTTCGTGCAGCTGGACAACAACGTCTTCCGCGCCGTCAAGGCCGCGACGCCGGGCAGCTACACCTTCATCCTGCCCGCCACCAAGGAGGTGCCGCGCCGTCTGATGCACCCGAAGAAGAAGACGGTGGGCGTGCGCATCCCCGACCACGCCGTCACCCGGGCCCTGCTCGCCGCGCTCGGCGAGCCGCTGCTGTCCAGCACGCTGATCCTCCCCGACGAGGACGAGCCGATGACCCAGGGCTGGGAGATCAAGGAGCGGCTCGACCACGTCCTCGACGCCGTCGTCGACTCGGGCGACTGCGGCACCGAGCCGACCACCGTCGTCGACTTCTCCAGCGGCGAGCCGGAGATCATCCGCTACGGCGCCGGGGACCCGGGCCGCTTCGAGTAGCGGGTCGCGGCTCGCCCCCGCCGTGCTGACGGGACTTTCAGCGGGCGGGCGATCTTGGCCCGGACTGCGGGTAAGGTGGTGGATCGTGGCCAGTCGTAGAACCTCGATCATGGAAGCAGCGGCGCGGGTGATCGCGCGGCGCGGAGTGCGCGGGCTGCGCGTGGAGGAGCTCGCCGCCGAGGCGGGCGTGTCCACCGCGCTGATCTACTACCACTTCAAGGACCGCACGGGCATCCTCCGGCAGACGCTGGAGTTCATCAACGACCGCGCCGAGCGCTACACGACCGAACGCGCCGCGGACGCACCGCCGTTGACGGCGCGCGAGGAGCTGGACCAGACGCTGCTGCTGGAGCTCCAGGACACCGTCGAGGTGCGGGAGAACAGCACCGCCTGGGGCGAGCTGCGGGCGAGCGCGGTGTTCGACGAGACGCTGCGCGAGGACCTGGCGCGGGCCACCCGGGTGTGGGTTCAGGAGATCGCCGAGCTGCTGGGCACCGTACGGCCGATGTCCTCGGCGGTGGCGCTGGCCGGTGCGGCGGAGCGGCTGACGGCCCTGCTGGAGGGGCTGAGCACCCGCTGGCTCAGCGGCAGTCTGCCGCTGGCGCACGCCCGCACGCTGATGATGGACGCGATCGACATCGAGGTCTCCCGGCTCGGGTCCTAGCCGGGAGATCCCGGGTTCCGGCCGGGAGAATCCGTCACGCTCCGCAAGGACGTCCCTCCTGTGGAGTCATGACACGCCCATAAGTTTGACTGATTTTTCAGTCAGTGCGAGCCTGAAGCCGCAGGCCGGTGCCACCCAGCACCCCGGCCCGGCGACCCCGGCCCGGCACCGTCGCACGAACTGGAGAACCCTCATGACCGGCTACCACGACGACCTGCCCCGCTTCTGGGTGCCGGCGGACGACGCCCCGCACGCGCGGACCTGGATGTCCTGGCCCTCGCGCCGAGGTGTGTGGGGCCTGCGCCTGGGCGGCGTCCAGGAGGACATCGCCCTGATCGCCCGGACGATCGCCGAGTTCGAGCCGGTCGTCCTGTGCGCCCCCGACGACTGGAGCGCGGACAAGGCCCGCGCCCGCTGCGGCCCCCGGGTGGAGGTGATCACCGCGATCCCCACCGACGACCTGTGGATGCGCGACACCGCGCCGGTGTTCCGCCGCGACGGGTACGGCGGCATGGACGCCGTGGTCCTCAACTTCAACGGCTGGGGCAACAAGCAGGTCCACTACGACGACGCCCGGGTCGCCGAGCGGATCGCCGCCCGCCGCGGGCTGCGCCACTCCTACGCGGACTTCGTCGGCGAGGGCGGCGCGATCGAGACCGACGGCGACGGCACGGTGATGGCCACCGAGAGCAGCCTGGTCAACAAGAACCGCAACCGCGGCACGAGCCGGGCCGAGATCGAGGACGCCGTCCTGGACGCCTACGGCGCCGACAAGATGATCTGGCTGCCCGGCATCAGAGGCCAGGACATCACCGACGACCACGTGGACGTGACCTCCCGGTTCGTCCGCCCCGGCGTGGTCATGGTGCAGCTGCCGCCGGCCGACCGAGACGACGCGTGGGCCCGCGACGCCCGCGAGCAGTTCGCCATCCTGTCCGCCGCCACCGACGCCCGGGGCCGCCGGCTGCAGGTGATCGTGGTGCACGGCCCGGACACCGTCCGCTCGCGCAGTTCCAAGTTCGTGGACTCCTACCTCAACTTCCACCTCGTCAACGGCGGCGTCGTCACCGCCCAGTTCGGCGACCCGTACAAGGACGCCGCCGCCCGGGAGACGCTCGCCGCGGCCTTCCCCGGCCGCGAGGTCGTCCAGCTCGACGTCGACCGGCTGATGACGGGCGGCGGCGGCATCCACTGCTCGACCATGCACGAGCCGATGCCGTGATGCCGTAACCCGCCCGACCCTTCGAGACCACCCCGACCCACAGCCGGAGGATCCAGATGACCAGCACCCCGTCCCGCCGCACCATGATCCGCTCCCTCGCCGCCGTCGGCGCCGGGGTCGGCGCCCTCACCCTCGGCCTCACCGCCTGCGACCCCAACGGCGTCGAGGACCCGGAGGGCGCCGTCCCGCCGACCCAGCCGGGCGGCGCTCCCGGGACGCCCGGGACGCCCGGCACCCCCGGCACCCCCGGCACCCCCGGCGCCCCCGGCGCCCGGCGCTTCGGCGCGGAGTGGGAGAAGCACCCGCGCACCGTCATGTCCTGGCCCGCCTCCGAGAGCGTCTGGGGCGAGCAGCTCCCCGACGTCCGCCGCGACGTCGCGGGCCTCGCCCAGGCCATCGCCGCCCGCGAACCGGTCGTGCTGATGGCCCGTCCGGAGCAGGCGGAGGCCGCGAAGAAGGCGTGCGGCTCGGCCGTCGAGGTCGTGCCCATCGCCGTGGACGACCTGTGGGCGCGGGACACCCTGCCGGTGTTCGTCGAGGAGGGCGGCAAGGTCAAGGGCGTCGACTTCAACTTCAACGGCTGGGGCGGCAAGCAGCAGCGCGGCAACGACTCCAAGGTCGCCCGGGCGGTGCTCGCCAAGTACGGCGTGGAGCGCGTCGAGACCCGGCTCGTCGGCGAGGGCGGCTCCTTCGAGACGGACGGCCTGGGCACCCTGATGGTCACCGAGAGCTCCGTCGTCAACGACAACCGCAATCCGGGGATGAGCCGCGACCAGGTCGAGGCCGAGCTGAAGAAGGCGCTCGGCGTCACCAAGGTGATCTGGCTGGCTGGCGTCAAGGGCAAGGACATCACCGACGCCCACGTCGACTGCCTGACCCGCTTCGTCGCCCCCGGCGTCGTCCTCCTGGACCGGGCCTTCCCCGGCACCCCGGCGGACGTCTGGTCCCGCTCCGCCGACCAGGCCCGGGCCGTCCTCGCCGAGGCCACCGACGCCACCGGCCGGAAGCTCAGGGTGATCGAGATCAGCCAGCCCGACCCGGACAGGATCACCGGCCGCGGCGACGCCTTCGTCTCCTCGTACATGAACTTCTACATCGGCAACAAGGCCGTCTACCTCCCGCAGTTCGGCGACTTCCGGGCCGACGGGCACGCCCACGAGGTCTTCACCGACCAGTTCCCGGGCCGCGAGATCGTCGCCCTGCCGATCGACACCATCGCCTCCGGCGGGGGCGGCATCCACTGCTCCACCCACGACCAGCCCGCCACCGCCTGAGACGCCGAGGAGGTCCCGCTCAGCCGGCTCTGCCTCCTCCGATCGCGCCGACCGTGCCGACCACGCCTCGGCGGCCGGGCGTCATCGCGGCTCCGTCCGGATGACGTACGGGCGCCGCCACCGCGACGGCCGGGAGCGTGTCCGCTAGCAACGAGGGACACGCCTCCACCGAAAGGCAGCCCGCCATGGCCGCACCCACCACCTTCGACCACGACGCCGCCGGCTACGGCCTCGCCCACGCCTACTGCCTGGCCCGGGCCTGCGACCTCGCCTACAAGGACGGTGTCACGATCGACCGGCAGGCCCGGGACTGGGGCTTCGACACGGTCCGCCACCACGCGACCGCGTTCACCCCGCCCTTCCCCCTCCAGGACACCCAGGCGTACACGATGGCGAGCCCCCGGATGATCGTCGTCGCCTTCCGGGGCACCGAGCCCCGGGAGATCCGCGACTGGCTCACCGACGGCACCACCCCGCCCTGGCCCGGCCCCTCCGGGACGGGCTACGTGCACCACGGCTTCGCCGAGGCCCTGGAGTCGGTCTTCCCCGAGGTCCGCAAGGCCGTCCTCGAACTGCGCACCGACGGGCAGAGCGTCTGGTTCACCGGCCACAGCCTCGGCGGCGCCCTGGCGATGCTCGCCGCGGCCCGCCTCCAGCTCGAGGACCCGCGCCTGACCGCCGACGGCGTGTACACCTTCGGCCAGCCGCGCACCTGCGACCGCCTGCTCACCGCCGCGTACAACAAGGCGTTCAGGGGCCGCGGCTACCGCTTCGTCAACAACAACGACGTGGTCGCCCAGCTGCCGCCCGAGCCCGCCTTCACCCACGTCGACACGCTGCGCTTCATCGACTCCAAGGGGACGGTCCACGAGGGCGGCAGCGGCCTGCTCGCGGGTGTGGCCGACCGCGCCAGGGGCCTGACCTCCGCCGCGTTCGAGCCGACCGGCGAGGGCGTGCGCGACCACATGATGCGCAACTACCTGGCGGCGCTCGCGAAGAACCTCTGAACACGGCGAGGGACCGCCACCCCTGCGAGCGGGGGCGGCGGTCCTTCCGTACGTCCGTGGGCCCGCTCAGAGGGCCCGGTCAGAGGGCCCGGTCAGTGGGCCCGGTCAGTGGGCCGAGTCGGTGACCAGCGCCGTGATCTCCGAGGCGAGGTCGGGGCCGAGGGCGCCCCAGCCCTCCTTGTAGCCGTAGACGGCGGACAGGGTGCGGGCCTCGTAGTCGCCGTTGAGGATCTCGATGTCGTCGGGGGTGATGAGCGCCGGGTGGGCGACGCCGACGGCGGAGGAGACCTTGATCAGCTCCTTGCGCAGGGCGCGCAGGTAGACGGCGGCGCGGGTGGACTTGGAGGCCGGGTCGAGGCCCCGGGCCAGCCACGGGTTCTGGGTGGCGATGCCGGTGGGGCACTTGTCGGTGTGGCACTTCTGGGCCTGGATGCAGCCGATGGACAGCATCGCCTCGCGGGCGACGTTGATCATGTCGGCGCCCAGGGCGAAGGCGACGGCGGCGTTCTCGGGCAGGCCGAGCTTGCCGGAGCCTATGAAGGTGAGCTCGTCCGTCAGGCCCAGTTCGGCGAAGGTGCCGTAGACCCGGGAGAAGCCCATCCGGAACGGCAGCGACACCGAGTCGGCGAACATGCGCGGCGCGGCGCCGGTGCCGCCCTCGCCGCCGTCGACGGTCACGAAGTCGACGCCGCGGTCGCCCCGGGCCATCAGGGCGGCCAGCTCCTGCCAGAAGGCCATCTCGCCGACGGCGCTCTTGATCCCGACCGGCAGGCCCGTCTCGGTGGCGACCAGTTCGACGAAGTCGAGCATGGAGTCGACGTCGTGGAAGGCGGTGTGCCGCGACGGGGAGGCGCAGTCCTTGCCCGCCGGGATGCCGCGGATCTTTGCGATCTCGGGCGTCACCTTGGCGCCGGGCAGCATGCCGCCCAGGCCCGGCTTGGCGCCCTGGGAGAGCTTGATCTCTATCGCCCGGACGGGCGCGCCCGCGACGACCTCCTTGAGCTTGTCGAGGTTGAAGCTGCCGTCCTCGTCGCGGCAGCCGAAGTAGGCCGTGCCGATCTGGAGGACGAGGTCGCCGCCCTGGCGGTGGTGCGGGGAGAGGCCGCCCTCGCCGGTGTTGTGCATGGCGCCGGCCTCGGCCGCGCCCTTGTTGAGCGCGCCGATGGCCGCGCCGGAGAGCGAGCCGAAGCTCATCGCCGAGATGTTCACGACGCTGGCGGGCCGGAACGCCTTGGCGCGCCCGCGCGGGCCGCCGAGCACCTTGGCCGAGGGCAGCGGGGCCTTCGGGTCGTGGGCGTCGGGCAGTTTGCCGGCGAAGGTGCGCTGCTTCAGGTAGGCGTGGCCCTGGACGTGCTCGACGTCGACCTCGGTGCCGAAGCCGAAGTAGTTGTTCTCCTCCTTCGCCGAGGCGTAGATCCAGGTGCGCTGGTCGCGGCTGAAGGGGCGCTCCTCCTCGTTGGAGGTCACGATGTACTGCCGCAGCTCCGGACCGATCGTCTCCAGCAGGTACCGGGCGTGCCCGAGCACCGGGAAGTTCCGCAGCAGCGCGTGCTTCTTCTGGACGAGGTCGCGGGCTGCCAGGAGCGCCACCGCGGTCGCGGCGGCAGCGCCGATCTTCCGGGCTTGCATGGAGGTTCCTCCTCGGTGGGCGATCCTGTCGCCGTCGGCGGGGCCGTCGTGTCGTGTCGGCGGCGGACGGCCGGCTCACCCTTGGGAGGGAGCCGGCCGTCCGCCGAAGCCCGATCGTAGGAGGCCCCGCGGACGGGCCCGCGGGCAGGGCCCCTCGGGCGGCGGAGCCGCGCGGGGGCGGTGCGGCACGCGGTGACCGCTGCCGGTGTGCCCGGGTCAGTGGCCGTCCGGCAGGTGGACGCCGAGACCGGCGAGTCCCTCGAGCATGAGCTCGACGCCCACCGCCGCGAGCAGCAGGCCCAGCAGCCGGGAGAGCACCTCCAGCGAGGTGCGGTGGGTGCGGCGCAGCAGCGGGGCGAGGACGGCGACGCAGAGGTAGTTGATCACCGCGACGGAGACGTAGGCGCCCGCGACGGTGGCCTTCCAGCTCCAGGCGTCCTGGTTGAGCGAGGCGACCAGGACGGCGGTGATCGCCAGGGGGCTGGCGATGTAGGGCAGCAGCAGGGCGCGGATGCCGTCGACCAGGGGGTTGGGCAGGTGCTCGTCGTCCTCGCCCTCGGCGCCGAGGTGGACGCCGAAGACGAGGGCGACGGCGTAGACGAAGAAGATCGTCCCGCCGGCGAGCTGCAACGACTGGTCGCTGATGTGGAAGAGGTTCGTCACGTACTTCGCCCCGAAGCCGAGCACCAGGCCGATGAAGGCGGCGATCCCGGTGCTCCACGCGGCGAGGCGGCGCAGGTCGCGGGTGGTGCGGTCGCCGGCCAGGCGGGCGAAGGCCAGCAGGGTCTTGGGCGGGCCGACCACGGCGAAGAACGTGACGAACGCGCTGCTCAGGTTGAAGACGAACATGCCCCCAGCATGCCCGTGCCGTCCGTCCGCGCCGGGGTGGCGAGGCCGACGCGCGCACCCTGCCGGTCCGTCACTCCGCTTCGGTGACGCGGAAGACCGGGAAGCCCGGGGCGATGCGGAGCAGGTCCTCGGTGGAGGAGTCGACGGTGATGTCCTCGAAGAAGTACTTGACCTCCCAGGCCCAGCGGCGCAGGTACTCGCGGAGCACCTCGGGCTTGTCGGCGTCGGCGACCTCGACGGCGCGGAAGGTCTCGACCCGGCGGCCGACCCGCAGTTCGCCGGTGCCGGAGGCGCGCAGGTTGCGGACCCACTGCACGTGGCCGCGCGGGGCGACGAGGTAGCGCTCGCCCCCGTGGACGAGCAGGTTGACCGGGGTGGTGCGCCACTCGCCGCTCTTGCGGCCGCGGACGGCGAGGACGCGGGAGCCCATGAGGCTGATCCCGGCCTTGGTGAGGCCCGCGACGGTGCGGTTGAGGAGCTTGACGGAGACGGCGGCGAACCGGGTGGTGGGCACGATCGCGCGGTTGGCGAGGTTCGGCTCGGGCTGGATGGCTTCGGACTTCTCGGACATCGGGGGCTCCTTGGATCGCGCAGCTACCGCTCACATTCGAGAGCACCGCTCTCGTTGACGCCTTCAGCTTGGCACGCCCGCACCCGCCGCGCAAGAGCAGTGCTCTCGAATGTGTGCATTGCTTCGATCCGTGGCAGGCTGTCCCCATGACAGCGATCCGAACCGCCCGCGAACGGGCCCGCGAGGAACTCACCCGCGAGATCAAGCAGGAGGCCCGCCGGCAGCTGGCCTCGGTCGGCGCCCAGCAGCTCTCCCTGCGCGCCGTCTCCCGGGAACTGGGCATGGCCTCCTCGGCGCTGTACCGCTACTTCCCCAGCCGCGACGAACTGCTCACCGCGCTGATCATCGACGCCTACACGGAGCTCGGCGACGCCGCCGACGCGGCACTCTCCGGCCTGGGCCCCGACAGCGGCGCACGCGAGCGCTGGCGCGCCCTCTGGCAGGCGGCGCGCGCCTGGTCCCTCGCCAACCCGCACGAGTACGGCCTCGTCTTCGGCACCCCCGTCCCCGGCTACGCGGCCCCCCGCACCACCATCGAACCCGCCGCCCGGCTCCCCGTCGCCCTCCTCGGCGTCGTCAGCCGGGCCACCCCGGCCCCCTCACCCTCCGGCCCGCCCCTGCGAGGCGCCCTGGCCGACCAACTCACCGGCGTCGCAGCCCAGTTCGCCCCCGGACTGCCCCCGCAGACCCTCGCCCGGGCGGTGGCCGCCTGGATCCAGCTCATCGGCTTCCTCGGCTTCGAACTCCACGGCCACCTCGTCGGCTCCTTCGAGCCCGCCGACGACTACTTCGCCTGGACCGTCGAGCAGACGGCCGACACCATCGGGCTCTGAGCCACACGCGAGCGCCCGTCCCGGGAAGCCGCTTTCCGGGACGGGCGCTCGCGGCAGCAACCGGCGACCTCAGGCGGGCATCGGCGCGAGCTTGATCATCGCGAACGGGGCGCCCTGCGGGTCGGCGACCACGGTCATGCGGCCGGCCATCATGTCGAACGGCGGCGCGAGGACCGTCCCGCCCTTCTTGACCAGGGCGTCGGCCGTGGAGTCCACGTCGTCCACCGCGAAGTAGGTCAGCCAGTGCGGGGGCGTCCCGGGCGGGTCGTTGGCGAGCAGCGAGGCCCCGCCGACCGGCTGGTCGCCGACCTTGAGCTCCCAGTACTGCTCGGCGCCCTTCATCGGCCCGATCTCGATGCCGAACGCCTCGCCGTAGAAGGCGGTCGCGCCCTCCACGTCGTTGGTGTGCAGCTCGTTCCAGGTCAGCGCGCCGGGCTCCCTGACCACGCCCGCGCCGGGGAACTGCGCCGCCTCCCAGACGCCGAACACGGCGCCCTGCGGGTCGGCGGCGACCAGCATCCGCCCGAGCGGGCCCACGTCCATCGTCGGCACCAGCAGCGTGCCGCCGGCGCGGACGATCGCCTCCTGGGTGGCCTCGGCGTCGGTGGTGGCCAGGTAGGTGGTCCACACGGTGGGCGGGGTCGGCGCGCCCTCGGGCGCCATCGCCGGGCTGATGCCCGCGACGGGCCTGCGGTTCAGCAGGCAGACCGCGTACCCGCCGAACTCCTCGGGGCCGCGCTCCCCCTGCCAGCCGAACAGGTCCTTGTAGAAGTCCAGCGCGGCCTGCTGGTCCTGCGCCATCAGGTCGATCCAGCACGGAGTGCCGGTCACGTACGGGTCGGTGACGTCGGGCATGCTCGCTCTCCTGGTCAGGTCTCCACTGCGTCCCCCGCCCGTCACCCTCCCGCCGACGGCCACGTCCCGCCACCCGGGAACGCCCGCCCGGGCGCGCGGGGGACGGACGCCACCACGCCCCGGAAAGACCGCGGCGGCGAGCCCCCGGACGGGATTCGCCGCCGTCGCGGCCGATGGGGCAGAGTTGCGCCATGAGCGCGGACACGAGGAGTCACCCCACCGGCCCGACGAGGCGCCGGCCGGTCCAGCAGCGCAGCCAGGAGCGGTACGGCCGGATCCTGGACGCCTGTGCCGGGCTCCTCGACGAGGTCGGGGCGGGCGCGCTCACCACCAAGGAGGTCGCCCAGCGCGCCCAGGTGCCGATCGGCACGCTGTACCAGTTCTTCGCGGGCAAGGAGGACCTGCTCGCCGCGCTCGCCGGCCGCAACCTCGACCTGTACCTCCAGCGCCTCGACGACCGCCTCGCCTCCGCCGCGCCCGTCGGCCCGGCGGCCTTCACCGACCTCGCGGTGGAGGAGTTCGTCGTCATGAAGCGCACCGTGCCGGGGTTCGGCCAGGTCGACTTCGGCCTCGCCGGCGCGGCCGTGCCCTCCGGTGTCCGCGACGACCTGCACCTTCTGGACGCGGGGATGGACAACAACGCCGCCGTCGCGCTGCGCCTCCAGGCCCTCGGCGGCGAGCTCTTCACGCCCGGCACCGCCGGACTGCCGCAGGACCAGGCCGCCCTCACCCTCTCGCTGCGGGTCGCCCTGGAGGCCGCCGACGCCGTCCTCAAACTCGCCTTCCGCGGTGACCCCGAGGGCGATCCGGCACTGATCGCCGAGTGCAAGCGCCTGGTGCGCAGCTACCTGGCGCAACGACTGCCCACCCCGTGAAGCCGTACCGGGCCCGCGCCGGAGCCGCCTGCGGGCGAGCCGTTGCGAGGGGGCTCCCCGCGCAGCACAGTGGATAGCGAACCGCCCTCGCGCGGGGCGGCCGTCACGACCCGAGGAGCACGACCATGCACGCAGCGGTAGGTGACCAGCTCCACATCCACAGCAGCCGGGTGGGCATGGTGGACCAGAAGGGCATCATCACCGAGGTGCGCGGCACCGACGGCGAACCGCCCTACGTCGTCCGGTTCGAGGACGGCCACGAGGGCCTGATCTACCCCGGCCCGGACTGCAACGTCGAGCACGTCCAGAGGGCGGCCGGCTGAGCGGGCCCCGCCACCCCGGACGCCGGGGGGCGGTGAGCCGGGATGTCCGCCCCTGACACCCCCCTGCCCGGGGCGCTCTCCGGGCTCGCGCCACTGCTGGACCACTACGGGTACCTGGCGGTGGCGCTGCTCGTGCTGCTGGACAACTGCGGCGTCCCGGTGCCCGGTCAGACGATCCTGGTGCTCGCCTCGGTCTACGCGGGCACCGGGCACCTGGACTTCGCGGGCGTGGTGGTGATCGCCTTCGCCGCCGCGGCGCTGGGCAACACCCTGGGCTGTCTGATCGGCCGCACCGGCGGGCGGGCCTTCGTCCACCGCTGGGGCCGGTACGTGCTGATCACCCCCGAGCGGCTGGCGCGCGCCGAGGGGTTCTTCTCCCGGCACGGCGGCAAGGTCGTCACGGTCGCCCGGTTCGTGGACGGGCTGCGCCAGACCAACGGCATCATCGCCGGGACGACGGGGATGCCCTGGGGGCGGTTCGTGCCGTTCAACCTGCTGGGCGCGGCGCTGTGGACGGGCGTGTGGGCGGGCTTCGGGTACGTGGCCGGCGCCAACATCGGCACGGTCTACCGGACGGCGCTGCGCTACCAGCTCTGGTTCGCCGTGGGCCTGGGGCTGCTGGTCGCGGCCTTCCTGCTGCGGCAGGTGCTGCGCTACCGGCGCCGGCGCCGCGAGGGCGCCGACGCCTCCGAGGACGGCACCTCCGAGGGCGCCGACGCCGCTCACGAGGACGGCGACTAGCGCAGCGGGAACACCTCGAAGGGCACCGCGAAGCGGGTGCCCAGGCGGGTGCCCGCGCCCCGGCCGAAGCCCTCCAGGAACTCGCGCGGCTCGGCCATCTGCCCGGCGAGCCCGGCCAGGTACGCCCGGTGCTCCTCGAGGGAGGCCACGCCGAGGTCGAAGGTCTCGGTGGTGTCCACCGCGTGCCCCGACTCCGGGGAGGCCGCCGCCCAGATCTGGCGCGTGCCGTTCCAGGGCTCGTGGCCCTCCTCGAGCAGTTCGGGGAACACCCAGCGGTTGCCCGCGTCCCGTACGGCGTCCAGGGTGGCGCGGCCGACGGCGATGTGGTCGGCCTGGTTGAGGAACACCCCGCCGTAGGTCTCGCGGAAGTTGCTGGTGATCACGATGTCCGGACGGTGGCGGCGCACCGCGCGGGCGATGTCGCGGCGCAGCGGCAGCCCGTACTCGACGACGCCGTCCCGGTGGCCGAGGAACTCGACGGTGTCGACGCCGACGACGCGGGCGGAGGCGATCTGCTCGGCCTCGCGCAGGGGGCCGCACTCCTCGGGGGCGAGGCCGTCGATGCCGGCCTCGCCGCTGGTGACCATCACGTAGACGACCTTCTTGCCCTGGGCCGTCCAGCGGGCGACGGCCGCGGCGCCGCCGTACTCCATGTCGTCGGGGTGGGCGACGACGGCGAGAGCGGTCTGCCAGTCCTCGTCGACGTGCTCGTAGGTCGCGTGGTCCTCGTGGGCCTCGTCGGTCATGGTGTTTCGTCCCTCTCGGTGCGGCTCTGGCCATACGGTCGTACTGATCGCGCGGTGGTGACTCTAGAAGACACCGGACGCCGACGCACCGTCAGACACCCCTCCAACCGGGCTGGTCAGGGGCACCGGCCACAGATGGCCGGTGCCGCGGCCTGGCGTCCCGGCCACCGCATCCCGCACTGTGGCCATGACAGGAGGGGCAGCTGGTGGGCGAATCGTTGCAGCCGGGAGATCCGCGGCAGTTGGGGGGCTACTACCTCGACGGGCGGCTCGGGGCGGGTGGCCAGGGTGTGGTGTACGAGGGCTACGACGCGCACGGGAGACGCGTCGCGGTCAAGGTGCTGCGCGCCGTCGACGAGGAGGACCGGGCGCGGCTGCGCCGGGAGATCCACGCCTGGCGCAAGGTGGAGCCGTACTGCACCACCCGGGTCCTGGAAGCCGACCTGGACGGCGCCGTCCCCTACGTCGTCAGCGAGTACGTGGCCGGGCCGGACCTGCGCCGGGCCGTGAACTCCAGCCGTCCGTACGGGCCGGAGGAGCTGCGCCGCCTCGCGGTCGGCCTGGCGGCGGCGCTGGTGGCGATCCACCGGGCCGGGGTGGTGCACCGGGACCTGAAGCCGGAGAACATCCTGCTCGGGCCGGACGGCCCCCGGGTGATCGACTTCGGCATCGCCCGCATCCTGGAGGGCACGGCGACCACGGGCCTGCCGATGGGCACCCTGCGCTACATGCCGCCCGAGCGCTACCGCGGCAAGCCGGGCGACGGCAAGGTGGACGTGTGGGGCTGGGCGGCGGTCGTGCTGTTCGCCGCCACCGGGTACGACGCCTTCCAGGGGGAGAGCCTCGGGGCCGTCGCCGACCGGGTGGCCACCTACGACCCCGACACCTCCCGCCTGGAGCAGCCGCTGCGCTCGCTCGTCACCGCCGCCCTGGCCAAGGACGCCCGGCAGCGGCCGAGCGCCGAACAGCTGCTGCTGTCGCTGGTGGGGCGCGCCGATCTGGCCGCCGCGGTGCGCGAAACCGCGCCCGGGGGCCCGCCGCGCGACGCGCCACCCTCCCGGGCCCAGGTCGCGGAGGCCGTGTTCGCCGCACTGGGCGCGCCGGAGCAGCAGGCGGTGCCCTCGATCCTGCTGCGGCTGGTGGCCCCGGGCGAGCGGGCGGAGGACACGCTGCGCTCCGCCCGGCGCCTGGAACTGGGCAACGACCTCGTCCCCGAGCAGGTCACCGAACAGGTGCTGGAGGTCTTCACCCGGGCCGGCGTCCTGGTCTGGGAGGACGGCAGCGCCACCCTGGCCACGGCGGCCCTGATCCGCGCCTGGCCCCGGCTGCGCGACTGGGTGGCGGGCGAACGCGCGGGCCTCGCCGTCCACCAGCGCCTGGCCGAAGCCTCCCGGACCTGGTCCGACCACGGCCGCAAGCGCAGCGACCTGCTGCAGGGAACGCCGCTGACGCAGGCCCAGTCCTGGGCGGCGACGGGGCGGTTCCACCTGGTGCTCAACGAGGTGGAACGGGCCTTCCTCGACGCCTGCGCCGCCCTGACCCGCCGCCGGGGGCGGCTGCGCGTGGTGCTCAGCGGCGTGCTGGCGCTGCTGCTGGTGGTCGCGACGGGGGCTGCCGTGGTCGCGTTCCAGCAGCGCAACACCCTGGCCGAGCAGCGCGACCGGGCGACCTCGGCGCAGGTCGCCGGGACGGCGATGTCGCTGCGGACCAGCGATCCGCAGCTGGCCCGGCGGCTGTCGGTGGCGGCGGCGAAGCTGTCGGACACCCCGGAATCCTGGAACGCCCTGATGACGACGGCCTACCAGCCGGAGCAGGACGCCTTCCGGCTGCCCGACTACCGGCCGACCACCGCCGAGCTCGACGGTTCGGGCCGCCTGCTGGTGGCGGCCGAGGGCACCCGGGTGGATGTCTGGGACCTGAACTCCCGTACGCGCAGCGCCTCCTGGACAGCCCCGACCGCCGTCCACCAGGTGACCGTGTCGGAGGACGGGACGACCGTGGCGGTGGCCGGGGACGACGAGATCGTGCACCTGCTCGACATCTCCCACGGCGCGCCGGCACCGACCGGGGCGAACTTCTCCGCTCCCCACCAGAGCAACGGGTACTGGTCCCAGGTCGCGCTGAGCCCGCACGGGAACTACCTCCTCGTCGACATCGTCACGGACGCGCCGAAGCCGGACGAGGGCAGCCGGGAGAACCTGACCGTCTTCGACGCGCACACGGCGAACAAGATCGGCGACGTGTCCGCCCCGATCTCGGTCTTCCTCCTGATGGGCACCTCGTTCTCCCCCGACGAGAAGGTCGTCTCCTTCCCGGTGCCGCGCGACGGCAAGCCGTTCCTGTGGGACACGCTCCCGGACAAGAAACCGGTCCCGTTCCCGGACATCGAGGTCGAGGCCAAGGACATCAGCGGCCCCGTCGTGTTCAGTCCGGACGGGAAGAGGGCGGCGGTCGCCACCAAGTCGGGTGAGGTCAGCGTCTTCTACCGGGAGGGCGGATACCCCCGGAGGCTGAAGGGGTCGGACAACATCGCTGCGACCGACTATCCCGTGTCGTTCAGCCACGACGGCGACTTCGTCACCTGGGGCGGCACCATGTGGGCGATCTGCGCGAGCGAGAAGCGCGAGTGCGCCCTCCCCCCGCCGGCCCCCGTCCTGCGGATGCCGTCCACCGAGGGCGAGTGCTCCCCGCGCACCGCCTACCGCTTCACCGCCGACGACACCGCGCTGGAGTGCATCGGTACCGACCGCGTCGTCCGCCGGCTCGGCGTCGGCGCCCTCACCCGGCCCCCGCAGCCGACCCCCGCCTTCTCCCAGAACTCGACGGTCAGCCGGGACCGGACGACCCTGGCACTGTCCACCGAGCGCGGATTCGACCTCTGGTCCCTGACAGCGCACACCAAGCGGTTCTCCGTGGACGCGAAGGACTGCGGGGCCTCCCCGTACCGCCTCAGCGCGGACGGCAAGCGACTGGCGGCTCAGTGCCACGAGGTCGTCAAGGTCTGGGACCTGTCCACGGACGGCCACCCCCTGCTCGCCTCTCTGCCCCTCCCGCTGTCGACCAGGACGGGCGTGCTCAGCGACACCATGGTCGCCCTGGCCTTCTCCCCCGACGGCGCCTCGCTGGCCGTCGAGCAGGCCCAGGACGACGGCACGACCACCCTGACCTTCTGGGAGCCGTCCACCCAGCGCCAGATCCACACCGTCAAGCAGCAGGCCGGATACCCTCGCAACGGCCTGCGGCTGCACTTCAACCCCGACGGACGCTCCGTCTACGCGGCGCCCGGCATCGGCGCCGTGGCCTTCCCTTCGGGCGAGGTCCTGGTCAAGGGCTCCACCGACTTCGAACCGGACGCCGTCAGCGACGACGGGAGCACCCTGTACGCCTACCCCCAGGGCTACCTGCCCTACCTGCGCGCCTGGGACGCCCGGACGCTCCAGCCGAAGGACGACCTGCGCACCGGACCGGGTTCGCAGTCGCTCCTCGACCACAGCACGGACGGTGCCGTCTCGGCGGACGGCCGACTCTTCGCCCTCATCCAGAACACCGACTCCTATCGGGTCCAGGTCTGGGACACCACGCACCGCCTCCAGCTGGGCGTGCCGCTCACCGGCCCCCTGCACGATCTGGTGGGAGTCTCCTTCGCGCCGGACGGGACCGGCGTCACCGCCGTGGACGCGTACGGCACCTTCTTCACCTACCCGATCGCCCCCGCCCTGCTCGTCCACGACCTGTGCGACCGGGCGGGCGCCCTCACCGAGGAGGAATGGAAGCGCTACATCCCGGACGTCCCCTACCGCCCCTCCTGCTGACCGCTGCTCCTCCGCCGGTTGCGACCCGCAACCGGCGGACGGCAGAGTCGACCCCCGTTCAGTTGATCATGTGTCGATGCCAACGGGGGCATGGTGTGTCGGAACAACTGGGGACCTTGGTACGGCGATTGCGCCACCGCGCGAAACTGACGCAGCCGCAGCTCGCCGGGGCCGCCGGAATGCCTGGGGGCTCCGACGGGCCGTCACCATCGGGGCCATCGGCAGCCTCAGCGCCGTCCCCGCGTACGTGCTCGGGTTCACCGCCTGGGGGCAATGGGTGCTCCTCGTGCGGTTCTGGCTGCCGCTCACCGGACGGCTGCCGTGGGACACCATCGCCTTCCTCGACGACGCCTACCGGCGGGGCGCGCTGCGCCAGGGCGGGGCCGTCCACCAGTTCCGGCACCTGCGGCTGCAGCAGCACCTGGGCCGCGAACTTGCCTCTGACGTACGGGTGAGGGGTTAGCGTCCGGGCACCGCGCGGCCGACCGGCCGCCGCCGCCCTGCCTGAAGGAGCACCCTCATGGCCCTGCCCAGCACCGCCCGTGTCGTCCGGCTGAAGTCCCGGCCGCAGGGGCTGCCCGTCGCCTCGGACTTCACCGTGGCCGAGGAGGCGCTGGCGGCGCCCGGGCCCGGCGAGGTACTGGTGCGCAACCGGGCGTTCCTGGTCTTCCCCGGACTGCGGACGCTGATCAGCGGCGGGGGCGAGAACCTGCCGATGATGCACCTCGGCGCCGGGGACGCCCTGTTCGGCCCCGCGCTGGGCGAGGTGCTGGCCGCGCCGGAGGACGGGCCGCTGCGCCCGGGGGACCTGGTCACCCACCTGGCGGGCTGGCGGGAGGCGGTGGTCGCGGACGCCGCGCAGTTCACGCCGGTGGAGCCCGGGTTCCCGCAGCCGCTCGCCCTGGTCTCGGCCGCCTCCGCCGGGTACGGCGCGCTGACGCGCACCGCCGGGGTGCGCGAGGGGGACGTGGTGCTGGTGACGGCCGCCTCGGGCGCGGTCGGCTCGATGGCCGGCCAGATCGCCCGGCTGCTGGGCGCGAGCCGGGTGATCGGCACGACCCGCTCGCCGGAGCGGGCGGAGCGGCTCGTCGGCGGACTCGGCTACGACGCCGTGCTGGTGGCCGACGGGCGCCCCTTCGCCGAGCAGTTGGCCGAGGCCGCGCCGGAGGGCCTCGACGTGGTGCTCGACCTGG
The DNA here is from genome assembly GCF_000720635.1 of Streptomyces sp. NRRL WC-3742. Taxonomy (GTDB): domain Bacteria; phylum Actinomycetota; class Actinomycetes; order Streptomycetales; family Streptomycetaceae; genus Kitasatospora. The sequence continues at coordinate 65,752 of NZ_JOCF01000022.1, read as the reverse complement.
TCGGCGGCGAGCAGCTGACCGCCGCCGTGGGCGCGGCGCGCCGGGGCGCCCGCTTCGCCCTGGCCGGTGCGATCGCCGGACAGCTGGACCCGGCGCGCCGGGGCGGTGACGCTCCGGCGGTGGTCGACACCTTCCGGATCAGCACCCTGGGCCTGAGCCTGCGCGGCTTCACGATCCTCGACCACCCCGACCTGGAGGCCGAGTGGCGCGAGCGGCTGGGCGGCTGGCTGCGCGAGGGGCGGATCACCTTCCCGTACACGGCGGTCAGGGGCATCGATCGGGCGCCCGGCGCGTTGAGCGGACTGTTCACCGGAGGCGGGTTCGGGGCGACGATCGTGGAGCTCTGACGCACGACAGGGGGTACGGGATGCGGATCGGCGACGCGGCGGCAGCGGCGGGCACCACGCCCAGGGCGCTGCGCTTCTACGAGGAGCGCGGGCTGCTGCCCGCGCCGGACCGCTCCGCCTCCGGGCAGCGCGAGTACGGCCCCGCCGAGGTCGCCCGGGTGCGGGTGATCCGCGAACTGCTGGCCGTGGGGCTGACGGTGGACGACCTGGCCAGCCGCGTCCACCGGCTCGACGGCCTGCTGGAGGACCCGCCGCGCCGCTGCTCCGGCACCGCCGGGCCGGAGACCTTCGCCCCGGTGATCACCGCCCGGCTGGCCGCCCTGGACACGGAGATCGCCCGGCTGACGGCCCAGCGGGAGCGGCTCGCCCGGCACGCCGCGACGGGGGGAACGGACGTGCGGGGCGAGGTCCGGGGGATCTCTCAGCCGCCCACGCAGGTGTAGGGCAGCGGCTCGAAACCGTTGAAGCCCCGGGTGGCGTAGGCGGTGGCGTAGGCGCCGCAGGAGTGGATCCACACCGGGTCGCCGGAGGCGAGGGCGCGGGGCACCCGCACGCGCCCGTCCTCCTCGTCGAAGGCGTCGTCGCTGTCGCAGGTGGGGCCGGCGACGACGGCGTTGACGAACTGGCCGCCGGGGTGGGTGGGGAACTCCAGGCGGTACTGCAACTGGTCCATCTCGTACAGGCCGTTGAACTTGCCGCAGCTGAGGTAGAGCCACTCCTGGCGGGTGCCGTCGAGCTGGTGGCGGGAGGAGAGCCGGGCGACGTGGGCGCGGATGGCGCCGTGGTCGGCGACGAGGTGGCGGCCGGGTTCGACGAGGAACTCCAGCGGGACGGCGCTGACCCCGCTGAGCCTGGCCATGCCCTCGCGCAGGGCGGCGAACATCCTGTCCAGCGGCGGCTCCAGGGGCCGGCCGTGCCGGTCGAGCACGCCGAGGGCGGGCAGGCCACCGCCGAGGTTGATCCGATCGGGCCTGATGCCACGCCAGTTGAGGGCCTCCAGCACCTCCTCCAGCGAGTCGACGGCGGCCGTCCAGGCTTCGGCGGTCAACTGCTGCGAGCCGACGTGCACGCTCAGGCCGGAGGGCACCAGGCCCAGGGTGCGGGCGGCGTCCATGACGCGCAGCGCGTCCTCGGGCGAGCAGCCGAACTTGCGGCTCAGGCCCCACAGGGCGCCGTCGCCGGTGGTGGCGATGCGGCAGAACACCCGGGAGCCGGGGGCGTGTTCGGCTATCGCGGCGACGTCCTCCAGGCTGTCGGTGGCGAAGTCGCGCACGCCCAGCCGGTACGCCTCGGCGATGTTGTGGTCGGACTTCACGGTGTTGCCGTAGTGGATCAGCTCGGGCGGCACGCCGGTGCGCAGGGCCTGGTCGATCTCCTGGGGCCCGGCCGCGTCGAAGCCGGAGCCGAGGGCGGCGAGGCGGGCGAGCACCTCGTCCAGCGGGCACGCCTTCATGGCGAACCGGACGGCCACGCCGGGCAGTTCGGCGAGCATGTCGGCGTACTGGCGGGCGATGCCGTCGAGGTCGTAGACGATCCGGTCGTCGGTGGCGGCCTCGAGGGCGGCGCGCAGGGCGGTGCGGTCGTGCCGCTCGGCGTTCGGTGCGACGGTGCTGTGGACGGTGACGTGGGCGGTCGGCGCCCGGTGGGCGGCCGGGGCCCGGTGGGTGGTCATGGTGGTGGTCGCGGTCAGGCGTGTCACGTGGTTGCCACTCCATCGTTCGTAGTCGACGCAGCGCTTTCCTGGGCGCGTGCGTGCGGATGCGGCGAGCCCTCGACGACCGCTCGGCGGCGTCTCCGGAATGGGGACCGCTCGCTGAAAGCCCGGTCCGCACACATTCCATCCCGCCGTCGGCCCCGGGCGTCGACTGCCGACGCCTCAGGTGGCCAACTCGCCCGTCCGACAGGGCCTCTTACCTTGCCTCAGCACTCGTCGGACCACGCGCTCCCTACGTTGGACTAGACCAACTAATGGTGTCAACCCTTTCCCACTGGTTACCGATTGGGAAATCCCGGCGGTTCACCGACCCACTCGCGGGTTCTTTATGTTTCGTCGCCGGACATAAGCCGGGATATGTTTCCGTAATTGACATAACTGCGGAAAGAACTGAACCGTAACCCCGCCTTCCGCCGTTGGCGCGCCCGCCCGCGAGGGCGCACCTCGGGACTGCGCCCCCGCCTCGCACCGCCCGCCTCCACCACGAGGTCCACTCCGCCCACACCGTCGCCGTGGGCTGACAGGCCCTAGTCCTGGATGCGGCGCCAGGGGTGGGCTTCCTCGAGGGCGAGGGAGAGTTCGAGGAGGAGGCGTTCCTGGCCGTGGGCGGCGGAGAGGTGGATGCCGATGGGGAGGCCCTCGGGGGTGGCTCCGGTGGGGAGGGTGATGGCGGGGCCGCCGGTGACGTTGTTGACCGGGGTGAAGGCCACGTAGCGCTGCAGGCGCTCGATGAGCTCCTCGAAGGGGACGTTGGGGCTGAGGTGGCCCAGGGGCGGGGCGGTGTGGGCGAGGACCGGGGAGAGGATCGCGTCGTGGTGGTGGAAGATCCCCGCGTACACCGCCTCGGCCCGGCGCAGCCGTCGCAGCACGCCCGGGGTGCGGCGGTACTCGGACTGGAAGTGGCGCCGCAGGCCCGTGGTGAGGCCGTCGAGGCGGCTCATGCGGAAGCTCGGGTCGAGCATCAGCGGGCCGCTCACGGCGATGGCGAAGGCGATGTAGCCCCAGTAGGAGATGAAGTCGCGGGAGAACTCCTCCCCGAAGGGCAGGGTCATGGGTTCGACGTGGTGGCCCAGGGCTTCCAGGCGGGCGGCCGTCTCCTCGACCGCGCGGCGGGTCGGTCCGTCGGCCTCGGCAATCGGCGAGTCCACGACCAGGCCGATCCGCAGCCGCCGCATCCCGGGCCGCAGGACGTGCCCGACGGGCGGCAACTCCGGGTTGCGGTGGTGGAGTTCGGCGGCGGCGAAGAACGCGGCGGTGTCCCGCACCGAGCGGGTGAGCACGCCGTCCGTCACCAGGTCGATCGGCAGCTTGCCGCCCTGCGCGTTGGCGACCAGCCGGCCCCGGGTGGGCTTGAGGCCGACGAGTCCGCAGCAGGCGGCGGGGATGCGGATGGACCCGCCGCCGTCGTTGGCGTGCGCGACGGGCACCACTCCGGACGCGACCAGGGCGGCCGACCCGCCGGAGGAGGCGCCCGCCGAGTGGCTCGGCCTCCAGGGGTTGCGCACGGGCGGGGCGGCGGCGAACTCGGTGGAGGCGTTGAGCCCGAACTCGGGCAGCCGGGTCTTGCCGAGGACGGCGAGGCCCGTGGAGAGGAACTGGTCGGTGAAGCGGGAGTTGCGCCGGGCCGGGCGGGCGCGGAAGGCGGCGCTGCCCATGGCGGTGGGCACTCCGCGCAGGTCGACGTTGTCCTTGAGGTAGGTGGGCACGCCCCACAGCGGTCCCCGGATGCCCTCGCGGCTGATCCGGGGCCGGTCGCCGGAGTCGTGGGCGAGGGGCGCGAGCGCGGCGTCGATCCGGGCGGCGCGGGCGACGGCGGCCGCGACGAGCTCCCGGGGGTCGGCCTCACCGGAGCGCACCAGGGCGGCCAGGGCGACGGCGTCGTGCGCGCCGAGGGCGTCGTCGGCGAAGGCGTGGACCCGCTGCTCGCTCATCCCCACTCCCATTCCCCACTCCGGTTCCCGTCGGCCTCCCGCCGCGCGACGCGCAGGGCCGACGATCGCTACTGACGGGTAGTCTCGCGCGGCTCCGCAGTCTAGGGCCCGGGCAGCGCGCCGCACAGACCCCGCCCGCCGAGGGCGCACGGAAGTTCGCCCCGCGCCCCCGCGCTCACTCCGGCCGCCCGTCGGCCCCCGTTTCGCGGCCGCGCTCCGGGAAATGCACCTGAGCACGAACCGACCCCGAGTACGAGCCGACCCCGAGCACGAACCGATCCCAAGTCCGGCCCGACCCCGAATACGAACCGATCCCGAGTACGAACCGATCCCGCCCGTGCATCCGCCCGATCCCGCGCCCCGAGGTAACGCCCGTGCCCCTCCCGCACACACCCACCGCACCGCACTTCACCACCGCCGACGCCCCCGGCGCGCTCCCACTCCTCGGGCACACCCTCGCGTTCCTCCGCCGCCCGTACGCGTTCGTCGCGGGCCTCGCCGCCCACGGCGACCTCGTCCGGCTGCGGCTCGGCCCGCTGGAGGCGTACGTGGTCTGCCACCCCGAACTCGTACGCACCCTGCTCACCGACGACCGCACCTTCGACAAGGGCGGCGTCATCCTCGACAAGGCCCGCGAGGTGATGGGCCAGGGCCTCGCCACCTGCCCGGCCGCCGCCCACCGCCGACAGCGCCGGATGCTCCAACCCGCCTTCCAGCGCGGCCGGTTGCCCGGCTACGCCGCGCTGATGTCCGAGGAGATCGACGCCACCACCGCCCCCTGGAGCGAGGGCGACGTCATCGACGTGCCCGCCGCCATGTACCGGCTCACCACCGCCGTCACCGCCCGCTGCCTCTTCGCCGCGCACGAACGCGCCGGCGAACTGCCCGTCCACCGCTGCATGGACGAGATCTCGCGCGGCGTCGCCCGCCGGATGATGCTGCCGCTGCCCGGCGTCGACCGGCTGCCCACCCCCGGCAACCTGCGCTTCCGCCACGCCCGGCGCGACATGACGGAGGTCACCCGCCGCCTGATCGCCGACTACCGCGCCGACGGCACCGACCACCACGACCTGCTCTCCATGCTCCTCGGCGCCCTCGACGAGAACGGGCGGGGCCTCACCGACCCCGAGATCCACGACCAGGTGGTCACCTTCCTGCTCGCCGGCATGGAGACCACCGCCGCCACCCTCTCCTGGGCCTGGACGCTGCTCGCCGCCAACCCGGCCGTGCGCGAGCGCCTCCACAGCGAACTGGACACCGTCCTGGACGGCCGCCGCGCCCGCCACGAGGACCTGCCCCACCTGCCGCTCACCGCGCGCGTCGTCTCCGAGACCCTGCGGCTGTACCCCGTCGCCTGGCTGCTCAGCCGCACCGTCACCACCGGAACCGAACTCGCCGGCCGGCACCTGCCCGCCGGCACCACCCTGCTCTTCAGCCCCCACCTGCTGCACCGCCGGGCCGACCTCTACCCCTGCCCCGACCGCTTCGACCCGGACCGCTGGCTCACCATCACCCGCCCCGCCCCCGGCACCTACCTGCCCTTCGGCCTCGGCGCCCGCCGCTGCATCGGCGACGCCTTCGGCACCGCCGAAGCCTGCCTGGCCCTCGCCACCATCGCCTCCCGCTGGACGCTCACCCCCACCCCGGGCCGCCCCGTCCGCCCCGCCCGCCGGGCCTCGATGACCCCCCGCCCCTTCACCGCCACCCTCGCCCGCCGGGTCAGGTGATCCGGCCCCCAGGGAGCGTCACCCGGTAGCGTGCCGGACATGACCCCACCCGATGGGCGGCGTCGGCCCCTGCCCCGGCTGCTCCGCTTCCTGCGGACGTATCCGCGCCGCTCGCCGCTGACCCTCTGCTTCGTCCTCCTGCTGGCCGTCGGCCACTTCTGGCTCCAGGACTTCCTCTCCCCCGAGCGCGCCGACGACCTGCGGGCGTACGTCAGCACCAACCTGGACAACCTGCCCGACCACCCCGTCCGCGCCATGATCGGCAGCGCCCTGCTGTACGACGGCACGCTCACCGACGTGACCGACCCCGGCTTCGGCGGCACCCTGATCACCCTGGGCCTGGGCGTCTGCGGCTGCCTGGCCTGGGTCGAGCGCCGCTGGGGCTCGCTGCGGGCGCTCGGCGTCTTCCTCGGCGGGCACGTGCTCGCCACCCTGCTCACCGCCGTGGTCATCCTGTTCGCCCTGCACCGGGACTGGTACCCCGAGGACGTCCGCGCGGCCTCCGACTACGGCATCAGCTACGGCGCGCAGACCGTCCTCGCCGTCGCCGTGCTCGCCGTCCCCCGCTGGGCCCGCCTGCCGTGGGCGGCCTTCGTGGTGGCCTGGCCGCTCAGCGGCGACTCGGAGTGGCCGGGCCCGCTGCCGGACTTCACCACCGTCGGCCACCTCCTCGCGGCCGCCCTCGGCTTCGCCCTGGCCGCCGCCACCGCCCGGGCCCGCGCCCGCACGGCCCGTACGGCCGAGGCGGCGGAGGCGGCCGAGGCAGCAGAAGCGGCAGAAGCGCGTTAGCTCCTGCCCCGCTGTTCGGTGAGGGCGGCGAGCAGCCGCTCGATGGACTCCAGGCGCTGCCGCAGCTCCTCCACGTCCCCCCGGGTGGCGGACTGCTCGGCCGCCTTCAGGGTCACCAGCAGCTGCCCGTCCGGCTCGAGGCGGGCGCGGGCCACGCCGCTGACGTCGTCGCCGTTCTGCACCCGGATCGCGTGCTCCAGCTCGGACGGGCGCAGCGCCAGCTCGCGCAGCGCCCCGGGCACCAGCCTGCCGTCGCGCACGACGGTGGTGGGGCTGCCCTCCAGCAGGCGGGCGGCGCGCGGGTCCCGGGCCAGCCAGCGGGTGACACCGGAGTTGACCACGATCAGGGTGACGGCCCCGATGGCGCCGCCCACCAGGCTGTTGTCGTTGCCGATGATCGCGTTCTGCACCACGTTGGAGAGCAGGAACACGACCACCATGTCGAAGGTGTTCAGCCCTGCCAGCCCGCGCTTTCCCGCGAGGCGGAACAGCACGAGGAGCAACGCGTAGACCGCGATCGTGCGCAGGATCTTCTCCACGATCGGGATCTGGACGACCACCAGGTCATGCCACACGGCCGTGCTCCTTCCGAGGGTCCACCGGGAAACGCGCCGAATGTACCGCCGTCCCGCCGTCCCGCCGTCCCGCTGTGGAGGTCGGCAGGCTTCCGCAGCCGGCGGAGGTCGACGAACTGTCAGGGTCCGGACATTGCAAGAACTGTCCGGAAGCCGATCATCAGCCCGTCGGTCGAGGCCGTGACCTGCACCGACACGGAATCACCACATGACTTCCGGTCGGAATTGGTCTCTACCATTGCCCTGCCTTCACATTCGGAGGAGGCTCCTCGGCGAAGCGCAGGGGCGTGGACCCTGCGCACGCCAATGGGAGGAAGACCACTCATGTCGCTTCGCAAGGCATTCTCCGCCGTGGCCGTGGCCGGGCTCGTGGCCGGCGGCACCCTGATCGCCGCCCCGACCGCCCAGGCTTCCACCTTCACCTACATCGGCATCTACCCGACCGCCGCCGCCTGCCAGGCGGCCGGCCAGGCGTACGTCAACAGCCACCAGGCCATCGCCTACTTCTGCGACACCACCACCGAGACGGGCCTGGCGCGGCTCTCCGCGATCCTCTACTGAGCCGGCCGGCCACCGGCACCCGGTGGCCGGGCAGGAACGGCCGCGGTCGGCCTCCCCGAGGAGGTCGGCCGCGGCGGGCCCTCAGGGCTATCCGCGCCGCTTCGGCTTGCCCCGGCCCTTCGGGGCCGCCGCTCCGCCGCGGGCCTTCTGGGGCGCGCCGCCCTTCTTCGCCTGGCCGCCCTTGGCCTGGCTGCCGGACGACTGCGACCTGCGCGGCGCCGCGGCCTTCTTCGCCCGCTGCTCGGCGGGGGCGGCCGGCTGCTGCCCGGCCCCGCGCCCGCGCGAGCTGTTGACCGTACGGCCCCGGACGATCCCGATGAACTCCTCCACCAGCTCCGTGGTCCGCTCCTGCAGCCAGGACAGCGCCACCTTCGACTGGGCCGCCTCCGGGGCGGGCCGGTAGGTGAGGTCGCGGCGGTGGTGCAGCCGGGCCAGCGACTGCGGGACGAGCAGCACGCCGACATTGGCCGCGACCAGCTCGATCGCGTCCGCCGTGGTCTCCGGCCGCTCGACGGCCGGACGGCCGGGCAGCGTCCCGGCCGTGTACCCAAGGGTGTCGTCGAGCGGGTGGAAGACCACCTCGTCGGCCAGGTCCTCCAGCGCGACCTCCTCGGCCGCGGCGAGCCAGTGGTCCTTGGGGAAGACGACGACGGTCGTCTCCTCGTACAGAGGAATGGCGCTGAGCACGTCCTTGTCCACGGGCAGCCGGACCAGCCCCGCGTCCACCCCGCCCTCGCGCACCGTCCGCTCACCGTCCGTGGAGGGCACGGCCACCAGCTCCAGCGGAACGTCCGGGAGCCGTTCCCTCCAGACCCCGACCCACTTGCCGGGAGTCACACCCGGGACGTACGCGAGCCGGAACGACGGGTTCACCTGCATGTCTGTCACGGGGCAAGGCTACCGATCGTGACCGGAAGTGCCCGCCGGCTCCCTTACCCTTGTTCGTATGACACCGCTCAAGCAGAAGACCAGCCAGACCATGAAGCCGGCCACGGCGGCCAAGAAGCTGGGGATCTACCTCGCCGCGGCGCCGACCGACTTCCAGGAGGGCGTGGTCTCCCGCGAGGAGCTGAACGCGCTGCAGTCCGAGCCGCCGCAGTGGCTCCAGGACCTGCGCCAGAACGGCCCGCACCCGCGCCCGGTCGTGGCCGCCAAGCTCGGCATCTCCATCTCGGGCCTGGCCCGCGGCGGGGTGACGGAGGCGCTCACCACCGAGCAGATCGAGGCGATCAAGGCCGAGAACCCGCTCTGGCTCCAGCACGAGCGTGCCAACCAGGTGGACGTCCGCAAGGAGACCGTCCGCGTCAAGGAGAAGCACGCCAAGGAGGCCGCCATGGAGGCCGCCGAGAAGGGCGCCAAGAAGCCCACCAAGGGCGCCGGGGCCGCGAAGGGCCGCTGAGCGCTCCTCCCGCGCTGAAAGTGCCGGCGTCCGTTTCGTACGGACGTCGGCACTTTTGTGTGCCCGGACGTTTGCCGGGATTTGTGCCCGGGTCTGTGCCCAGGCGCGCGCCCGAGCCTGTGCCCGCGTCTGTGCCCGGCTGGTCGTGAGCGCGACACGCGGGGCGGGGTCGGGTGTCACGGGCGACGGGTCGGGCACGAAGGGGTGGCGAAACGATTCCGTACGCCCGCCCCGGCCCTCGCGCGCCGTCCCGTCAGCGGATACGGCGTCACTCCTTCGGCCCTGTCGACACGGTAGTGTCCGCTGACGCGGCCTCCGTCGACCAGCGCCGGTCGGTCGTGCAGTCACACCGCAACGACCTGGAGGAACTCCCGTGCCGGCTCCCGTCCGCGCCGCCCTGGCCATAGCCGCGGCCGCCCTGCTCGCCGCCACCGCAGGCTGCTCGTCCGGCGGCCACAGCGCCAAGCCGGCCGACGCCAGGACCGGCGCCGCCCAGTCCGGGGCAGCGGCCGCCGCCCCGCCCGCGCAGGCCGCCGCGATCGTGACCGGGCCCGGCCCGAAGAGCTCGTACGACGTCCAGCCGCAGCCCGCGGCCGGCAGCTGCCACTACCGCTACACCGCCGACAAGCAGCCGCTGCCCGACCCGAACTGCACCCCCGGCGCGATCAGCCCGGCGGTCAACCAGGGCAACATCATCGACACCATCTGCAAGCAGGGCGGCTACACCTCCACCATCCGCCCGCCGGCGAACATCACCGGCAAGGAGAAGGCCGAGAACGCCAAGTCCTACGGCTACACCGGGCCGACGGGCGACTCCGAGTACGACCACCTGATCAGCCTTCAGCTCGGCGGCGACCCCAACGACCCGCGCAATCTCTGGGTGCAGCCGCCCTCCCCCGACCACGTGCCGGGCAAGGGCCCCAACAACCCGAAGGACTCGGTGGAGACCCACATCCACACGGCGATCTGCAAGGGCCAGACCACCCTGGCCGCCGCCCAGCAGGCGATCGCCACCGACTGGACGACGGCCGAGGCCAAGCTCGGCATCGCCAAGGCCGGTGCCGCCGCGCCGAGTTCGGCCCCGGACGGGGACGGCGAGTAGCCCCTACCGGGACTCCTTGCAGAGCTCCTTGCAGGGACTCCTCACAGCGACTCCTCACAGGGACTCCACCAGCTCGGCGATCGCGTCGAACGGCCGGTACCGCTCCAGTTCCTCGCGCAGTGCGCGGGCCCGCTCGCGGTAGCGGCCGTCCTCGAGCACCTCGCCGACCGCCCGGTCCACGGCCTCGGGCTCCGGGCGGCCGGTGCGCAGGTCGATCCCGACGCCCGCCCAGCGCACCCTTGCCGCCACCTCCGGCTTGTCCTCGCTCGCCCCGGCGACCACCAGCGGCACGCCGTGGCGCAGCGCGTTCTGCACCCCGCCGTAGCCGCCGTTGCTGACCAGCACGTCGGTGAGCGGCAGCAGCCGCTCGAACGGCACGTACCCGGCGGCCAGGGTGTTGTCCGGCAGCCGTCCGCCGAGCAGTTCGGTCAGCTCCCGGGGCCCGTCCGGGCGGCCGGTGGCGGCGACCACCAGCACGTCCCGGTCGGCCAGGGCGGTGACGGCCGGGGCGAGGAGCGCGCCGAGGTCGTCGTTGGCGAGCGTGCCCTGCGTCACGACGACCACCGGACGGCCCTCGGACAGCCGCGCCCACCAGTCGGGCAGCGGCTGCTCCTCGCCGACGATGCCGACGGCGCCCGGCAGCGCGCCGATCAGCCGGAAGGTCTCCGGGGCGTCGCTGCGCGGGTACTCGAAGCCGGGCACGGTCAGTTGGAGGTAGTGGTCCGGCACGGTGACCGGCGCCAGCCCGCGCGGGCCCTCGGGCAGGCGTACGCCCAGCTGGTCGAACACCTTCTCCGTGTACCGCTGCAGCGGCTCGACGCGGCGCTCCGCCTCCTCCCGCAGCCTGCGGTTGCGCTCGCGGCCCTCCTCGCCGGGCAGCGGCGTCAGCGCCAGCCCGAAGGGCGCGGTGTCCACGCTCGGCAGCAGCGGCGGCGTCACCCCGATGCCGACCAGCGCCGGGCGCTCGGCCCTCGGGCGGCTCAGGGCCAGCGCCAGCACGCCCTGCACGAAGGCGTCCGCGAGGACGGCCTTCGCCGGGAAGTCCTCCAGCAGGGCGAGCAGCGCCCGGTACTGGTGCGGGATCGGGTCGGTGAAGATGTGCCGGGCGTCGAAGGCCAGCCGCTCGGGCCCGGGCGTCAGGGCGGCCCGGGCGGGGAAGCCGGCGTCCAGGTCGCGGTCGTCGAAGTCCGCCTCCGGCGGCAGCGCGACGAACCGCACCCCGGCCCGCTCGGCCGCCCCGGCGAACCGGGCGCCGCCGAGGAAGACCACCTCGTGGCCCCGGGCGGCGAGGTCGGCGGAGACGGCGAGCAGCGGGCTGGTGTGGCCGTGCGCGGGAATCGCGGTGGTGATGATCCTGGACACTCGGGTGGACACTCGGGCTCCTCGGGTCGGGACGTCGTCCCGATCATCGTGTCATCTCCCGAGAACGGCACCGCCGTTGAGGCGGGTCACCCGGCCGGTGCGGGACCCGGCACCCGGCGGCGGCCGGGGCTACGGCTGGACGGGGCCGACGGGCAGGACGCGCTTGTGGGCGGTGCGGCGGTAGTGGGCGATGACGGTCTCCGCGACGGCGGGGCTGACGGGACGGCCCTCCAGGAAGTCGTCGAGCTCCTCGTAGGTGACGCCGAGGGCCAGTTCGTCGGGCTTGCCGGGGTCGAGGTCCTCCAGGTCGGCGGTGGGCACCTTCCGGACCAGTTCCTTCGGCGCGCCGAGCGACTCGGCCACGGCGCGCACCTGGCGCTTCGTCAGCCCGGCGAGCGGGACGACGTCCGCCGCGCCGTCGCCGAACTTGGTGAAGAAGCCGACGGCCGCCTCCGCGGCGTGGTCGGTGCCGACGACGAGACCGCCCTTGGCGCCCGCGGCCGCGTACTGCACGACCATCCGCTCGCGGGCCTTGACGTTGCCCCGGACGAAGTCCTCGTGGGCGTGGTCGCCGTAGGTGAGCCCGGCGGCGGCCAGGGCTGCGAGGGCGGCGTCCGTCGCGGGCCTGACGTCGACGGTGAGCACCTCGTCGGCCTGGATGAACTCCAGCGCCCGCTGCGCGTCCGCCTCGTCGGCCTGCACGCCGTAGGGCAGGCGCATGGCGCAGAACTCGGCCTCGTAGCCCTCCTCGCGCAGCCGGTCGACGGCGAGGCGGCACAGGCGCCCGGCGGTGGTGGAGTCGATCCCGCCGCTGATCCCGAGGACGAGGCTGCGGGCGCCCGCGCCGCGGACCTGCTCGACGAGGAAGGCGACGCGGCGCTCGGCCTCCTTCGCCGGGTCCTCGACCGCCGTCACGCCGAGGGCGCGGGCGATCTCCTGCTGGACGTCGAGCTCAGTGGTTCCGGACACCATGCACCCCGGTCTTTCGGTCTCACGCTTGGACACTTGCACGCCTGGACGCTCGCACGCTCGCACGCTCCTGACGACGGCGAGTATGCCAGGGCCGGTCGGCGGCGCTCCCACCCCTCCCGCGCGGGCCCGGGCACTACATCAGTAGTGGCACTACTCGCGTAGTGCCACTACTGATGTAGTGCCCGGCGGGCTCCCACTCACCCCTCACCCTCACCCCTCCCCCGCCCCTTGCGCAGGATCTCCAGCACCACCGCGCCGTCCACCGTCTCCCGCTCCTCCAGCAGCCGCGCCAGCTCGTCCAGCTGCGCCCGGTGCTCGCGCAGCAGGTCCACGGCCCGGCGCTCCGCATGGCGCAGCAGCCGGGCGACGGCCTCGTCGACGGTGCGCTGGGTCTGCTCGGAGTAGGGGCGGCGCAGCAGGTCCTCGGGGCTCTCGCCGAGGTAGTTGGGGGTGCCTGCGGCATAGCCGACCGGGCCGAGCTCCGGGGAGAGGCCGAACTCGCGGACCATCCGGGTGGCGACGGAGGTGGCGCCCGCGAGGTCGTTGGCGGCGCCGGTGGAGCCCTCGCCGAAGACGACCAGTTCGGCCGCCCGCCCGCCGAGCCGGACGGTGATGAGGTCGGTCAGGTAGCCCTCGCTGTAGAGGTGCCGCTCGGCCTCGGGCAGCTGCTCGGTGGCGCCGAGGGCGACGCCGGCGGGCAGGATGGTGACCTTGGCGACGGGGTCGGCGTGCTCGCACAGCGCGGCGACGAGGGCGTGCCCGGACTCGTGGACGGCGACGGCGTGCCGCTCGTCGGGCAGCAGGGCGTTGGAGGGTTCGCGGCGGCCGAGGAGCACCCGGTCGCGGGCGGCGTCGAAGTCCTCGGCGGTGAGGGTGGCCCGCTCGGCGCGCACCGCGTTGATGGCGGCCTCGTTGACGAGGTTGGCGAGGTCGGCGCCGGAGAAGCCGGGGGTGCCGCGGGCGATGCGGTCGAGGTCGACGTCGGGGGCGAGGGTCTTGCCACGGGTGTGGACGGCGAGGATGGCGGCGCGTTCGGCCTGGTTGGGCAGCGGCACGGTGACCTGCCGGTCGAAGCGGCCGGGCCGCAGGAGGGCGGGGTCGAGGGCGTCGGGGCGGTTGGTGGCGGCGATGACGACGATGCCGGTGCTCTGGTCGAAGCCGTCCATCTCGGAGAGCAGCTGGTTGAGGGTCTGCTCGCGTTCGTCGTTGCCGCCGATGCGGGAGCCGCCGAAGCGCCGGCCGCCCACGGCGTCGATCTCGTCGATGAAGACGATGGACGGCGCGCGTTTGCGGGCATCCTCGAAGAGGTCGCGCACCCGGGAGGCGCCGACGCCGACGAACATCTCGACGAAGCCGGAGCCGGTCACCGACAGGAAGGGCACCTCGGCCTCCCCGGCGACGGCCCGGGCGAGCAGGGTCTTGCCGGTGCCGGGCGGGCCGACCATGATCACCCCGCGCGGCCCCTTGGCCCCGGCGGCGGCGTAGCGCTCGGGGCTGCGCAGGAAGTCGACCACCTCGCTGACCTCCTGTTTCACCCCCTCGTACCCGGCGACGTCGGCGAAGCGGGTGGCGGGCCGCTCGGCCTCGATGATCTTGGCGCGGGAGCGGCCGATGGCGCTGAGCCCGCCGCCGAGGGAGCGCGCGGCCAGCCGGCCGGACCAGAGGAAGAGCCCGCCGAAGAGCAGCAGCGGCAGGAACAGCAGCAGGAGGGACCAGACGGAGCTGCCGCTGCTGCTGCGGCTGCCGGTGACGTTCACGTGCTGGTCGCCGAGGGACTTGCTGAGGCGGGAGGTGTCCAGGGCGGTGGGGATCTGGCTGGTGAAGTGGGTGCCGTCCTTGAGGGTGCCGCTGACGCCGCCGGTGTCGGTGACGTTGACGGTCTGCACCTGGCCGGCGTCGACCTTGCCGAGGAAGTCGCTGTAGCCGTAGGTGGTGCCGCTCTTGCCGGGGCGGGAGAAGAGGACCAGCACGAGCAGGGTGGCCAGGACGGCGACGGGCAGCAGCCAGCGCCGCAGGTTCGACGAGGGCGTGGGCGGCGTCGAGGACGGGGGCGTGGGTGTGGGCGGTTTCGGTGCGACCATCGACGCTCACCGCCTCCCGGGGCCGAGGGGGCTCCGTCTCCATGGTCGGCCCCCGGAACGGGCGAGGGCGACCCGGCGCTGCTCGCCGGGCCGCCCTTGGCGTCCTTCGTGGCCCCCTGGCGGGGCCGGGTGGGGTCAGGAGAAGTCCAGGTCCCCGGTGCGGGTGCGCTTGAGCTCGAAGAACTTCGGGTACCCGGCGAGCAGCCGCACGCCGTCGAAGATCTTCACGGCGTCCTCGCCGCGCGGGATCGCCGTCAGGACGGGCCCGAAGAAGGCGACGCCGTCGACGTGGATGGTCGGCGTCCCGACCTCCTCGCCCACCGGGTCCATGCCCTCGTGGTGGCTCTTGCGAAGCGCGATGTCGTACGCGGTGCTGTTGGCCGCGTCGGCCAGCTCCTCCGGCAGGCCCGCGGCGACCAGGGCCTCGCGGATCACGGTCTCGTCCGCGGCGCGGTCCTGGTTGTGGAAGCGGGTGCCGAGCTCGGTGTAGAGCGCGCGCAGCACGTCCTGGCCGTGCTGCTCGGCGGCGGCGATGCAGACGCGCACGGGGCCCCAGCCGCGGTCGAGCAGCTCGCGGTAGCGCTCGGGCAGGCCCTCGCGGCCCTCGTTGAGGACGGACAGGCTCATCACGCGGAAGTTGAGCTCGATGTCGCGGTGCTTCTCGACCTCGAGGATCCAGCGGGAGGTGATCCAGGCGAACGGGCAGATCGGGTCGAAGTAGAAGTCGACCTTGGTGGGCTTGGCGGACGCGGTGTTCAGGTCTTCGTTGGTCACGACCGCGAGCCTAGCGGGCAGAGTGGTCCGCTCGACAGTGCCAATCGCGATACCGCAGGGTGGGCCACTTGGGGAATAAATCTCAGCTGCCGCACGTGGTGCCGTCGGCCGGGACGGTCCCGTCGAGCAGGTAGGCGTCCACGGTCCGCTGCAGGCAGGGGTTCCCGGTGTTGTACCCGCCGTGCCCCTCGCCCTGGAGGGTGACGTTCACGCCGACGCCCGTACCGAGCCGGCCCGCCATCGCCTTGGCACCCTCCACCGGGGTGGCCGGGTCGCCCGTCGTCCCGACCACCAGGACCGGGGCGGAACCGGCGGCGGCGACCTCGGGGTGGTCCGTCTTCCCGGTCACCGGCCAGCCGGTGCAGCCGGTCAGGCCCCAGGCGGTGAACTCGCCGAAGACCGGGGACGCCTGGCGGAACTGCGGCAGCTGCTTCTCCACGTCCTGGTCGGAGTAGCGCTGCCGGGCGTCCACGCAGCTGATCGCGCGGTTGGCGGCGCTCAGGTTGGTGTAGTGCCCCTGGGCGTCGCGGCCGGAGAGCGCGTCGGCGAGCTGGAGCAGGGTGTCGCCGGAGCCCTTCTGCATCGCCTCGGTGAGGCCGACGGCCAGGGCGGGCCAGGTCTCCTGGCTGTACAGCGAGCCGGCGATGCCGGTGACGGCGAGGTTCTCGGTCAGCTGCCGCCCGCCCGTGGTGGGCAGCGGGGCCTGCCGGAGCTTCCGCAGCAGGTCGGTGACCTTCGCGGTGCCCTCGGCGCCGCCCGCGCCGGTCGGGCAGGCGGCGGCCTGGCCGGTGGCGCACGCCTTCATGAAGTCGTCGAGGGCGAGCTGGAAGCCCTGGGCCTGGCCCAGCGCGGACTGCTGCGGGTCCTTGGTCGGGTCGACCACCGAGTCCAGCACCATCCGTCCGACCTGCTCCGGAAACAGGTGGGCGTAGACGCCGCCGAGCTGGGTGCCGTAGCTGATGCCGAAGTAGGAGAGCCTGGCGTCGCCGAGCGCCCGGCGCATCAGGTCGAGGTCGCGGGCGGCGCTCTCGGTGTCGACGTACGGCAGGACGTCGCCGGAGTTGCTCTGGCAGGCGGCGGTGAAGGCCGCGTTGGCGTCGTCCAGCGCCTTGACCCCGGCGGGGGTGTCGGGTGTGCCGTCGACCTCCGCGTTGGCGTCCATCGCCTTGTCGTCCAGGCACTTCACCCCGGCGCTCTCGCCGACCCCGCGCGGATCGAAACTCACCAGGTCGTAACGGGAGTTGAGGGAGGCGTACGTCCCGGCCAGGGCGGGCAGGGTGGCGACGCCGGAGGCGCCGGGGCCGCCGAAGTTGAACAGCAGCGAGCCGAGGCGGTGCTGCTCGTCCTTGGCGCGGCTGCGGATCAGCGCGAGGTCGATGGTGCGGCCGTCCGGCTTGGCGTGGTCGAGCGGGGCCTTGAGCGTGGCGCACTGCCAGTCCGCGGCGGGCGCGGTTCCGCCGCCCTGGGCGGTGGTCGGCGCGGCGCAGGCGTGCCAGTTCAGCGGCTGCTGCCAGGCGAGGGTGCCGCCGGAGGTGGTGGCCGCGGGGGGCGTCGGCGCGGGTTCGGCGGCGGAGGAGCTGCCGCCCTGGCAGCCGGTGGCGGAGGCGAGCAGCAGGGCGGTGAGGCCGAGCGCGCCGAGCGCCTGTGCACGCGGAGCTCCACGGACGGCGGTGTGCATGGGGCGGGTCCACCTCTCGGGCTGTGATCGTTCCGGCCCGACCCTAGGGGCGCCGCCGCGCCCGCGCCCGCCGGCAGCGCCCGACCGGGGGCGTGCGCCGCAGCCCATGTCACCGGCCATACGGGTGACGGGTGGTGACTGCCTACAGCCCCATGCCCGGGGTGCCGCGCACCGCGTACGCCGGGAGCAGCAGCTCGCCCAGGACGGCCCGCGGCAGGTCCAGGCCGAACCGGCGCTCAATCACGCCGAGGGTGCGGGTGCGCACGGCCGCGTAGTCCTCCTCCTGCTCCCGCTCCACGGAGGTGACCCCGTCCACCTCCAGCACCCGGGCGGCCACCAGCTCCGGTAGCAGCAGGTCGGGCTCCTGACCCCAGCGCCAGCGCTCCTCCCCGAGGCCGAAGCCGCAGACCGCGGCGCCGTCGCGGGCGTAGTCGAACATCGCCGGCGGGTGCTCGGGCATCGGGCGGTAGTGCACCACCTCGACACCGTCGCGGGCTATCTCGGTGAGCCGGTCGGCACCCGTGGAGTCCCCGTACTCGATCGCGAAGGACCAGCCGCCCGCCTCGCCGACCCGGACCACGCCGTCCCCGTCCTCGCCGGGACGGTACGACTCGATGTCCAGGTCCCACACCTCGGTGCCGCTGATCGGCTCCGTGCCGACGGCCGGGTCGGCTCCCATCCGGCGGGCCAGCTCCAGCGGCGGGATGCCCCGGGCGAACACCACGCCGTCCAGGTCCCAGCGGACCTCGGCGAGCCAGCGGATGCCGTGCCCGGCCCCCGCGCCCTCATCCTGCCCGACCTCGCCCATCGCCGCCGCCCTCCCCTGGCGCCGGCCGCCACCGGCCGGGCTCACCGCACCCTAGCCGACACCTCCGACACCCCGTGGCCGCTCGAGCTACCTGCGGTCGGAGGCCGGCGGACGGAGGACGGTGGCACACGAACTCCCTTGGGGAGCGCCGCCGTTCAGCCCGCCTCCCGGCCGTGCCGTCCCGCGACAGGCTCCGCCCGCCGAGGCGGAGCGCCCCGGGCCGCTCGACCGGTTCAACGCCGCCGTTCGGCGCCCCGGCGCCCACGGCGGCCTCGCGGGCCTGTACGCGGACCTCATCGGGACCGCCGAGGACTGGGCGGAGAGCGATCGCGCCTTCGACGAGTGCTGTGCGCCTACGGTCCGCCTTCGGTGGTCTTCGGCCACGGAACCCCCGGGCCGGCGCCCTCCGCTGAACGCCGGGCGGCCCGGATGCGTACCTCCGAACGGGGGCGCGGGGCCGGCCGGTTCCGCGTACGTCCCGACCAGGGAGGCACCCGTCATGAAGGGACGCCTCACCGTCCGCGCGGCGGCCACCGGGCTGCTCGCCGGTCTCCTCTGCCTCGGCGGCGCGTCCACCGCGTTCGCCAACCCGGCGCCTGGTCCGCACGGTCCGCCGAACCAGACCTGCCAGGACTTCCTTGCCCTCGGAGTCTCGGCCCCGGGCCACTCGGCATCCTCGCCCGGCTCCCCCTTCGACGAGGCGGGCTTCGGCGCCCAACCGAACGGCGGCACGGGCGGCAACGCCTACAACAACGCGGGCGCCCCGTCGCAGTACGACGTCGCCTGCTACCAGCAGTCCGTGCACTGACCCGGCATCCGGCACCCCGTGCACCGCAGTCGCTGCACGGGGTGTCAGTGCCGCCTGCTAGCGTCCGTTCCGCATCGGCAGGGCGATCGGCGGAACGGGGTTGGCACATGGGGGAACTGACACAGCGGCAGGTCAGGCCGCCCTCGGATCCGCGCGAGCCTGCGCGCGGGCTCCAGGTCGTGGGTGTGCTGGCCGCGCTCTGCTACGCGGTGGGCCGAGTGGCGACCCTCGGTCCGGGCCACGAGAAGCTGACGGGCGTCATGGGTGTGCTGGTCACCCTCTTCACCCTCATCGGCCTGCTGCTCACCGCGGTCTGGGTCCGCCGGGCGTGGGCGAACGCGGAGGCGCTCGCCCCGGGCGTGCAGCGTTTCGGGTCCGGTTGGGCGCTGGCAGGCATGCTGATACCCGGGCTGAACCTCGTCCTGCGCTGGCCGATCGCGCTGGGGCTCTGGCGCGCCGGCGGGGTGCGGGGCGGGGCGGGGCTCGTGCACGCGTGGGCCGGCGCGGGTGTCGCCTTCACGGTCGCGCACCTCGCGACGACGGGTTCCCACCTGGGCGCGCCCGTCTGCACCGCCGTGGCGATCGGGCTGGCCCACTCCGTGCTGGGTGTCCTGGTCATCGAGCGGATCACCCGTCGCCAGGTGGAGGCGCTGGAGTTCCCGCCCGCATGGCCCGACGTCCCGGCACGGGAGCCAGTCAGCCCGTGAGGGGGGCGCCGGTGGTCATGCGGCGCTCCCTCCTCTCCGAGCGGATTTGCCTGACAGGCAAATCATCCCACCAATTACTCAACATTCTGCCTATCATCTCCGGGACCCCGTCCCCCACCCGGAGCCGCTCACGCCATGCCTTCCCCGCAGCCCGCGACCAACCGCCGCCCCCACCCCCTGCACGCGCTGCGGGAGACCGTCTTCGCCATCGGCGCCCTGCTCATCCTGGTCGGGGTGGGGTTCCTGCTCCACCAACCGCTGCTGATCCCGCCGCTGGCCGCCAGCGCGGCCCTGGTGCACGGCGCGCCCGGGCTGCCGATCTCCCAGCCGCGTAACCTGGTGGGCGGCCAGCTGCTCTCGGCCGTGATCGGTTTTGCCACCCTGGCCGTCACCGGCAGCACCGCCTGGGGCGCGGCGATAGCCGCCGGGCTGGCGCTGGGCGCGATGATGCTCACCCGCCTGCCGCACTCCCCGGCCGCCGCGACCGCCGTCATCGTCGTGCTCCAGGCGCCGCACCCCGTCCCCTTCCTGCCGCTGCTCCTGCTGGCGACGGGCCTGCTGGTCGCGATCGGGCTGCTTCCCGGCCGCATCGGCGGACACCACGTCCGCTACCCACTGTCCTGGTGAACGCGCAGGCCGGGCTTCGTACGCACCCCTGAGGGACCCCGGGGGAACACAGGGGAATCCAGGAGAAACCCACCCGCGAAGGAGCCCGCCACGACCGACCGCACCACCTCCCCGGCCGACCACTCACTACTCGCCGCCGCCCACGGCGCCGACCCGCTGCTGTCGGACGGCGACGGGGTCACCGCCCGCGCCCACGCCGAGCGCCGGGGCTACGCCGACCTCGCGGCCACCCTGCGCGCCGCCGAGGAGCGTGCCCGCAACTCCCGTACGGGCCGAAATCGTCTGGTGCCCGGGGCCCGCACCGACGATCATGTCCCGAATGAGCGAACAACCCACCCGCTGGACCCAGGCGACCGTCTACCCCGACATGTGGCTGGACCCGGCCGACGACCCGCGCGGCAGCGAAGGCCCCACCCCGGACGGCGAACTGCCCACGCTGCTGGACTACATCAACCACTTCCGGCTCACCCTGCGCCTGAAGTGCGAGGGCCTGAGCCCGGAGCAGCTGGCCCGCCGCTCGGTGCCGCCGTCCACGATGTCCCTGCTCGGCCTGGTCCGCCACCTCGCCGAGGTCGAGCGCGACTGGCGCAACTGGATCACCGAGGGCGAGCCGCTGCCGAAGATCTACGGCGAGCGGGGCGCGGACTTCGACGAGGCCGTGGGCGAACAGGCCGTCGTGGACGCGGCGTTCGCCGACCTGGAGCGCGAACAGGCCGCCACCGACGCCGTGCTGGCCCCCCACCAGGACCTCGGCGCCCACATCGGCCGCAAGCGGATCGCCGTCCGCGAGATGCTGGTGCACCGGATCGACGAGTACGCCCGCCACTGCGGCCACGCCGACCTGCTGCGCGAGTGCGTCGACGGCCGCACCGGCCAGTGACAGTCGGCCAGTAGCAGGCGGCCAGTGACAGGCCGGCGGTGACAGGCGGCCGGTAGGAACGCTCCTCAGCGCTCCAGGAACCGCCGCACCCCCGCCCGGACGCCCTCGGTGGGGACGGCGGCCGCGAAGGCCGCCGCCTCCACCGCGAGGCCCTCGTCGATGGTCAGGTTGACCCCCCGGGTCACCGCCCGCAGGCAGGCGGCCACCGCCGTGGGCGCGTGACGGATGATGCGCTCCACCAAGTCACGTGCGGCGAGCAGGAGTTCGTCCGCCGGGACGACCGAGTTGACCAGCCCGATCTCGGCGGCGCGGGCCGCCGGGACCGGGTCCCCGGTGAGGATCATCTCCAGGGCGCGCTTGCGGCCCACATGGCGCGGCAGCCGCTGCGAGCCGCCGAACGGCGGCGCGAAGCCCAGGGAGATCTCCGGCTTCCCGAACCGCGCGTGCTCGGCCGCGACCGCCAGCGGAGCGGCCTCGGTGATCTCGCAACCCCCGCCGTACGCGAGCCCGTTGACGGCGA
Source organism: Streptomyces sp. NRRL WC-3742 (assembly GCF_000720635.1). Classification (GTDB taxonomy): domain Bacteria; phylum Actinomycetota; class Actinomycetes; order Streptomycetales; family Streptomycetaceae; genus Kitasatospora. The sequence goes on along the minus strand of NZ_JOCF01000022.1, from coordinate 44,390 downwards.
CGACGATCGGCTTGGGGAACTCCTCGATCCGCCGGGTCAGCGTGTGCCCGCGCCGGACGAACTCGCGCAGCGCCCGTTCCGGGCCGCCCGCGATGCTCCCGGCCAGCGAGGGGATGTCCGCCCCGGCGCTGAAGGCCCGCTGCCCGGCGCCGGTCAGGATCACCGCGCGCACGCCGTCCTCGTCGACGAGTATGCCGGGGCCATCCGCTCCGGCGCCCTCCCCGCCGGCACCCGGCTGCCCACCCACCGCGCCCTCGCCCGCGAACGCCGGATCGCCCTGGCCACCGCCACCCGGGTGTACGCCGAACTCGCCGCCGCCGGGCTGGTCGCCGGGGAGCAGGGGCGCGGCACCTTCGTGAAGGTCCGCTCCGGCTTCGACGGCCTCGAGCCCTCCCGTGCCCTGCCCGTGCCCCGCGTCGCCGACCTCTCCTTCAACCAGCCGCTCTCCCCGGGCCAGGGCGACGAACTGCGCCGGGCCCTGCGCGCGCTCGCCTCCGCCGGGGACGCCGAGGCCCTGCTGCGCCAGCAGCCGCCGGGCGGCCACCGCCACGACCGGGCGACGGTCGCGAAGTACCTCCTGGAGCGCGGGGTCGACACCGCGCCCGAGCACGTCCTGCTGACCAACGGCGCCCAGCAGGCGCTGGACTGCGTCCTGCGCGCCCTCACTCGCCCCGGCGACGTGCTCGCCGTCGACGCGCTCACCTACCCCGGGATCAAGCTCCTCGCCGCCGCCCAGGGCCTCGACCTCGCCCCCGTCCCGGTCACCCCCGCCGGCCCGGACCTCGACGCCCTCGAACGCCTCTGCCGCACCCGGCCCGTCCGGGCGGTGTACACCGTCCCGACCGTCCACAACCCGCTCGGCTGGGTCCTCGACCTGCCCCGGCGCCGACGCCTCGCCGAACTCGCCGCCGCCCACGACGTCACGCTCGTCGAGGACGGCACGTACGCGTTCCTGGACACCGGCGCCCCGCCGCCGCTGCACGCCCTCGCCCCGGAGCGCACCTGCTACGTGGCCGGGCTCTCCAAGAACGTCGCCACCGGCCTGCGCTTCGGCTTCGCCGTCGTCCCCGGCCGCCACCTGCGCGCCGTCACCGGCGCCCTGCGGACGGCCTCCTGGGGCGCGCCCTCCCTGGTCACCGCCCTCGCCACCGGCTGGCTCGCGGACGGCACCGTCGCCCGTCTGGAGGAGCAGCGCCGCGCCGACGCCGCCGAACGCCAGCGCATCGCCCGCAGCGCCCTGGCGGGCCTCGCCCTCACCGCGCACCCCACCTCCTACGCCGTCTGGCTCGCCCTCGAACCCCACCAGCGCCCCGACCAGGCGGCCGCCCTCCTCGCCGCCCGGGGCGTCCTGGTCTCCACCGCCGACGCCTTCGCCACCACCCCCCACCCCCCGGCCGCGCTGCGCCTGGCCCTCGCCACGCCCCCGCCGGGCGACCTCGCCCCGGCCCTCGCCCTGGTGCGCGAGACCCTCGCCGCCATCGCGCCCTGACCTCGCGCCCCAACCTCACGCTCTGGCCTGGCGCCCTCACCGGCACGCCCGTTCGGCGCAGCACGGCGCGCGGGGCGGGCGGGGTGCTGCGATCTTCGGAGGACGCCCGGCCGCCGTCCGGGCGCCGGTTCCCGTCGTCCAGACACCGCCCCGAGACCGTGGAGGCCCGGATGTGGCAGGCTCCCCCCGCCCCTGTCAGCCGTGAGTGGCTCCCGGTGCTCGACATGCCGGCGCCCGGACCGCAGAGCCGCTGGACGGTGCTGCTGCGCGCGCTGCTGCTGATCCCGCAGTTCGTGGTGGTGTGGGTGCTGTCGGTGGTGGCGTTCGTCCTCACGGTCATCGGCTGGTTCGCGGCCCTGGTGCTCGGCCGCCTGCCGAACCTGGTGGCGGACTACCTCGGCTCGTACGTCCCGTACGAGACGCGCGTCACCGCGTACCTGCTGCTCACCGTGGACCGCTACCCGCCGTTCCGGTTCCAGGCCCCCGAGCACCCCGTCCAGGTCGAGCTGCGCCCGGGGCAACTGAACCGGCTCGCCGTCCTGTTCCGCATCTTCCTGGTCATCCCGGCCTCCGTCGTGCAGGGGCTGGCCTTCGCGGGCTGGTGGATGGTCTCGTTCGTCCTCTGGCTGATCGTGCTGGTCCTCGGCCGGATGCCGCAGCCGCTGTACGAGGCGACGACGGCGATCCTGCGCTTCCGGATGCGCTGCACGGCGTACCTGCTGATGCTCTCCTCCGCCTACCCCAAGCGCCTGTTCGGCGACGAACCGGGCAGCGAGGGGCCGGTGTCGGCCACCCGCCCGCTGGTCCTGAGCGGCGCCGGGCGGGGCCTGCTCGTCGTCTTCCTGCTCCTCGGCCTGGTCTCCTGGGCGACGGGCTCGGTCACCGCCTCGGTGAACTCCGACGACGACAACGACGGCGGCGTCGGCCCGGCCCAGCACGTCCTCGCACCGCTCGTGCCGGGCCTCTAGGGCGTCCCAACCGCCGTGGCGAAGCCGTGGAGCAGGGCGCCCGTGGCGCCGGGCTCCTCGAACATCGGGGTGTGGCCGACCCCGTCCAGGATCTCGATGCGGGCGCCCGGGACCTTGCGGTAGTCCTGGGCGGAGGCCGGGTCCCAGCGGTGGTCCTGGGAGCCGAAGAGGACCAGGGTCGGCAGCCCGAGCCCGGCCAGCCGGTCCGGGATCGGCCGCTCCTTCGTGTAAGCGGTCGACGCCTCGTCGGTGCCGGTGAGGCTGCGGTACGTCATGCCCCGGATGTCGTCGACGATCCGGTCCGGGATCTGCACCTTGCGCGTGAACGCGCTGCCGAGCGCGTCGCGGATCGTGCCGTCCGTCCGTAGCCGCCACAGGAGTTGGCCCACCACCGGGGTGGACACCAGGTCGCCGACGAAGCTGTCGGCTCGGTACGCGTCGAGGCGCGGCCCGGTGTCGACCAGGGCGACCGCCGCGACCAGGTCACGGCGCTGCTCGGCCAGCGAGGTCGCGACGCACCCGCCGGTGGAGTGCCCGACGACCGTGGCCCGCCGAACTCCGAGGCGGTCGAGCACCGCCCCGACCCTGCGTGCCTGTTCCGCCATGCCGTACCCGCCCGTCGGCTTCGCCGAGCCGCCGTGCCCGAGCAGGTCCACGCGCACCACGTGCAGGTCCCGCAGCGAGGGCAGGACCGGTTCCCACCAGGCCGTCGACCCGCCGAGCCCGTGCAGCAGCACGACCGTCGGCGCGTCGGGGGGCCCGTCCTGCACCACGTGGATGTCCCCGCCGGGCAGGCGCACGATCTGCTCGCCGGAGGCTTCCGCCGTCCCGCTCAGCACGACCGCCGTGTTCACCGCCAGCAGGACGGCCACCAGCCCGGCGGCCGCCAGCGCGATCCACCACCGCCTCCTGCGCGCCACCTTCGGCGTACGCGTCTTCCGGTCCACTGCTCCTCCATCCGTCGACTCGAGGTGCACCACTCTCCGGCCGCCGCCCACCCCCCGTCTTGGAGAAATGTCGTGCCCCGCACGCCCGTTGATCACAAGGCCCGTCCGCCCGTACGGTCGAGCCGTGCACCCTGCTCCCCTGACCGCCGACTCCACCGCCACCTGGGAGATCGCCCGGCCCTCACGGCCCGCGGCGACACCCGGCGTCTCCATGGCCGGCTTCCGCATCCGCGGCGGCGGCGGCCCGCCGGGCCTGCGGGCCATCCCCCACCCGGCCGTCACCCTCGCCGTCGAGTTCGGCGGCCGCCCGTTCGAGCTCCACGGCGCGCAGGGGCGGGTGCGGTCGGAGAGCCTCACCGCCGGGCTCGGCTTCAGCGCCTTCGAGGTGTCTGCCGAGGACGTGGCGTGCGTGCAGATCCGGCTCTCCCCGCTCGTCGCGCACCCCGTACTCGGGCTCCCGCTCTCGGAGTTGCGCGGCAGCGTCCTCGCGCTCGACGACCTGTGGGGCCCGGCCGTGACCCGCCTGCGCGAGCGCCTCCACCACGCCCGGACCTGGCCGGAGCGCTTCGACCTGGTCGAGGCCGAGCTGACCGCCCGCCTCCGCATCGGCCGGGACGTGGAGCCCGAGGTCGCCTGGGCCTGGCGCCGGATCACCGCCGACCACGGCCGCACCCGCGTCGACGACCTGGCCGCCCACCTCGGCTGGACCCGCCAGCGCACCTGGTCCCGCTTCGGCTCCCAGATCGGCCTGACGCCCAAGCGCGCCGCCATGCTCGTCCGCTTCGACCACGCCGTCCACCGCCTCGCCCGCGGCGCCACCCCCACCCAGGTCGCCGCGGACACCGGCTACGCCGACCAGTCCCACCTCCACCACGACGTCCGCGCGTTCACCGGCACCACCCCGGTCACCGCCGCCCGCGAGCCCTGGCTGGCCGCCGACGCCCGCGCCTGGCCGACGCGCTGACTCGGCCCGCGCGGCGCCGCAGGACGCCGGCGGGGCGGCGGTTTCACCATGGGCCACACCATCCTCGCCACCACCGCCGTAGGCTCCGAACGCAAGGAAGACGTCGAACGGAACCAGGAGTGACACCCGTGTCGGAGCAGTCCTTTGACAACGAGGTCGACAACGAGATCGACGAGGTCGACGACGAGGACGACAGCCCGTGGATCATCGACCTCTGCCCCGTCAGCACCGAACTGGCCGCGCAGATCGTCGCCATGATGGACCTCGACCTGGACGACGCGGACGCCGTCGAACGGGCGATGGCCGAGGCCGGCTGGCGCTCGACCGGCGAGTACCACGGCGACTACAACGAGTCGGCCTACACGCCCGGTGACCACCTCGTGGACACTGACGTCGGCATCGCCCTGCCCTTCGCCCACCAGTACTTCCTGGATCCCGACGAGGAGCCCGACGAGACGTACGACATCTGGGCGCAGCTCCCCGGCTGGCAACGGCTGATCGACCCGCCGGCCGGCACGTTCGAGGCCGAACTCGAGGCCGTCGTCGACCGGTTCACCCGGCTGATCGGCCCACCGGACCACGACCTCGTCCGCGACTTCCATCCACGGTCCTGCCGCCGCTGGCCGTACCGCGTCTGGCGCCGGGGCGGCAACGTCCTGACCGTCGCCCTCGGCATGTCCAACCATTCGTACTCGCAGTTCGAGCAGCTCTACGTCCAGATCCGCCCCCTCCCGGCGGACCGGCCGCTCCCGCCCGTCGCCGAACTACCCGACTTCTTCTTCCACTGATCCCGCCCCTGACGCCGTCCTTGACGGCGTCCCTGACGCCGTCCTTGACGGCGTCCCTGACGCCGCCGCGCGGGCGAAGCGCGTGCTCCAGTCGGCGAGGAGGGCGCGCAGTTCGGGCGGGTGGACGACGTGGAACTCGGCGCCGAGGGAGCCGAGGGCCATGGCGGGCCAGTCGAGGGAGTCGGCGGCCATGCGCAGGCGGCAGCGGGCGGGGGTGAGGGGCTCGACGGTGCCCCAGCGGTCGACGTGGGCGCGGACGCGGTCGGCGGGGGCCTCGATGACCGCCTCCACCTCGTAGGAGCGGGGTATGCCGCTGAGGCCCGCGCGGACGAACTCCGCGGCGTCGACGGCGAGGAGGGGGCGGGGGGAGAAGCGGGAGCCGGTGCGTTCGGGGGCGGCGAGGCGGTCGAGGCGGAAGCTGCGCCAGTCGGAGCGGCCGAGGTCGTAGGCGACGAGGTACCAGCGCCGGTCGAGGCAGACCAGCCGGTGGGGTTCGACGTGCCGCTCGGTGCGGCGCCCGTCCGCGGACACGTACCCGAAGGTCAGCCGCTCGTCGTCGCGGCAGGCCAGCGCGACGACCGTCAGCGCGTCCGGGTCGACCCGGGTGGCGCCGGTGCGGCCCCAGTCGACGGGCACGGTCATCGCGCGCAGCGCCTCGACCCGGCGGCGCAGCCGGCCCGGCATGACCTGGACGACCTTGGCGAGCACCCGCACCGACGCCTCCGCGATGCCCTCGACGGGGCTCTCCGCCGCCGCCTGGAGCCCGACGGCGAGGGCGACCGCCTCCTCGTCGTCGATCACCAGCGGCGGCAGCGCCGCCCCGGCGGCGAGCTGGTAGCCGCCGTCGACGCCGCGGTGGGCCTCGACGGGGTAGCCGAGTTCGCGCAGCCGGTCGATGTCGCGGCGCAGGGTGCGCACGGAGACGCCGAGCCGGGAGGCGAGCTCCTCGCCCGGCCAGTACCTGTGGGTCTGGAGCAGCGAGAGCAGTCGCAGGGTCCTGGTGCTGGTGTTCGCCATGTCCCTGATTGTCGCCGGAATTCAGGTCAGGAAGTGGCCGCTTGGCGCCATAGCGTGGGTCTCGTACCAAGGAGTCCCACCCGTACGAGAGGCACGTTCATGACCACCGTCACCGCCCCCGCCACCAGCACCCCCGTCACCGGCGAGCGCGCCGACCTCATCGTCGCGCTGGGCAAGCAGCGGCACTTCCTGCGCTTCACCACCCGGGGCCTCACCGACGAGCAGGCCGGCCTGCGGACCACGGCCAGCGCGCTCTGCCTGGGCGGCCTGGTCAAGCACGTGGCCTCGGTCGAGCGGGTGTGGGTGGACTTCATCCTCCAGGGCCCGTCCGGGATGCCGGACTTCAGCTCCTGGACGGAGGAGGACCTCGCCCGCCGGGCCGACGAGTTCCGGATGCTGCCGGGCGACACCCTGGCCGGCGCGCTCGAGACGTACGCCGAGGTGGCGGCCCGGACGGACGAGCTGGTGGCCACCCTGCCCGACCTGGACGCCACCCAGCCGCTGCCGCAGGCGCCCTGGTTCGAGGCGGGCGCCCGCTGGTCGGCGCGCCGGGTGCTGATGCACATCGTCGGCGAGACGGCCCACCACGCCGGCCACGCGGACATCATCCGGGAGTCCCTGGACGGCCAGCGGTCCATGGGCTGACCCCGGCCGCCGGGTTCCTCAGATCCGCCCGACGAAGGTGAACCCGGCGCCGTCCACCACCCCCCGGAGCACCGCGTCGTCCAGCGGACGCGCCGAGGCGACGGTGACCCGTCCGCTCGGCGCGTCCGCGGTGACGCCGGTGACGCCCGGGAGGGCGGACAGGCCCGTGCTGACGGTCTTCTCGCAGTGGCCGCAGCTCATGCCCTCGACCGCGAGGACAGTGGTGGTGACGGACATGACGGTGCCTCCGATGCGGTGGTGCGACGTGGGACGCCGGCCCGTGAACGGGCGGGCCGGCGGGCACCACGAGACCGGATTCCGGCGCCCGATCCGAGGGACACGCCGCACGGGTGGCACCTTCGAGTGGTTCCGGGAACCACCGGGGCCCGCCGTCCGACGCCCGACGCATGACCGGATATCGACCGTAATTGAACGCCCCGCCCCTCCTGACCGTTGTGTCCCGTGTAGACCACACACGAACGGACAGGAGCACCGAGAATGGCTTTTCCCCGATGAAGGGCGTCATACCCAGGCGCGCCCAACTCGCCCTCGTCGCCCTCCTCGTCATCACCGCGGCCACCGCCGCCCTGCTGTGGTGGCACCCCTGGCAGCCGAAGAAGCCGGCCGAGCTCGCCTTCACCACGGCCCCGGGCGGCACCGCCCGGGTCGGCACCGGCGAGCACCTCTACCGCTACAAGGTGCGGGTGGAGAACGGCATCGCCGAGCGCCCCGAGCAGTTCGCCGCTGAGGTGGACGCCGTCCTCGGCAACGTCCGGCAGGGCTGGGCGGCGGACGGCCAGGTGTCCTTCCAGCGGGTGGCCGCCGACCCCGTGGACTTCACCGTCTACCTGGCGACCCCGAAGTCCACCGACCGCATCTGCGGCCAGTACGGCCTGGACACCGGCGGCTGGGTGAACTGCGGGGTGAACAAGCAGGTGGTGATCAACCTCAAGCGCTGGACGGAGCTGTCGGAGTTCTACGCCGGCAGGCCGGAGCTGTACCACGCCCTGGCGATCAACCACGAGGTCGGCCACGTCCTCGGCAACGGCCACGTGGAGTGCCCGGGCCCGGGCGCCCCCGCGCCGGTGATGATGCAGCAGATCAAGGGCCTGCACGGCTGCGTCCCCAACGGCTGGCCCTACTCCGAGACCGGCTCCCTGCTGACCGGTCCGCCCGTCCAGGCCCCGACCAGCGCGCCGTAGCCCGGGCACCCACGCCGCTGACCAGCGCGGACGGCATAATCCTCTCGGACCGGACACACCTGGCCGGACACACCCGACCGGGCACACGGACCGGACACCGAATTCGAGGAGGACCGTTGGACGCGGCACACACCCTGGACTTCCCGCGCCTGCTGGAGGCCGCCGAGGCGGCCGCGCGGGCGACCGCCGGCCAGGGCCGCGTCGCCGACTACATCCCGGCCCTGGCCGAGGCCGACCCGGAGTCCTTCGGCATGGCCGTCGCGACGGTCGACGGCGAGCTGTACGGCGTCGGCGACTGGCGGCGCCCGTTCTCCGTCCAGAGCATCTCCAAGCTGTTCACCCTCGCGCTCGCCCTCTCCCACGGCGGCGACGAGCTCTGGCGGGGCGTGGGCCGCGAGCCCTCCGGCAACCCGTTCAACTCCCTGGTGCAGCTGGAGAGCGAGCACGGCATCCCGCGCAACCCGTTCATCAACGCGGGCGCCCTGGTGGTGACCGACCGTCTGCTGAGCCTGACGGGCGACGCGGCCGGGGCCGTACGGGAGTTCCTGCGCCGGGAGTCCGGCAACGACCAGCTGGACACCGACGCGGCGGTCGCCGCCTCCGAGGCCGCGCACGGCCACCGCAACGCGGCGCTCGCGCACTTCATCGCCAGCCACGACAACCTGCGCAACCCCGTCGAGGACGTGCTGGAGCACTACTACGCGCACTGCGCCATCGCCACCAGCTGCCGGGACCTGGTGCTGGCCGGCTCGTTCCTGGCCCGCTACGGCGTCCGGACGGACGGCAGCCGGCTGATGACGCGCAGCGAGGCGAAGCGCGTCAACTCCGTGCTGCTGACCTGCGGCACCTACGACGCGGCGGGCGAGTTCGCCTACCGGGTCGGGCTGCCCGGCAAGAGCGGGGTGGGCGGCGGCATCCTGGCGATAATCCCGGGCCGGGCGGCGGTGTGCGCCTGGGGCCCGCGGCTGGACCGGGCCGGCAACTCGGTGGCCGCGGTCGCCGCGCTGGACTCGCTGACGACGCTCTCCGGCTACTCGGTGTTCTGACGCCGATAGGCCCCCGCCCGAGGGCGGGGGCCTCCGGACGGGGGTCTCAGGGACGGGGTCTCAGGACGGGGCTACTCCACCGTCACGCTCTTGGCCAGGTTGCGCGGCTTGTCCACGTCCCGCCCGAGCGCCACCGCCGCGTGGTACGCGAGCAGCTGCAGCGGGATGTTGAGCAGCAGCGGGTCCAGCTCGGGCTCGCTCTTGGGCACCAGGATGCAGTGGTCGGCGAGCTTCGCCTCCGGCCGCCGGTGCGCGATGGCGATCACCGGGCCCGAGCGGGCCTTGATCTCGCCGAGGGTGGTGAGGTTCTTGTCGAGCAGCTCGTCGTCCGGGACCAGCGCCACGGTGGGCAGTTCGGGGCTGATCAGCGCCAGCGGGCCGTGCTTGAGCTCGCTGGCCGGGTACGCCTCGGCGTGGACGTAGGAGATCTCCTTGAGCTTCTGCGCGCCCTCGCGGGCCACGGGGTAGCCGCGCACCCGGCCGATGAACATCATCCCGGCCGATCCGGCGTACTCGGCGGCGAGTTCGGCGATCTGCTCGCTCTGGTCGAGCACCTCGCGGATCTGCTCCGGCAGCCGGTTGAGGGCGGAGACGATCCGGCGCCCGTCGGCGGGCGAGAGGTCGTGGATGCGGCCGAAGTGCAGGGCCAGCAGCGCGAAGGCGACGACGGTGGAGGTGAACGCCTTGGTGGAGGCGACGGAGATCTCCGGCCCGGCGTGCAGGTAGATCCCGCCGTCGCACTCACGGGCGATGGCGCTACCCACGGTGTTGACGACGCCGAGGACCCGGCCGCCCTTGCGCTTGATCTCCTGGACGGCGGCGAGGGTGTCGTAGGTCTCGCCGGACTGGCTGACCGCCACGTACAGGGTGTCCGCCTCGATCACCGGGTTGCGGTAGCGGAACTCCGAGGCGGGCTCGCTGTGGGCGGGGATGCGCGCCAGCTCCTCGATGAGCTGGGCGCCCATCTCGCCCGCGTAGTAGGCCGATCCGCAGCCGAGGATCTTCACCCGGCGGATCTCGCGCAGCTCGCGGGCGTCCAGGTTGAGGCCCCCGAGGTGGGCGGTGCTGAAGCGCTCGTCGAGCCGGCCGCTGAGGGTGCGCTCGACCGAGCCGGGCTGCTCGTGGATCTCCTTGAGCAGGAAGTGCTCGAAGCCGCCGGTGTCGTAGGAGTCGACCTCCCAGTCCACGGTGGAGGGCAGGCGGTGGGTGGTGCGGGCGTCCTCGGTGAAGGTGCGGAAGCCGTCGGCCTGGACGGTGGCCAGCTCGCCGTCCTCCAGGTGCACGACCTGGCGGGTGTAGCGCACCAGGGCGGAGACGTCGGAGGCGGCGAACATCTCCTTCTCGCCGATGCCGAGCACGATCGGGCTGCCGTTGCGGGCGACGACGATCCGGTCGGGCCGCTCGGCGTCCAGCACCGCGATGCCGTAGGTGCCGACGACCCGGGCGAGCGCGGCCCGGACTGCCTCCTCCAGCTCGCCGCCCTCGGTGACGTGGGCGGCGATCAGGTGGGCGAGCACCTCGGTGTCGGTCTCGGAGCGGAAGACGGCGCCCTCGGCGGCCAGCTTGGCGCGCAGCTCGTCGGCGTTCTCGATGATGCCGTTGTGGACGACCGCGATGCGCTCGGCGTTGTCCAGGTGGGGGTGGGCGTTGAGGTCGCTGGGGACGCCGTGGGTGGCCCAGCGGGTGTGGCCGATGCCGGTGAAGCCCTTGAAGCGGGCCGGCACGTCGGCGGCGAGGTCGGCGACGCGGCCCTTGACCTTGCGGACCTTGATCCCGCCGGTGCGGCCCATCACGGCGAGGCCGGCGGAGTCGTAGCCCCGGTACTCGAGGCGGGCCAGGCCCTCCAGCAGGAAGGGCGTGGCGTCCTTGGGACCGATGTAGGCGACGATTCCGCACATGCGCGGGCTCCTCTTCGACGTTTCTTCGACGTTTGTTCGGCGTTCGGCGTTCGGCGTTGCGCGTTGGGCGTTCGGCGTGGGAAAGACTTCGGTTCGGTGCTCAGCCGTAGACGATGCGGCGCAGCTGGCGCGCCGAGAGCTGCGGCGCCGCGACGCGGCGGGCGGGCAGTTCCTCGGCGAGCCGGGCGAAGATCCGCTCGTTCGTCAGGCCGCGTGCCTGCAGCTCGCCGTGGCGGCGGCGCACGTACTCCTCGGTGGTCTCGGAGAAGTACGCCAGCACCTCCGCCACGACCCGCGCCGCCTCCCGGGGCCCGAGGGGGCTGGTCCGGGTGAGGTGGGCGAGGAGGTCTTCGTGAGGGTGGGGCGAGCTGGACACGAGTGTGGACTCTAGGCCGCGATCGCCCGGAAAGCCAATGATCCTGCCCGATATCGGGCAGTGTTCACGCGTTTCCCCTCGCTCCGCACGTACCCACCCCTTGCGCCACTCCCCTACCGCCCGGTCATCGCCTTCGCCCGGACCCTTGAAGCGGCGCCCGTTCGAAACGTAGCGTGATGCTCTGAACACGAAGCGGAAGACCGGAGGCTTGCTGATGTGCGGGATCACCGGATGGGTCGCCTTCGAGCGCGACCTCGCCGCGGAACAGAGCGACCGGGCCGTGCTGGACGCGATGACGGCCACCCAGACCTGCCGGGGACCGGACGCCGGGGGCGTCCACCTCGAGACGCACGCCGTCCTCGGCCACCGCCGCCTCGCGGTGATCGACATCGAGGGCGGCGTCCAGCCGATGACGGTCGAGCACGACGGCCGGACGCTGGCCGCGCTCACCTACAGCGGCGAGGTCTACAACCACCGCGAGCTGCGCGCGGAACTGGAGGCGGCCGGGCACCGCTTCCGCACCCGCAGCGACACCGAGGTCGTGCTCCACGCCTACCTGGAGTGGGGCGAGGGCCTGGCCGAGCGGCTCAACGGCATGTTCGCCTTCGCGATCTGGGACGCCCGGCGCGAGGAACTGCTGCTGGTCCGCGACCGGATGGGCGTCAAGCCGCTGTACTACCACCCCACCCCGGACGGGGTGCTGTTCGGCTCCGAGGTCAAGGCGATCCTGGCGCACCCCTCGGTACGCCGGGTCGTCGACCTGGACGGGCTGCGCGAACTGCTCGCCCACGCCCGTACGCCCGGCCTCACCCCCTACCGGGGCATCCACGAGGTCCGGCCCGGGCACGTCGTGCGCGTGCGCCGCTCGGGCGTCTCCGTGCGCCGCTACTGGGCGCTGGAGGCGCGCGAGCACGCCGACTCGCTGGAGAACACCATCGCCACCGTCCGGGCGCTGCTGGAGGACATCGTCCACCGCCAGCTGGACGCGGACGTGCCGCTGTGCTCCCTGCTCTCCGGCGGGCTGGACTCCAGCGCCGTGACCGCCCTGGCCGCCCGCACGCTGGGCGCCGCCGGGGCCGGTCCTGTGCGCTCCTTCGCCGTGGACTTCGCCGGCCAGGGCGCCCACTTCCACGCCGACGCGGTGCGCCAGACCCAGGACGGGCCGTACGCGAGAATGCTCGCCCAGCACGTCGGCGCCGACCACCACGTGGTGGAGCTGGACGCCGCCGAGCTGTCCGACCAGTCCCATCGCGCCACCGTGCTGCGCGCCCGGGACCTTCCCGCCGGGGTCGGCGACATGGACATCTCGCTGCTGCTGCTCTTCAAGGGCGTGCGTGAGCGCTCCACGGTCGCCCTGTCCGGCGAGTCCGCGGACGAGCTGTTCGGCGGCTACCGCTGGTTCCACGACCCCGAGGCGATCGCCGCCGACACCTTCCCCTGGACGCTGGACCTCAGCCGGATCGCCGGCCCCGGTTCGGCGCCGCGCGAACGGCTCCTCGACGACGGCCTCCTCGCCAAGCTCGACCTGGACGGCTACCGCAGGGCCCGCTACCGCGAGGCGCTCGCCGAAGTCCCGCACCTGGAGCACGCGGACCCGCTGGAGCGGCGGATGCGCGAGATCTCGTACCTCAACCTGACGCGCTTCGTCTGTATCCTGCTCGACCGCAAGGACCGGATGAGCATGGCCAACGGCCTGGAGGTGCGGGTGCCCTTCTGCGACCACCGGCTGGTGCAGTACGTGTTCAACACGCCCTGGGCGATGAAGTCCTTCGACGGACGGGAGAAGAGCCTGCTGCGGGCCGCCGTGCGCGACGTGCTGCCCGACGAGATCGCCGACCGGGTCAAGAGCCCGTACCCGGTCAGCGCCGACCCGAACTACCCGGTGGTGCTGCGCGCCGAGCTGGCCAGGCTCGCCGCCCGGCAGGAGTCCCCCGCGCTCGACCTGCTCGACCGTCGCCGCCTGGCCGACGCGCTCGCCCCGGACACCGACCCGCACACCGTGCGGCTGGCCGCGGACCTCGCGCTCGACCTGGACGCCTGGCTGACGGACTACCGGGTGACGCTGGAGCTCTGAGCGCCGGCCCTTCCGGCGGCGGGGTGCCACTACTTCCGTAGTCCTCCGCAGTCGCACTACGGAAGTAGTGGCACTACGGAAGTAGTCGCGGCCTCCTCCGGAGCGGGAGGCTGCGCCGTCCGGGTGATCATCGGGAACCGACCCGCCCCCGGGGGGCGTCGCAGGGTGCGGTAGCGTCGCCGACACCGTCCGAATGGCGGGCGAAAAAGCGGGTTCCCGCGTCCCCGCCCGTCAGGATGGGGTCGGCACAACCATCCGTCTCGATCCGCCGGGGGATTCCCGCCATGCAGCCGCGAGTCTTCGCGATCGTCACCGCCCTGCTCCTGGGCGTCCTGGGCCTCGGCTCGGTGGCCGTCACCGACTGGTCGCCCGCGGCGACCGCCGCGACGAACGCCGCCTCGGCCCCGGCGGGCCCGGCGGCGGGCGCCAAGCCGGCCGCCACCACCGCCGCCGCCACCCCCACCGGGGACCCCGCGGTGTGGACGCGCTCGACGCTGCGCAACAAGCTGATGGCCGAGATGGACGCCACCGACCCGGGCGTCGCCCTCGCCGATCTCGACAAGATCAGCAAGGAGAAGCCGTACACCGTGCGCTTCTGCCACCCGATCGCGCACGAGCTCGGCCACGCGGCGGTCAAGCGGTTCAACGCCGACTTCCAGAAGGTCATCTCCTTCCCGCACGAGACCTGCGCGGCCGGCTACCTGCACGGCGCGGTCGAGGAGATGCTCAACGCCTCCACCCAGCCCGAGGTGGACCTCCTCAAGCTCTGCGCCCCCAAGAACAGCGGCCCCTGCATCCACGGCGTCGGCCACGGCACGATGTTCGTCGCCAAGCAGGACGTGGCCAAGGCCCGCGACCTGTGCAACAAGTTCACCACCGACCAGAACAGGATCCGCTGCTCCGAGGGCCTGTTCATGCAGCTCTTCGGCCCGGACGAGGAGGACGAGCAGGCCAAGGCCAACCTGCCCGCCGACAAGCTCGCCCAGGACCCGCTGTACCCGTGCAAGGACCAGCCCTCGCTGTTCCAGTCCGCGTGCTTCTTCTACGCGCCGACCTTCTACCTGTCCTCGCACGACTACCCGAACCACCCCGAGGTCTACGCCGACGCCCTCAAGTGGTGCCTCAACGGCAAGGCGAGCGGCGGGGCCCAGGACTGCAGCCGGGGCGTCGGCTCGCGCACGATGAAGTACAACCTGGACCGCGAGGACTGGGCCTCCCAGCAGTGCGCCAGCGCCGCCGACGGCTGGCAGCGCAAGGCGTGCGCCGAGGGCCTGGTCAGCTACTACACGGTCAACTACACCGACGCCGGCGCGGCCGGCCGCCTCTGCGCCAAGATCACCAACAAGGAGATGCAGGGCTACTGCCGCTCCGCGAGCGGCCTCTCCGCCTCCCTCGACTGACGCCCTGACCTCGCTCGATCTCACCTGACGGGCCCGCGCCGCACGGCGCGGGCCCTTTTCGTACGATCATCGGGACCCGGGTGCGCCGAGGATGCCGCGCCTCCCCCACGGTCCGCCCAGGAGCACCACCGCATGACCGACTTCCGCGCCGCCGCCCACACCGCCGCCGACCTGGTCAGCGACTACCTCGCCGAACTGCCCGACCGCCCCGTCTGGCAGCCCATGGCCGGCGCCGCCCGCGCCGCCCTCCTGGACGCCCCGCTGCCCGCCGAGGGGCGGCCGCTCGACGAACTGCTGGCCGCCATCGGGCGCGACGTCCTGCCGTACCCCATGGGCAACGGCAACCCGCGCTTCTTCGGCTGGGTCAACTCCGCCCCCGCCCCCGCCGGGGTGCTCGCCACCCTCGCCGCCGCCGCGATGAACCCCAGCTCCGCCGGCGGCGACCACGCCGACGTCCACCTCGAGCGGGCCGTGGTCCGCTGGATCGCCGAACTCGTCGGCTTCCCGCACCCGGCCGGCGGCGGGCTGCTCACCTCCGGCACCTCGATGGCGACCATCGTCTGCCTGGCCGCCGCCCGGGGCCGCGCCGCCCGCAGGGCGGGCGTGGACGTGCGCGAGGAGGGCCTGGCGGCCCTGCCGCCGCTGGTCGGCTACGTCACCGGCGAGACCCACTCCTGCGTCCGCAAGGCCGCCGAACTCCTCGGCCTCGGCAGCCGCCACCTGCGCACCGTCGCCACCGGGCCGGACGGCCTCGTCGACGCCGCCGACCTTCGGGCGGCCGTCGAGCGCGACCGCGCCGCCGGACTGCTGCCCTTCCTCGCCGTCGCCTCGGCCGGCACCGTCGGCACCGGCGCCGTCGACGCCTTCGGCCCGATCGCCGACCTGTGCGCCGAGCAGGGCCTGTGGCTGCACGTGGACGGCGCGTACGGCGCCTTCGGCCGGCTCGACCCGGCCATCGCCCACCGCTACGAGGGCCTGGAGCGCGCGGACTCCCTCGCCCTCGACCCGCACAAGTGGCTGGGCGTGCCCGTCGACTGCGGCTGCGCGCTGGTGCGCGACACCGAGGAGCTGCGCGGCACCTTCAGCCTCGTCCCCTCCTACCTGCGCGACGAGGCGGCCGGCGAACTCGGCTGGTTCTCCGAGTACGGCACCGAGCAGACCCGCCCCTTCCGCGCCCTCAAGGTCTGGGCCACCATCGCCCACAAGGGCCGCACCGGGCTGGCCCAGGACATCGCCCGCTGCACCGAGCTGGCCCGGCGCCTGGGCGAACTCGTCGAGGCAGACGAGGAGTTGGAGCTGCTGGCGGAGGTTCAGACCTCGATCGTCGCCTTCCGCCACCGCCCCGCCGACCTCGACGAGTCCGACCTGAACGCCCTCAACCGCGCCCTGCCCGTCGCCGTGCAGCGGCGCGGAAGGGTGTTCGTCACCGGCGCCCGCCTCGGCGAGCGGGAGATGCTGCGCGCCTGCCTCCTCAACGCGGAGACGACGGAGGCGGACCTGCGCCTGCTGCTCGCCGAGGTCAAGGCCGCCGCCCGCGACCTGAGGCCGTAACACGTCCGACGGGACCTTAACCATCAGGTCACGGCGGATACGCGGTCGGGAAACACCGGTCCGGCACGGTGGAGGGCATGGAGCACTCGAAGCCCTCTCTCCGCCGCGCCCGCCGCTGGCGCCGCGACGCCGTCGAGCTCGCCGCGGTCTTCCTCTCCGTCACCGCCGCCGACCTGGTGGCGAAGATCGTCGCCCACGGCCCGGACGGCCCGGCTGTCCTCGCCACCTCGGCCGTCGCCCTGGTCGCCGTCGCCCTCCTGCACACCTGGTGGTCCCCGCACGCCCCGCCCCCGACCACCCTGTGGCGCGTGCACACGGCGCCGCTCGCCCACACCCCGGCGACCCTGGCCGACCACGAGATCACCCTGCTGTCGCTGCACCCCGGCACGGAGGAGCTCTTCCTCCGTACCCCCCGCTCCCTCGACCCCGGCACCCTGGCCACCGTCCTCACCACGACCGGCCACACCCTGCGGGGCACCCCCACCCGGATCGCCTGAGCCCGGGCCTCAGCCCTCGGCCTTGACCTCGACGGCCGCGCGAATGACCAGGGTGCGCTTGGCCAGGCCCGCCAGCTCGACCGAGCCGGTTTCGTCGGTGACGATGCCGACCGTGGTCCCGTCCGCCCAGGCGCAGACGGGACTCCAGAGGCCGGCGTCCGCAGCGAGCAGCGCACATTCGAGTGCGCCTCCCAGCGGGCCGACCGGGAAGTCCTGGCGCTCGCGTACGGTCGCGCTGGGCGTGCCCGGCGCGGTCGGGCGGCCGAAGTACCTGTCCAGTTCCGTCCGAGCGTCCGGGAAGCTCCCGGTCACGCCGATCACCAGCACGCTGCTCTCGCGGTCGCCTTCGGCGCCGTAGCTCGCCACCTCCGCGTCCCGGAACGGGCTGAGCGCGGTCAGTCCCCGCTGGAACTTGGTCCTGGCGGCGACGACGAGGTCGTCGTCCGGCATCCGGACCTGGTCGCCGATCCGGTCCGCCAGCACGATCTTGTGCTGCTCCGGGGCGCCCGCCCCGGTCACGGCGGCCACGGTCAGGGCGGTGAAGAGGCCGACGACGACCACGGTCGCGATGATCATCTTGCGCGAGACCCGGCGGTACCAGGGCAGCGGGGCGACGGGCTGCGTGGTGTTCGCCCAGATCGCCTGCAGGCCGCTCGGACGCTCCGCCCCGGCCTCCGCATCGGTTTCGGTGGTTCTGTCGGTTCCGGCCGTGGACTCGGTCATGTGGGAGGCATCCAGGGGTCAAGGGGCGGCAAACTCGAACATCTGCGTGACGAGCGACGCACACCCTAGACAGTGTGCGGACAGTCCGTCATCCCCTTTTCCCCGGCCCCCTCAGGGCAGCACGTCAGGGCAGCACGTCGTAGGAGTACAGCGCCGAGACGTCCAGCACCGAGCGCGGGGTCGCGGCGGCGCCCAGCGGGGAGACGATCGGGTCGTCGATGCGCTCGCCCTGGAGGGTGGCCGCGGGGGCGGTCATGTCCGGGGCGTAGAGGCTGCCGTAGCGGTGGAGCCAGCTCTGCCAGATCCGGTCGACGTTGCAGTGGTGGAGGAAGAAGACCGGGTCGTTGGGCGAGGTGGAGGGGCCCATGTCGCCGCCGACCCACATGTGGACCTGGTTGTGGAGGTGGACGGGCTGGGACGGGTCCTTGGGGATCCAGCCCTCGAGCCGGTCGCGGAAGCCCTCCGAGGAGACGTCGTAGTCCGGGGTGTCGTACCGTTCGGCGGCCGGGTGCCCGGCCGGGGGCGCGTAGTCGAGGGCGTCCTTGACGTCGGCGCTGGTCGGCAGGGTCGTCCAGCCGAAGGGGAACGCCTGGGCGAAGGATCGCTGCAGCCCGCGGCTGGTCTGGCGGAAGCTCATGCCGGTGGGGCCGGCGGCCTCGATCCGGACGGTGAAGGAGGCGGGGTCGTTGGGGTCGAAGGCGAAGGGGCCGTCCGACACCGGGGTTCCGTCGCCGCCCAGGTAGGCGGGGGTGAAGACGGTGGCGTCGGTGGGCGATCCGGCGTCGCCGTCCGCCGCCCAGTCCCAGTACGGGAGGGCGAAGTCCGGTTTGTTGAGCACCCGTTGGAGGTTCTGCTCCAGGAAGCTGAGCATCACCCGGTGCCAGGGCAGGAAGATCGGGCCGCGGTGGGCGGCGTTGCGGGTCTGCGGGTCCCCGCCGGGCGGGACCGGGGTCCTCATCGTCCGGCCGTGCCAGACCACGAACAGGTCGTAGGTGCGCAGCGGCGCGGTAGGGCCGGGGACGCCGAACTGCTTGGTGGTGGTGCCGCTGTCCTCCTGCTTGAGCAGGCCGACGCCGCGGACGTAGTCGTCGCGAGCGGTCGTGTCGGTGAGGATGTTGCGGCGGGTGACGGCGGCCATCTCAACCACCCGCCTTGAAGGCGTCCGGGTAGGTGTTGATCAGCACCCGTACCGCGTCCACGGCCGAGAGGAACTGGTAGGCGGGCAGGCCGTGGCAGGACAGCATGCCGCTGTTGTCCACGTCCATCCCGGCGTCGACGTGCTTGCCGTCGACGGTGATCTCGTAGGTGGTGGTGACGCTGATCCGGTGCCCCCGGAACTCCGCGGTGCGGACGGAGGTGACCGGGCCGTGGCCCATCTTCATCGGCGGCTGGGGCAGGGCGGCGAGGTAGGCGCCCAGGGTTTCGGGGTGTGCGGCGGCTTTCAGTTTCACGGGGTCGATGGTCGGGTCCATGTCGGCTCCCTGCCGGTGGCGGCTCCGGCCGTTCCGGAGCCGGGAGGCCCCTCCTCCATCCTCGTGCGCGCCCCGCCCGCCCGCAGCCCGGACGGGCGGGGCGGGCGGGGCGCACAGAGCCGCCTCAGCCCTGCTGCGCGGGCTGCACCACGCAGGCGGCGTTGCCGAGGGCGGAGCCGAAGCCGCCGAGGAGGGTGGAGACCACGGACTTGCAGGCGGCGGCCTCCTGTGCGTTCTTCGGGCCGTTGTTGTCGGCGGCGGCCGCCGACTGGGCGAGGGCGAGCGGGGCGGCGAGCAGCAGGGCGCAACAGGCGGTGACGAGCGCGGACTTCTTGACGGACACGATGGAGCCCCTTCGGAGGAGTCGGGTGGTCGGCGGTGAGCCGAGCCATCCCTATCCGAAGGGGCTCCTCGCGGCGCGGATTCTGCGCCGTCCGTGGGCGTGTCCCGGTCAGGCGGTGGTGGTGCCCCCGGCCGTTCCGCGTTCCACGGCCCGGATCGCCGCGGCGAGTTCGTGCACTCCGGGCTCCCTCAGCACCCCGTAGTGGTCCCCGGCCAGTTCGACCACGGTGGGCGGGGTGGCGCTGTAGCCGGTGCTGCCCTCGATGAAGGAGTAGTCGTCGCCCGACGCCTTGAGGATGGTGACCGGCGCGTTCAGGCGCCGTTCGGCGAGTTCGGTGAAGCTGTAGTCGAACTCGTAGGTCCCGCCGATGATCCGGGTGATCCGCCGGATCAACTCCTCGTCCAGGTCGGGCAGTTGCCGGTGGACGAGGGCGACGAAGCCGTCCTCGTCGGCGACCTCGGCGAGGCAGCGTTCCAGGTCGGGGCCGCCGATCGCGCCGGCGAACACCGAGTGGAGGATGGTCAGGTACGCGGGGTTGGCGTAGGTGGCCTGGCGGCCCCAGCGCCGGGCGTCGACGCGGCGGACCTTCGGGTTGCCGGGGCAGATCAGCAGCAGGTTGTCGACCTGCTCGCCGGCCTGTTCCAGCTGCCAGGTGGCCTCGAAGGCGACGCGGGCGCCGAAGGAGTAGCCCCACAGGGTGTACGGGCCCTCGGGCTGCACCCGGCGCAGGTCGGCGAGGTCGGTGGCGGCCATCTCGCGGATGGTGGCGTACGGCGTCTCGCCCGCGTTGATCCCGTACGACTGGATGCCGTAGAAGGCGCGGCCGTCGCCCGCCTCCCGGCCGAGCGTCCGCAGGTTCATCGGGTACCCGCCCAGGCCGGGCCAGCAGAACACCGGCCGGCGGCCGTCACCCTGTGCGAGCGGCACGAGCCGCGAGGCGGTGTCCGCCGCGCCCGCCCGGTCGATCCGCGCGGCGAGCTCGCCCAGGCGCGGGCACTCGAAGAGCACCTGGAGCGGCAGGGTGACGCCGCACTCGCGGTTGATCCGGTTGACGAGGGCGACGGCGATCAGCGAGTTGCCGCCGACGGCGAAGAACTCGTCCGTCACGGACACCTCCTCGTAGCCGAGCGCCTTGCCCCAGGCCGCGGCCAGCCAGCGCTCCCGCTCGGTGGCGGGGGCGACGAACTCGCCGCGCACGTCGGCGGTGCGCACGGTGTCGGAGGCGGCGAGGGCCTTGAGGTCGACCTTGCCGTTGGCGGTCAGCGGCAGCGCGTCGACCACCAGCACCCGGTTGGGGAGCATGTAGTCCGGCAGCAGGGTGGCGAGTTCGTCCTTGATGATCTCGGCCGGGCCCTTCATGTGGACGGCGTCCTCGCGCATGCCCTCGCTGAGGATCTGCTCCTCGCTGACCTTGCCGCCGAGGAAGAAGTAGGACGGCCCCGCGGCGAGCCCGGCCGCCTCCAGGACGGCGTCGATGCGGCGTGAGGCGGGCAGCGGGTGGCCGGACTTGGAGCTGTAGCCGGAGGACATGAAGCCCAGGCCCAGGCCGTTGCGCTGGAGGCGGTGCAGTTCGGTACCGAGTGCGATGTACTCCAGCCACTCCCGGCCCTCGCCCGCGCGGGCGACGGCGGTGATGCCGAACGCGGCCCTGGCGTACACCGACTGGTTGATGGCGATCACGTGCCGGGCCTCGACGACCTCGTCCGAGACGCGGGTCAACTCGCCCTCGCCGTAGCGGTAGAGGCCGGCGGGCAGGCCCTCGACCCGGCCCTCGTGGGCCTGGACGTACAGCTCGACGGGGACGCCTTCGACCGGGACGCCCTCGACGGGGACCCCCTCGGCCTCGCCGCCGGCCCGCACGCCGGCCCGACCGACCTCGAAGCTGCCCAGGTACGCGTCCTCCTCGGCGACGTCCAGGCGCGCCTTGACGGCCGGGTCGGGGTCGAGCGGGCGCACGGCGAGGCCGTACTCGGGCAGCACCTCGTCCAGGACGCCCAGCAGGTGGCCGGTCTCGAACTCCATGACCTCGCGGATGTTGTTCTTGTAGACCGGCTCGATCGCCCCGGTGCGCCCGGAGAAGTGCAGCGTCAGGTACGCCTGTTCGCGCGGTTCGGCGGCGCCGATGCGGACCAGGGAGTGCTCGACGGGGTGGTAGTAGTACAGCCCGGCCGCGAGGCCGTCCAGTCCGCCGGTCTCCAGGTAGATCTGGGTGGCGTAGAGGGCGCCGGGCGAGGCGTAGGCGTACTTGGGCAGGAGCCGTTCCTCGCTGTGGAACTGGCCGAACCAGCGCAGGATGCGGCCGAGTTCGGGGAAGCTCAGCAGCTCGGGGCCGCGCGCGAAGCGGCCTTCGGGGCGGGGGGCGAGCAGGGCGAGCAGGTCCTCGCGGGTGACCGGGCCGCCGTCGTAGAAGCGGTAGGTCTTGCGGGCGAAGACGGCGCGGCGCTGGGCCTCGGTCTCGCGCCTGCCGGGCAGGGCGGTCCGCTCGCGGCCGGCGAGCGAGGCGAGGTCGCGCACGCCCGGGTCGGAGAGCTGGGCGCGCACCTGGAGGCGGCTGGCCTTGGACTGGTGGTGGCCGCCGTGGCTGCCCTGGTCCATCAGGGCGGCCTCGCGCGGGTTGAGCTCCACGCAGGCGACGAGGTCCTGGCGGCCGGTGCGCTCGTCGTCGGTGACGACGGCGGCCGAGCGGCGCACCCAGGTGTGTTCCTCGACGGCGCGGGCGATCTCGTCCAACTCGATGCGGTGGCCGCGCAGTTTGACCTGGTTGTCGGCGCGTCCGGCGAACTGCAGGGTGCCGTCGGGGTTCCAGCGGGCGAGGTCGCCGGTGCGGTAGAGGCGCTCGGTGGGGGCGAACGGGGAGGGGACGAAGCGTTCGGCGGTCAGTTCGGGGCGGTTGAGGTAGCCGCGGGCCAGCTGGACGCCGCCGATGTACAGCTCGCCGACGCCGCCGAGGCCCACGGGCGCGAGGTGCTCGTCCAGGACGTAGCACTGGGTGTTGTCCACGGGGCGGCCGATGGGCACCGAGTCGGCGCCGTCGCCGGGTTCCCCGGACACGACCAGGTGGGCGGTGGCGTTGATGGTGCACTCGGTCGGGCCGTACAGGTTGACCAGCGAGGCGCCGGGCAGGGCCTGGGCCAGTTCGTGGGCGAGTCGGCGCGAGAGCGCCTCGCCGCCGGAGAAGAGCCTGGTCAGGCCGGTGCAGTCGGCGAAGCCCTCGGTCTCCAGCAGAGCCCGCAGCAGGGTGGGCACGCACTGCAGCGCGGTGACGCCGTGGCGGCGCACGGCGGCGACCAGCGCCTCCGGGTCCCGGTGGATGCCCGGGGCTCCGGCCACCACACGGGCGCCGACGGCGGGGGCGAGGATCTCCCACTGGGCGGCGTCGAAGCTCATCGGGGTCTTCTGCAGCACGGTGACCTCGGGGTCGAGGTGCCCGGCGCCGAGCAGCCAGCGCAGCTGGGCGACCACCGCGCGGTGCTCGACCACGACGCCCTTGGGGCGGCCGGTGCTGCCGGAGGTGTAGATGACGTACGCGGCGTCCTCGGGCCGCGGGCCCTCGCCCTCGACCCGCTCGGGCCAGACCCGCGCCTCCTCGACGGTGACGACCTCGGTGCCCCGGGGGGCGAGGGCGGCGAGGCGCTCGCGCAGGTGCTCCTGGGTGAGGACGACGCGGGTGCCGGAGTCCTCCAGCATGTAGCGCAGCCGGTCCTCGGGGTACTCGGGCGACAGCGGCAGGTACCCGGCCCCGGCGTACAGGACGCCCCAGACCCCGGCGACCAGCGCCGTCGAGGGCTCGGCGAACAGGCCGACGCAGCCGTCGGGGCCGGCGCCCGCGGCGCGCAGCCGGGCGGCGGTGCGGCGGGCGTGGTCGGACAGCTCGAGGAAGGAGAGCCCGCCCTGCGCGCCGACGACGGCGGCGGAGGCGGGGCGCACCCGCACCTGCCCGTCGAGCAGGTCGGTGAGCGCGCTGCCGGCGGGGGCGCGGCGGGCGTGCGGGAGGGTGGTGAGGGTGGTGGTGGCAGTGGTGGCGGTGGTGTCGGTGGTGGCGGAAACGGTGGAGCGCATGGGGAACCTTCGGTGCGTGGACGGACGGGGCCCGGCCTGGGGCGTCCGTGGACGGCGCCGGGCAGGACTCCACCGTCGGGCGCCCGCCGTCCCGGTCGCATGAGGCACCGGTCCAGACCTCTCGCGGTGACGTCCCGGGTGTTCGTGCGTTCACGATCACGTAACCGGCCGGAAGCGAGGCGTCGGTAGCGTCGCCCCCATGACGGCTTCCCGCACTCGCCTCGAACGGCTCTGGCACCGGCCCTTCCGCAGGTCGGACCGCAGGTGCGCGGCGCCCGACGGCCAGGCCACCCGGCTGCCCGCGCTCACCGGCGGGCCGTACCGCCTCGCCCGGCCGCACCCGGCCCCGGCCTCCTCGCCGACCCGGGCTGCCTCGCCGGCCCCTTCGCAGGCCCCCGGGCCGACCCGCCTGTCCCGGCTGTCCCTTCCGGACGGGACGGACCTGGTGCTGCGCCCCGCCGGGCCCGCCGACAAGGCGGCGGCGCTGGCGATGCACGGCCGTTGCTCCCCCGCCTCGCTGCGGCTGCGCTACCACGGGCCCGTACGCGACGCGGACCGCTACCTGGACCACCTGCTCGACGCCCGGCACGGCCACAGCCTCGCGGCGACGGCCCCGGACGGGCGGATCGTCGCCCTCGGGCACCTGATGTGGGACGACGGGGAGGCGGAGCTGGCCGTCCTGGTCGAGGACGGCTGGCAGCGGTACGGGCTGGGCACGGCGCTGCTGCGCCGCCTGGCGGCGGCGGCCCGGGCGGCCGGGGTGGAGACGGTGTACGCGGTGACGCACGCGGCCAACACCGGGCTGATCACCGCGATGCGCCGGCTGGCGGCGCCGCTGGACTTCCAGCCGGAGGGCGGCACCCTGGTGATCACCGCCACGCTGGGCACGCACGAGCCCTGCACGGCCTGATCCGTTCACCGCCCGATCTGTTCACCGTCTGATCTGTTCACCGCCCGATCCGTTCATCGTCCGATACGCCGATCATCTCTTCACCAGATCCTCACGCGAGGGCCCCGGGGAACCTCCCGGGGCCCCGACGCGTCCTCAGGCGGTGAACGGCCCGTCCGTACACCGCCCTCCTTGACGGCCCATCAGGCCCACCTCGGACCGCGTCCGAGCAGGCGGCATGGGGTCCGGATCGTCGAGCCGGGTGGCGGAGTCGGTAGGCTGGCCCCGTCCCCGCCGCCCGCCGGCCCGTTGTCCGGCCCCGGGCGGTGCCGCAGCAAGGAGGAACCACTGAGCATGGCAGGCACCGAATCGGAGCCCACAGGCGCACGCGACGCCTCGCTGCCGGCCCGCGCCAAGATCGCGGTCACGGCGGGGAAGGTCGCCGCCGCCGTGTCCCGCAAGGCCGGACGAGGTAGCGGCTCGGTGATCGGCGGCAAGGTCGCCCTCAGGCTCGACCCCGATCTGCTCGGCACCCTCGCCGACCACCTCGACGTGGTCCTGGTCAGCGCGACCAACGGCAAGACCACCACCACCCGCCTGATCGCCGAGGCGCTGCGCGCCGCCGGCCCGGTGGTCTCCAACGCGCTGGGCGCCAACATGCCCGCCGGCATCACCTCCGCCCTCGCCGGCGGCAGCGACGCCCGCTTCGGCGTGATCGAGGTCGACGAGAAGTACCTGGCGATGGTCGCCCGCGACACCCGCCCCAAGGCGATCGCCCTGCTCAACCTCTCCCGCGACCAGCTCGACCGCGCCGCCGAGACCCGCATGATGGCGGAGAAGTGGCGCGAGGGCCTCCAGGACACCGAGGCCGTGGTCATCGCCAACGCCGACGACCCGCTGGTGACCTGGGCCGCCTCCTCCTGCAAGAAGGTGGTCTGGGTGGCCGCCGGACAGGCGTGGAAGGAGGACGCCTGGTCCTGCCCCGCCTGCGGCGGCGTGATGCAGCGCCCCGGCGACGACTGGTTCTGCCAGGAGTGCGGCTTCCGGCGCCCCAACCCGCACTGGGCGCTCCAGGGCACCCACGTGATCGACCCGCAGCGCGGCGCCTGGCCGATCCAGCTCCAGCTGCCCGGCCGGGCCAACCTGGCCAACGCCACCAGCTCGGCCGCCGTCGCCGCCGTCTTCGGCGTCGCCCCGCAGGTCGCTCTGGAGCGGATGCGCTCGGTGGCCGCCGTCGCCGGCCGCTACGACGTCGTCCAGTACCAGGGCCGGGACATAAGGCTGCTGCTCGCGAAGAACCCGGCCGGCTGGCTGGAGACCTTCTCGCTGATCGACGGCCCGCCGGCCCCGGTCATCCTCTCCGTCAACGCGCTCGACGCCGACGGCACCGACACCTCCTGGCTCTGGGACGTCGACTACGAGCGCCTCGCCGGGCACCCGGTGTTCGTGATGGGCCAGCGCAAGCTGGACCTCGCGGTGCGCCTGGAGGTCGCGGGCCTGCAGTTCCACGTCGTGGACACGCTGGAGCAGGCCGTCCGCATGGCCCCGCCCGGCCGGATCGAGGCCATCGCCAACTACACCGCCTTCCAGCAGCTGCGGAAGGTCGTGGCCGGCTGATGCCGGGCCCGCACCACCCTGTTCACGTATCGGAAGGTCTTCGAGGATGAGTGAGAGCAGCCTGCGCGTGGTCTGGGTCTACCCGGACCTGCTCAGCACGTACGGCGACCGGGGCAACGCCCTGGTCGTGGAGCGCCGGGCCCGCCAGCGCCACCTCAACGTGTCCCGGATCGACGTCCGCTCCGACCAGGCGATCCCCACCAGCGGGGACATCTACCTGATCGGCGGCGGCGAGGACCGCCCGCAGCGCCTGGCCGCCGAGCGGCTGCGCGCCGACAGCGGCCTCGTGCGGGCCGCCGAGAACGGCGCGATCATCTTCGGCGTCTGCGCCGGCTTCCAGATCATGGGCCACGAGTTCATCAACGACCTCGGCGAGCGCGAGCCGGGCCTGGGCCTGCTGGACGTGTGGACCTCGCGCGGCGAGGGCGCCCGCTGCGTCGGCGACGTCCTGGCCGACGTCGACCCGCAGCTCGGCCTGCCGCAGCTGACCGGCTTCGAGAACCACCAGGGCGTCACCCAGCTCGGCCAGGGCGTGCGGCCCTTCGCCACCGTCTCCGTCGGCCGGGGCAACGGCACCGGCGACGGCACCGAGGGCGCCTGGCGCGACACCGTCTTCGGCACCTACCTGCACGGCCCGGTGCTGGCCCGCAACCCCGCCGTGGCCGACATGCTGATCAAGCTGGCGCTGGACGTCAACGCCCTGCCGCCGGCCGACACGACCTGGTACGACGCGCTGCGCGCCGAGCGCATCGCGGCCGCGACGCGCCCCGCCTAGGTCCGGACAGGCCCGCCTAGGCCCATCCGGGCCCAGGGGCCGGTCCCGGACCAGCCCCGGTCCTTCCGGTACGCCCCGACGCCGGGTGCCCGCGATGCGGTCACCCGGCCCACGGGCCGCCCCGGACGTACGACAATGGGGCTGCCTACTGCACACCCTCCTCGGCAGCAGGCTGCACTTCCGCGCGGGGGCGCCGACGGCGCCGCTCCCGCGTCGGCTCCTGCCCGGCCGGACCGGGGGCCGTATGCTCGACTTCGCGGCCGATTTCGGGCGTTCTGTCCGGATCGGCCGGTCCTTCACTCCGCGGCCACCTCCCCGCCATCCCGGTGTGGGAGCGCCCCGCTACGGTGGCGGCTCGTCGTCCCAGCCTGTAGTCCGGCCGTTCCTCGGTTCTGCTCGGGAGTTGCAAAGCTATGCGTATCGGAGTGCTGACCAGCGGCGGTGACTGCCCCGGCCTGAACGCGGTGATCCGCTCCGTGGTCCACCGGGGGGTGGTCGACCACGGCGACGAGATCATCGGGTTCGAGGACGGCTGGCGCGGTTTCCTGGAGGGCCACCACCGCCCCCTGACCCTCGACTCGGTGAGCGGCATCCTGGCCCAGGGCGGCACGATCCTCGGCTCCTCCCGGGTCCAGCCCAGCCACCTGCGCGACGGTGTCGAGCGCGCCAAGAGGTACTGCTCCGACCTCGGCCTGGACGCGGTCATCCCGATCGGCGGCGAGGGCACCCTCAAGGCCGCCAAGCTGATGAGCGACGCGGGCCTGCCGATCGTCGGCGTGCCGAAGACCATCGACAACGACATCGCGGCCACCGACGTCACCTTCGGCTTCGACACCGCCGTCTCCGTCGCCACCGACGCCCTGGACCGGCTCAAGACCACCGCCGAGTCCCACCAGCGGGTCATGGTCGTCGAGGTCATGGGCCGCCACACCGGCTGGATCGCGCTCAACGCGGGCATGGCGGCCGGCGCGCACGCCATCGTCGTCCCGGAGCGCCCCTTCCACATCGACAAGCTCACCGAGGTCGTCCGCGAGCGCTTCGACCGGCAGAAGAAGTTCGCCATCGTCGTGTGCGCCGAGGGCGCCAAGCCCGAACCCGGCACCATGCACTGGGAGGAGGGCACCAAGGACATCTACGGCCACGAGCGCTTCACCGGCATCGCCACCCAGCTCTCCCGCGAGCTGGAGCACCGCCTCGGCAAGGAGGCCCGCCCGGTGATCCTCGGCCACACCCAGCGCGGCGGCACCCCGACCGCCTACGACCGCGTCCTCGCCACCCGCTTCGGCTGGCACGCCGTCGAGGCCGTCCACAAGGGCGCCTTCGGGCACATCACCGCGCTGCAGGGCACCGCGATCAACCTGGTGCCGCTGGCGGAGGCCGTCGCCGAGCTGAAGACCGTCCCGCAGGAGCGCTACCAGGAGGCCGAGACGGTCATCTGACCCTCGGCCCGCTCTCTGCGCGCCCCCGGACCCGCCCTCGCGGTCCGGGGGCGCTCTGCGGTCCGGGGGCGCCTCGCCTGCCTTCCCGTTAGCGTGGGGCGCATGGAGATCCTGGCGTACGGGGTGCAGGCCGACGAACGGCCGCTGCTGGAACGGGCCTTCGCGGGCCGGCACGGACTGCGCAGTCTGGACGTGTTCCTCAATCGCGACACCGCTCCACTAGCGGCCGGGTACCCGGTCGTCAGCAGCAGCGTCAACTCCGTCCTCGACGCGCAGACCCTCACCGCCCTCGCCGCCGGCGGCACCCGGCTGATCGCCCAGCGCTCCACCGGCTTCAACAACATCGACCTCGACGCCGCCGCCGGCCTCGGCCTCACCGTCGCCCGCGTCTCCCACTACAGCCCGTACGCCGTGGCCGAGCACGCCTGGACACTGGCGACGGCCGTCAACCGGCGCCTGGTGCGCGCCGCCAACCGCTCCCGCGAGTTCGACTTCCGCCTCGACGGGCTGCTCGGGCGCGACATCCACGGCATGACCGTCGGCGTGATCGGCACCGGAAAGATCGGCGAGTGCTTCGCCCGGATCGCCGCCGGCTTCGGCACCGAACTCCTCGGCTGGGACCTCGCCCAGAACCCCGCCTGCCTCCAACTCGGCATGCACTACACCGAGTTGCCCGAACTCCTCACCCGCGCCGACCTGATCAGCCTGCACGTCCCCCTCGTCCCCGCCACCCACCACCTCATCGACACCGCCGCCCTCGCCCGGATGAAGCCCGACGCCATCCTCGTCAACTCCAGCCGCGGCGGCCTGATCGACAGCGCCGCCCTGGTCGAGACCCTGCGCGCCGGCCGCCTCTCCGGCGTGGGCCTCGACGTCTACGAGGAGGAGACCGGCGTCTTCTTCACCGACCGATCCATCCAGGGCATCACCGACGACACCCTCGCCCGCCTCGTCACCTTCCCCCAGGTCGTCGTCACCAGCCACCAGGCGTACTTCACCCACACCGCCGTCGGCCAGATCATCGACGCCACCCTCCGCAACATCGACGACTACGCCGCCGGCCGCACCAACGAGAACACCCTCGTCCCCAAAACCTGACCCCGGCAGCCCGAGCCACCCACGGCACGTTGGCCGTCTCGAGGTCGATCACCTGCTCATGCCCTCCCGACCCGGCGCCCCGCCGCGACGTCGGCAAGGCCGTCAAACGCGAACCCGCGCTCCAGGCCCAACTCGCCGCGCGAGGTTGAGGATCAAGCTCAGGCGCCGAGTTCCCGGGACTGGCCGGCCCACCGGACCACGAACGGCATGGCCAGGCCGGCCGCGACGAAGATGCCGCCCATGACCAGCCAGCCGGGGACGCCCCAGCTCAGGCAGAGCAGGCCGAGCAGGCCCGGAGCGATGGTGTAGCAGAGGCCCGTGCCGATACCGAACACGCCGGAGTACTGTCCCTGCGCGTGCGCGGGGGCCAGCCGCAACCGCAGTTCCATCGACCCGGCCGCATGCCAGAGCGAACCTACGGTGTGGACGGCGACGCCGGCCGTCATGATCGCCGCGGCGGCCCAGCCCGGCAGGCCCGAGGCCGTCGCGATGACCGCCATGCCGACCAGGAACGCCAGCCCGGCGCGCCGGGTGGCCCGGCCGGCGACCTGGCCACCCCTGATCCCGCGGCTGGTCCGGATCTGAAGGACGACCACCATCACGGTGTTGACGGCGAGCGCGACGCCGGTGAACCAGCGCGGTGCATGGGTGTGCAGGACCACCCACAGCGGCAGGGCGTAGGTCACCACCTCGCCCTGGATCCACAGGATGCCGTCCAGCACGACGAACGCCATGTACGGCTTGTCCCGCAGTGCGAGCCACCGGTTCGACTCGGTCGATGCGGGCAGCGGTTCCAGCTTGGGCACCCCGAGCATGACGGCCGCGCAGCCGATGAAGGTCAGGGCGTTGGCGACGATGAGCGCGCGGTAGGCGGAGCCGGAGTCGAGCTGGATCACCACACCGGCGGCCAGCGCGCCGAACGTACTGGCCAGGAAGGCCGTCGAGCGCAGGTAGGAGCGGAACTTCGGCACCTCGTCACCGCCGAACCGGCGGATCATCGGGCCGCGCGCCGCGCCTCCCGAGGCACCGGCCAGGTCGGTCACCGCCATGGACACCATGAACAGCACGAACGAGTGGGCGAACAGCAGCGACAGCATGGAGGCGGTCTGGATCAACAGGGTGACCAGGAAGACGCCGTGAGGGCCGCGACGGTCGGCGAGGTGCCCGACGGGCGGGCCGGCGAGCAGGCCGACCACTCCCGCGGCCCCGAGGCCGAGACCGACCTGCTCGATCGGCAGGCCGATGACCCGCAGGGCGTACAGCGGCGCCGTCGCCAGGAAGGCCGCGGTGCCGAGCTGGTTGATGAAGCCGCCGAGGGCCAGTCGGCGCTGGGGGGCGGACTCGAGGAGCAGCCCTCGGCGCACCAGCCAGGACCGGCGGTCCGGGGCGGTGTCCTCCTGACGGTCGTCGGGGGAAAGGGCGCTGGCCTGACTCACGTGGTACTCCTGGATGTTGATCACGGCTGGGCAGCCCGGTCCCCTGACGACCACGCGTGGGCGGACGCCGACGGCGTGCGGGTCCCAGCGGATGACGGGGGAACCAGGGGCAGGTCCCGGCCAGGTGGACGCGCGGTGGCGCACGAGGCCGTCTTGCCCGGCGCGGCTGACCTCGCTTCAGATGGCCGACATGACCACTCCCGAACTCGTTCTGCTGTCGGATCACAGCTCGGCCGAAGGCAGCCGGGACACGCTCGTCACCGCGAGCCGCATGCTCACCGGCCGGGAACCCGTCCTGCTGGACGCACGGCACTTCATGACCGGCGGCAGCGGCCGGATCACCACGATCGGCGAGAGGGTGCGCCTGGAGGCCGACGGCGTGGCGGTGACCACGGACGCGGTGCTGGTCTACGAGATCCCGCCGCACCTGCGCCGGGACTTCGAGAACTGCCAGCGGCTGCTGCGCGCACACGGCGCCCGCTCCCTGGGCACCGACCGGCATGCCTGGCGAGCGGCGACCGAGAAGGACCGCACCGTCGAGTGCTTCGCTCGCGACGGCATCGCCCACATGCCCACCATCGCCTTCTCGCGACCCACCACGCAGCACGCCGCCGAGGCTTTCGAACAGCTCGGCGGCAACGTGTGGGCCCGGCCGACCGTCGGCATGGGTGGCAGTGACGTCTTCCACATCACCACCCACACCCAACTCGCCGCCGCCGCAAGCCACTACGCCGCCGCGAGCGCCGACTGGCTGATCGCCCGCGACGCCGCGAACTTCACGCAGGGTGGGCAGCGCCACCAGTACCGGGTCGTGGTGCTCGGCCCGCAGGTGCTGCGTGTGGTCGAGCACGTCCAGCCGGACCCCGACGCACCCTGCAACGAGAGCCGGGGCGCCGCCTCCACCCTCCTGGACGAGGAGGATCTGCCGCCAGGACTGGCCGAGCTCGCGGTATCGGCGGCCGAGTCGCTCGGCCTGCCCTTCGCGGGAGTGGACCTGGCGGCCGAAAGCGGCGGCGTCGTCTTCGAGGTCAACGTCCATCCGATGTTCGGCACCGTGCGTGGCCTGGAAACGGTCGCGGTGCCCTACGTCGCCGCCCACCTCGGCCCGGCCTGGCCGCCACTGCCCGGGAGCGTGCCGGTCGCGTCCTAGCGAGCGCGGGGCAGCGCGTCCCCCGAATTCCCGTCTCCCCGGATTCCCGTCTCCCCGGATTCCCGTCTCCCCGGATTCCCGTCTCCCCGGAGGCCGGGCCGCGAGGCCCGGCCCCGGTGCGTCAACTCCCGGCCGACTGCCAGGGGCCGAACGGGCTGTCGGCGCCGGCCGCCGACTGCCTGCTGACGTGCAGCGCGGCATCGCGGCCGAGTACCAGGACCGTCTCGCGGCCCGCGCCGTCGAGGACCACCGAGGGCGCTCCGACGATCACGGTGCCCAGATCGCGCCAGGTGCTCGAGAAGCCCGTGTTGGGCGCGGTCTGGGAGGTCAGGCTGACTCCGCCGCCTCCGTTGCGGGTGGCCACCGTCATCCGGCCGTCCCCGCCGGTGACCACGGACGCGCCCTCCAGGCTGGTCGGCCCGCCCATCGAGGTGGGCGAGGTCGTCCACGTCTTGTTGTCCGACTTCACGTACTGGGTGGCGACCTTGGCGGCCCCGCCCTGGTCGTAGAAGATCTCCAGCCGGCCGTCGGCGTTGCTGCCGACGGTGATCGGACCGGCCGGCGCGGGACCGAGGTAGCCGCTGTCCTGGGTGAAGGAGGCGCTGTCGGGCGCGCTCTGCCGCCAGTGCCGGATGCCGTCCTTCGACGGGCCGAACAGGTCGATCCGGCCGTCAAGGGCGAGCGCCGCCGCCAAACCGTCGCGGACCCATCCGCCGCCGAGATCCGCCCACGACGAGGTCCAACCGCCCCCGCTCAGCTGCGAGACGGCGCTCACTCCGCCGCCCGCGTTGCGGACGAAGACGGTCAGCAGGCCGCTCTTGTTGAGGACCGGCACCGGACTCCCGACGTACTGGGACCTGTACGGATTGTCGGTGGTGTTCGGGTTGGGGTTGCCGAGGACCGTCCAACTGCCCCAGACCCCCGGCGCGGCCTGCGCGACGGTGACGATCTGGTTGTCGCTCAGCCTGATCCCGAAGAGGTGGATCAGCCCGCTGCCGTCCTTGGCCACACCGAGGGACGGGGCCAGCACGTCGCCGCCCGGGACCGCCGCCGGGCCCTTCCAGCTGCCGCCCGGGGCGGTCTCCTGCCAGACCTGGGGATGGCCGTCGAGCACGGCGAAGGCGTTCAGCAGACCGCTGCCGTCCAGCGCCGCCCAGGCCGTCCCGTTCGACCAGCGCGGGTACTCGCGGGAGGGGAACATCGCGTAGAACGTGGACTCGTTCGGGTCGGGCGCCGGGTCGTTGCTGCCCCGGTACGGCCCGACACCGCCGGACCGGTCCGGGCCGGTGTAGGCCAGGAAGGTCCGCTCCTTGTCGTTCGCGGTGGCCGCGTCGAGGTTCGACGGTTCGATCCGGATGTTGTAGTCACGGTAGTTGCGGAGCAGGAAGTGCCCGCTGCCGCCGAGCCGGTGGTACCCGAGAGCGGCCTCCCCGACGAAACGGGCGCCACCGATGTGGTCGGACTGGTCGCCCAGGTTGGTGGTGTCCGTGTGGCTGTACCCGTAACCGACCTTCGGGTCCTGCGCGAGCACCACGGTCGGCTGGAAGCGGTTCATCAGGTCGGTCAGGCCGGCCGTCAGATCGGCGTGGCTGTAGCTCTGGTCGGCGTACGCGGCGTCGCAGTTGCCGTCCGAGGAGACGCTGCCCAGAGTGGAGTCGGTCGTCGAGCCGCCCAGCGTGAAGAGGTCGTCGGGGCTGACACTGCCCGCGGGTACGTCCCCGCTCGCGTGCAGCCTGAAGAAGACCAGCTTGACCTGCGGGGCCTGGTCCAGGGTGTCGACCTCGACGGTCCGGCCGGTGCTCAGCGTGAGCGGCGTCCTGGTCCAGGTCGGACTGGTGACACCCGCGATCCGCGCGTGCGCGCTCCGGGCGCCCGCGTCCCGGCTCGCCGAGTAGGCGCAGACGTCCGGGAACCCGGTGCCCGTCGCGTCGCCGCCCGTGAGGAAGACGGTGACCGACGGGTCCGAGTACTCCCGGGTGACGTCCGGGTTCATGAAGAGGATGTCGTCGTCCTGGTGCGCGACGATCTGCATGAACGACTCGGCCACGGGCACGGAGTCAGCCGCCGCCTTCGGCACATGACTGCCGACCACCGTCGTGGCCGCTGCGAGTGCGGCTGTCAGCGTGACCCGAACAGCAGGGTGGAACCGCATGATGTCCGTCATCCCCCTCATGATGGGCAGGGGGCATCGCCCCCGCGGTGAAACGATCACTGTCGCGCGAAGCAACTGTCCCGGTCAAGGAACACGGTTGGCGGCCCGCGCCGGCATCCGGGGCCCCGAGCACCCGTTGTCCCGAAGGGCCGGGCGCGCCGACCATGTCGCCATCCCCTATTCCGGTGCGACCGAGATGTGTGTTGCCGCCATAGCGAGCCCGTCCCGGCGTTCATAGGGTGTCGCGCACTTGACGCTCGGTGTGGAGGGGTGAACGCGCATGCGAAGGTCCGGACGAGGCAGGCGGCGAGGGCTGGGCTGGGTGCTCGCGGGGGTGCTCGCGCTGATCGGCGCGGCCGTCCCGGTGGCGCCGGCGGCGGCCGCGGTGCCGTCCAACCTGACCCTGGAGGCGACGTACAGCACCGTCGCCAACGGCTGGGACCGGGTCGAGCGGTACCTCGACACCACCGCCGGCTTCCGGCAGGAGCAGTACCCGCCGGACGGCCGCGGCGACCAGGACGGCCAGCGGCTCACCTTCTTCGGCGGGGTCAAGCAGCCCTTCTCCGGCCGCTTCCTGCTCTACTCGGCCCCCGGCTGGGCTCAGCCGATCACTGGCGGCGCCCACCAGGTGCCCGTCCTGCTGGTGCACGGCGCCAACGACAACCCGGACCGGGCCTGGGCCAACCCCGGCGAGTCCGGCGGCTACGGCTGCGGCTCCGCCTCCTGCCCGAGCACCGGGCTGATGCAGAACCTGGCCGGGCGCGGCTACCGGGTCTTCGCCATCGGCTTCGCCCACAAGCAGGGCGACAACCTGATGCAGGCCCAGGAGGTCGGCGACGCCGTCGCGCTGATCCGCGCCAAGCTCGGCGTCCCCCAGGTGGACGTGGTGGGCTGGAGCAAGGGCGAGATGTCCTCGCGGGCGTACGTGTCCTCCGTGAAGCCCACCTGGGGCCGCCCGTACGCGGGCGACGTGCGCAAGCTGATCACCCTCGGCGGCCCGAACGGCGGCTACGACTACCCGTTCGCGCACGGCTGGGCGCACGACTTCTCGATCTGGCCGCAGTGCGGCGGAGCCGTCAACGCCCCGTCCCCGCACCTGCACATGACCTGCTACGGCACCTACACCGCGCACCCCGAGTTCTCCTTCACCCCCTCCGGCGGCTACGACGACTACCCGGGACAGCGGCAGATGCTCGCCCGCTGGGACGCGACCTTCGGCGTCGACCAGACCCAGCAGGACTGGTACACCACCTACTACGGCGGCCAGGGCTTCTACACCGACGGCGGCGGCATCCAGGCCGCGATCAACGCCGGCTCGCTGATCACCCCGCTGCACCAGGCCGGGGTGCCCTCCTCGGTGACGGCCTACCTGCTGGCCGGCGGCACCCCCAGCATCGTCGGGATCTTCAACGAGAACCGCGGGCCGAGCGACGGCGTGGTCTTCGTGGCCAGCGCGCTCGACACGACCGGCTTCGGCACCGTCGGCGGCACCGCGCTGATCACCCTCGCCAACCACCTGCAGCTCGGCTGGGACGGCGCGGCCGCCGCACAGGTCGCCGGCTGGCTGAACTGACGGCCGAGAACCGAGAACCGAGAACTGAGAACTGATGGCTGAGGACTGAGCACTGAGGACGCACCGCATGATCACCGACCGACTCGTTGTCACCGACCGACTCACCGTCAACCACGCCGAGATCGAGGGCCGTACCGGCGAACCCGTGGTGCTGGTGCACGGCAACGTCTCCTCCGGCGTCTTCTGGCACCCCACCATGGCCGGGCTCCCCGACCGCTACCGCCCCCTCGCCCCCGACCTGCGCGGCTTCGGCCGCACCGAACCGCTCCCGGTCGACGCCACCCGGGGCCTGCGCGACCACAGCGAGGACCTGCTCTCCTACCTCCGCGCGCTGGCCCTCGGCCCGGTCCACCTGGTCGGCTGGAGCATGGGCGGCGGCGTGGTGATGCAACTCCTGCGCGACCACCCCGAATCCGTCCGCTCCCTCACCCTGGTCAACCCGGTCTCCCCGTACGGCTTCGGCGGCACCCACGGCGAGGACGGACAGCTCAACTCGCCCGACGCGGCCGGCTCCGGCGCCGGCGGCGCCGCCCCCGAGTTCGTCCGGCTGCTGGGCGAGGGCGAACAAGGCGCCGGGTCGCCCTTCGCCCCGCGCTCGGTGCTCGACACCGCCTACGTCAGCGAACCGCTCGCCGAGCCCGACCCCTACGTGGCCTCGATGCTCACCACCCGCACCGGCGAGGACCACTACCCGGGCGACAGCCGCACCAGCGAGACCTGGCCGGGCTTCGCGCCCGGCGACCGCGGGGTGCTCAACTCCATGGCGCCGACCCACTTCAGGATCGACGACCTGGAACTGGTCGAGCCGAAGCCGCCGGTCCTGTGGATCCGCGGCACGGCCGACGTCATCGTCTCCGACACCTCCCTCTTCGACCTCGCCCACCTCGGCGCCATCGGCGCCGTCCCCGGCTGGCCCGGCGCCGACACCTGCCCGGCACAGCCGATGGTGACCCAGACCCGCGCCGCCCTCGCCCGCTACGCCTCCGCGGGCGGCCAGGTGCGCGAGATCGCGGTCGAGGGCGCCGGACACAGCGTGCACCTGGAACGTCCGAAGGAGTTCCTGGCGGCGCTGGTGGAGGCGCTCGACGGGGCCTGATTCGTGTGTGCTGGACCCTGAGGCGCCCCGGTGGCGCGTTCCGCACGCCACCGGGGCTCTCAGGGTGCCTCTACGCGGTCAACGGACGAGCTTGTGCAGGACGGGGACGGCGGCGCCGGCGCCGGTCAGTCCGGCGGCGGTCGCGCCTGCGGCGGGGATGCCGCCGAGGAGGGCGAGCGTGCCCATGACGGCGCCGATGACGAAGGCAATGAGCAGGATGACGGCGGTGCGCAGGGAGAGGAACGGCGGCGGTTCCTGAGGTGTGGTCATGGCTCCACTGTGTGCCGTTCGGGGCCCCGATCCGCTTCGGCCGAACGAACGCGAAGGAACCCGAACGGCAGGTCACGGGCCTTGTGCGGCTTGCCTGTTCAGGGCGTCGGGCCATCGGCGTTCGTCGCCGTTCGTCGGCGTTCGTCGCCGTTCGGGAGTGTTCGGCGGAGTTCCGGCCGGGTTCCGGTTGGGTTCCGCGGAGTTCCGCGGAGTCCGGCGCCGAATGCCCGGGGTGCCCTAGCCTGGCTCGCGGAACCGGTCATGGGGGCGCAATGGCACAGCTGCGGGGTTCGCGCGACAGCGGCGTCGCCGAGGAACTGCTCCGCGAGCAGGCCCGGGAGTTGACGGCGCTGAAGGTGCGTCTGGGGAACCCGTCCATGGCGGCGGTCCAGCGCCGGGCCGAGGAACTGTTCGCGGACGAGAGCCCGGTCCTGTCGAACGCGACCCAGCACGCCCTGCTGCACGGCAAGTTCACCGGCTGCGACAAGCTGCTGCTGTTCGTGCGTACGCTCCTGTCCTGGAACGGGGACGGCGTACCGCTGGCCAACGGCGCGCCCGAGCTGGACTCCTGGCACGAGCGCTGGGAGGCCATCGCCGGGGCCAGGGGCGGCGCGGACGACCGGTCCGGCGGCGAGCCGGACGGCCACCTCGCCGAGGTCCTGCGCCGCGTGGAGTCCTTCGCGCCGTACGTCGGGCAGTCGGTGGTCCGCTGGCACCGGGGACGTGCCGCCGACCGTTCGACCCGAACGGCGGCCGAGGCCGTCTTCGCCGCCGGGCCGCTCGTGGTCCTGCTCGGTGACCCCGGCGGCGGCAAGACCGAACTCCTGCGGCGCCACGAGCTCGCCGTCTGCCGCCGGTGGGAGGCCGGGGACCGGTCCGCCGCGCTGCCGGTGCGCGTCGCGGCCACCTCGCTCGCCGAAGACCCCCTCGAGAACCGGTTCTTCGCCTCCCGGCCGAGGCCCGGCGCCCAGTGGCTGGTCCTCCTCGACGGCCTCGACGAGATCACCGACGCGCAGGTGCGCCGCCAGGTGCTGCGCGATGCCGTCCACTGGGTCCGCAAGCGGCGGAGCAGCCACCGACTCGTCGTCGCCACGCGGTACCTGTCCGACCAGGAGCAGCGGGATCTGCAGGATGACGCTCCGCCGGGCGCGGAGCCCGTCTGCTTCGAGCTCCTGCGGCTCGACACGGGCGACGTCCGGGAGTTGGCCGCGGCGCGTCTCGGTCCGGAGCAGGTGGACGGCCTCATGGGCGCGATCGAGGAGGCGGGCCTCGCCGACCTGGTCACGCTGCCCATGATCGGCGCCATTCTCTGCCGGCTGTACCGCGACCGTCCCGGCCGCCCGCTCGGCAGCACCCGCGGGGACGTCTACGACGACTTCCTCACCCACCTGATGGCGACGACTCCCCGGACGGACACCCTGCCGGAGCACCACGCGGGCAGGCGGGAGGACACCGCGGGCACCGGGGACACCGGGGCAGCGGCCCTGCTCGGCCCCGCGCCGGCGGAACGGGTCGTCGCCCTGGCCACGCTGGCGCCCGCGGACCTCCGGGCGCTGCTGACGTGGGTGGCGGACCGTCGGCGGGAGTGCGGTGGCACCCGGCCGGTCCTCGACATCCTGCTGGAGGGGCCGCTGACGAAGCCGCCCGGCGAAGTGCCCCTGCGCTGGTGGAGGGAGCAGCTGATCGCCTGCTTCCGGCGCAGCGGGGTGCTCGAACAGCGGGGCGAGGAGCTGGAGTTCGCCCACCGCACGTACGAGGAGTTCCTGGCCGCGTGCGCCGCCTGCCACTCGCCCGAACGCGGCGCGGCGGAGCTGCACCGCGTCCTCGGCGGGCACCGGCAGCGGCACTGGCCGTGGCGGCCGGCTCCCGGTTACGCGCCCGGGGGCGGCTGGGGGCGGCGGATGTGGTCGACCTCGGCCTTCGGCGGCGAGAACATGTCCTACCTCGGTTTCCTCGTCGACCGGCTCACCGGTGCCGCCGACGCGGATCTCGGCGAGCTGCCGTCCTCCGCCGGGATCAGCGGCTGCACGTTCCTCGCCGCCCTGAAGCGGCTCGGCACCTACCTCCCGGACGAGGTGCAGGCGCAGGCGGTGGAGAAGCTCAGGCGGCACCTCGTGGTCGACCGGCGGACCGAGCGCTGGGCTTCCATCGACCTCGAGGCCCTGAACCGGATGGACCCGAACTCCGTGCCGTTCGCCGAGCTCCTCGTCGGACGGGCGATGGACGACTCGCGGGTGGACGCGGCCCGCGCGCTGCTCGCCTTCCCCGAGAGCCGGGCCGAGGGCCTGGCCGCCCTGGGGGCGCTCGCCCGTACGCCGAGGCTGACCAGCGTGCCGGGCCGGGTGGAGGCGGCGATCGCGCTGGTCCGGGCCGAGGACGAGAGCGGCCTCGCCCTGCTCGAGGAGCTGGCCTCCACCTCGTGGCTGGGCGACGAGGAGCGGCTCGGCATCGCGTGGCAGCTCGCGGAACTCCACCGGGAGCGCGGTCTCGGCCTCCTGGACCGCTGGATCGACGCCCGCACCGGCAAGGAGCTCTGGTTCCTGGCTGCGCTGATGGTGCTCGCGATCGACCCGCCGGGCGGCCTCGCCCGGATGCGGGCCATCGCCGACGATCGCGCCTGTCCGCCCGGGAAGCGGCTCAACGCGGCTTTCGTGGCGGCGCGCCACGACGATCCCCGGGGGGCGGAGGACCTGCTGCGTTTCGCCCGCGACCCCGGTCTGGACGACGGCGAGCGCGTGGCTGCGGTGCACCTCCTGGCCCACATCGGCCATCCGTCGGCGGGGGCGGTGCGCGAGGAGCTGGTGCGGGACCCGGGCCTGTCGGCGCGGAGCCGGAGGTCACTACGCACGTAGTGGCACTACGCGCGTAGTGACACTACATATGTAGTGCCCTGTGGGGCGCTTCGGACCATCGGCCGTCAGGCGGGCCGCGCGCCCACCGTGCGGCGGGCCAGGATGTCGGACGCCTTGACCGTCGCGTAGAGCGAGAGCGCCAGCGCCGCGACCAGGGCGACGCCCGCCCCGAGGACGCTGCCGGAGAAGACGGCCTTCGGGCTGCCCGCCTCGGCGCGGGAGGAGCCCGCGATGAACGGCAGGACCGCCAGCACCGCGACACCGAGGACGACCTCGCCCCAGACCACCTTCGGGAAGTGGCGCAGCGTCAGGTGCACCAGCGAGGCGGTGTCGTCCGCGCTACGGGCCCGGACGATCCGGGGCATCAGCCACAGCTGGTTGAAGGCCCCGGCCGCGACCAGTCCGGCGACGAGCAGGAGCTTGACGAGCAGCGCGATG
This sequence comes from Streptomyces sp. NRRL WC-3742, assembly GCF_000720635.1. GTDB lineage: Bacteria > Actinomycetota > Actinomycetes > Streptomycetales > Streptomycetaceae > Kitasatospora. The sequence continues at coordinate 4,146 of NZ_JOCF01000022.1, read as the reverse complement.
CCGTACCCGGTCGTCCACAGCTGGGAGACGGCGGCGACGTGACGCCAGCTCAGCCAGAGCCCGGAGACGGTGACGACGGCGACGCAGACCATCGCGACGAGCCCGAAGCGCCGCCACAGGTCGGCCCAGAGCAGCCCCGCACCCTCCCCGAGCCGGCGCCGGGTGCCGGCCAGGGCCACCAGCAGGACCAGGCCGCCCAGCCAGACCGTGCCGGAGACGATGTGGGCCTGGTCGAGCACCAGGTTCAGCCAGGTGTCGACGTCCGGCGGCCTGACGGCGGGCACGGCGGCGACGAAGGTCACGGCGAGGGCGAGCGGCAGCGCGGTGAGCGCGATCCGGTCGAGGTGCCGTCGGGCCGCGGGGGCGAACAGGGCCATCAGCGTCGCCGCCGTGACGAGCAGCACGAGGTTCTGCACGAGGTACACCGTGCCCTGCGCGATCCAGGCACCCTTGGCGGCGGGCGCCCGCAGGAAGTCCCACAGGGCGCTCGGCGCGAGGGCGTCGCCGAACGGCATGCCCTTGCCCACCCGGGCGACCCGGGCGGCGAGCTGGAAGTAGCCCGCGACCAGCAGCGCCACACCCGACCAGGCGAGGAAGGCCGCCACCCGTCCGCGCAGCACGCCGCCGTCCTCCCTTTCGCCCTCGCGCAGGGCGGGTCGGACGGTGGTCGCGTACGTGACGGTGGCGCCGATGGCGCCGCTGAGACCGAGGAAGTAGCCGGTCTTGGCGAGGATGCGCCAGAGCTGGGGCACGGTGTAGTCGGCCGTGGCCGCAGCCAGGGAGGCGGTGTTCATGGGGCTGTCTTGCCTGTCTGAGCGTCAGGGGCGGGGGTGCCGGCCCGAGGAAGTTAGCAGGCAAAGAAAGGCAAGGCAACCCTAACTTCGATCACCATCCAGGGCCCGCCGTGCGACCGCCCCGACGTGATCCCAAAGACACGTCCCAGGTGACCCACCTCACACCGCACTCCTGTCAGCAATCGCGACGCCGTCCCGTTCAAGGTGCACGCGAACGAGACAGGAGCACCGCCATGAAGCACCGCATCGTCGTCCTCGGCGCCGGATACGCCGGAGCCTTCGCCGCCGGCAGCCTGGCCCGCCGACTCTCCCCCGCCGACACCGAGGTCACCCTCGTCAACGCCGCACCCGAGTTCGTCGAGCGGATGCGCCTCCACCAGCTCGCCGCCGGCCAGGACGTCACCTTCCCCACCCTCGCCGCCATGTTCGCGGGCACCGGCGTACAGCTGCGCCTGGCGCGCGTCACCGGCGTCGACGTGGGCCGCCGGACCGTCGCCCTCGAGGACGCTCCCGCCCTCGGCTACGACACCCTCGTCTACGCCCTCGGCAGCTCCGTCGCCCACCACGACGTACCCGGCGTCGCCGAGCACGCCTTCGACGTCACGGGCCTGTCCTCCGCACTGCGCCTGCGCGAGCGCCTGGCCCGCCTGGACGCGGGCGGCACCGTCCTGGTCGTCGGCGAGGGCCTCACCGGCATCGAAACCGCCACCGAACTCGCCGAGTCCCGCCCCGATCTCACCGTCACCCTCGCCACCCGCGGCGAACTCGGCGCCTGGCTCTCCCCGAAGGCCCGCCGCCACCTCCGCCGCGCCTTCGACCGGCTCGGCGTGACCCTGCGTGAGCACACTCCGATCGCGGCCGTCGAACCCGGCCGGGCCCTCTCCGCCTCCGGCGCCGTCGTCCCCGCCGACGTGGTCGTCTGGTCGGGCGGCTTCGCCGTCGACCCCATCGCGGCCCACAGCGGGCTCGCGGTCACCGACACCGGCCGCATCACCGTCGACCGCACCATGCGGTCCGTCTCCCACCCCGAGGTCTACGCCGCCGGCGACTGCGCCCACGCCATCGGCGACAACGGCCGCCCCCTGCCCATGTCCTGCGCCTCCGCCGGCTACACCGCCATGCAGGCGAGCGCCGCGATCGTCGCGCGCCTGACGGACAGCAAGGTGCCGACCGTCGGCCTGAAGTACTTCGGCAACCACATCAGCCTCGGCCGGCGGGACGCCATCTTCCAGATGGTGGACGGGGAGGTCCGGGCCAAGCCCTGGTACCTGGGCGGCCGAACCGCAGCCGTCGTCAAGTCCGGCGTCCTCAAGGGCGCCGCCTGGAGCATCGCCCACCCCACCTTCGGCCTCCCCCACCGCAAGCGCCACCTCACCACCACCGCGCCCACCCGGGGCGGCCTGAAGGTCGCGGCCTAAACTTGCTCGCCATGGACAGCGCAGGCATCGCCCGCTTCGAGGCCGGCCGAGACCGGCTGGCCTCGCTGGCGTACCGTCTCCTCGGCTCCGCCGCCGACGCCGAAGACGCCGTACAGGACGCCTACCTGCGCTGGCAGGCGGCGGACCGGACGCTGATCGAGGTGCCGGAGGCATGGCTGACGAAGGTCGTCACCAACCTCTGCCTCGACCGGCTTCGATCGGCGCAGGCCCGACACGAACGGGCGGCCGGGGACTGGCTGCCCGAACCGCTGCTCGACGGCGACCCCATGCTCGGGCCCGCCGAGACCTTCGAACAGCGGGAGTCGGTGTCGCTGGCGGTCCTGACCGTCATGGAGCGCCTGTCGCCCGTGGAGCGGGCGGCGTACGTGCTGCGCGAGGCATTCGCGTACAAACACTCCGAGATCGCCGAGATCCTCGGCATCAGCACCTCGGCGAGCCAGCAACACGTCCACCGCGCCCGCCGCCGCGTCGCCGACGAGCGCCGCGGCGGCGAACCGGTCGACGTCGCGTCGGCGCGCCGGATCGTCGAGGAGTTCCTCACCGCGGCGATGTCGGGGCGCACCGACCGCCTGGTGGAGATGCTCACCTCGGACGTGACGGCCGTCTCCGACGGCGCCGGAATGGCCCACCGGCTCCTGCGCTACGAGACCCCCGAGCGGGTCTCCGTATACGTACGCGCCGGCTTCAAGTCCACCCCCGCAAAGCACAAGCAGGCCGGCGGCACCCCCGCACTCCACATCGTGCAGCTCAACGGCTCCCCTGCTGTGGTCGCGGTCGTCGGCGACCACGTCGTGGGCGCAGTCACCTTCGACCTCGCCGACGGCAAGGTCGCCGCCCTACGCGGCATCGCCAACAAGACCCGCCTCGCACGCCTCAATACGGCCTGGCGGCAGCACGAGCCCGGCACACCGGTCATCGCCGCATGGTGATCCGGCAGTTGATGCCGCCGACCCTCGAGTACGCTGCGGAGCACAGACCACACACAAGTCGACTCAGGACGTGGAGAGATGAGCCCGCCACATCAAACCACCTCCGGGCCGACCTCCAATCGAACTGAATCAACCAGCCCCCAATGACGCCAGTCACCACAGGTCAGAAAGCCTCGGCCCCGCATACGCGGGGATTGCTCCGCTTCGCCTTCCTCGGCAGCTGTCCGCATCCCCTCGGCCCCGCATACGCGGGGATTGCTCCTTCGACATCGAGGTGTGGCTGCGCGGCGGTGGCTCGGCCCCGCATACGCGGGGATTGCTCCCTCCGCCCGGACGAGGCGAACACCGTGGTCTGCTCGGCCCCGCATACGCGGGGATTGCTCCGACATCCAGGCGTACTCGTGCTCGCTGGGCTGCTCGGCCCCGCACACGCGGGGATCGCTCCCCGTCCCGGTGTCCCCGGATCTCCGGTCCTGCGCCGGCCCCGCGATCGCGGGGATTGCCCCGCGCCGCGGGCCTTCCGAATTCAAGGTCGGGCATCGGCTCCGCATTCGCGGGGATGGCTCCTGGAGCGGGCACGGGCCGTCTCATCAGAAGAGGACGACCCCGCACGCGCGGGGATCGCCCCGACTACACCGCCAGGTTCTCGGAGGAGTGTGTCGGCCCCGCGCGAGGGGATTGCTCCGGGTCGAAGCAGAAGCTCCCTTCGGCGTGGAGTCGGCCCCGGACAGGCGGGGATAGCTCCTCCTTGATTGCATCTGCCGCCATATCCGCGTCCTCGGCCCCGCAGACGCGGGGATTGCCCCGGGGAAGCGCACCACCGGATGCTCCGGTACCGCTTGGCCCGCACACGCGGGGATTACTCGGCGGCAGGATGGTCACTGGTGTGCCGTTCGTCCCGCTGGTGGGTGTGGGGCGCTGAGCTGGGGGGATGGGGTCGGTATCATGCGGCGCTGGGGATTGGGTGTGGGCGGAGGGGGCGGC
>NZ_JOCF01000021.1 GCF_000720635.1 Streptomyces sp. NRRL WC-3742 | reverse complement strand
CCCCCCGACGCCCCGCCCCCGACAATGCCCTCCTCCATGCCCCCGACGGCGGAGAGCCCCCGCCCGGGTGGGCGGGGGCTCTCGATGACTCGCGGGGATCGGTCGTGCCGTGCTGGGTCAGGCGGCGACGGGCTCCTTCTCCGCCTTCTCGTTCTCCGTCTTCTCCGGAGCCGCCGGCACCGGCAGGTGGCCCAGCAGGCGGTGGGCGAGCAGGGCCGCGCCGAGGGCGAAGACGAGGCCGACCACGGCCGCCACGTGCAGTCCGTCGGTGAACGCGACCCGGGCCGTCTCCAGCAGGTCCGCCCCGACCTGACCCGGCAGGTGGGCGGCGACGGTGACCGCACCGCCGAGGGTGTCCTGCGCCGCGCCCGCCGCCGAGCCGTCCACACCGGCCGGCAGCGCGCCGTCCAGCTGGTGCCGGTAGACCGCCGCGCCGGCCGCGCCGAGGAGGGCGATGCCGAGGGAGCTGCCGAGCTCGACGGCCGTCTCGGAGGTGGCGGAGGCAGCGCCGGCCTGCTCCGCGGGGGCCGCGGAGACGACCATCTCGGCGGTCATCGTCATCGTCCCGACCGTGCCGGCGGCCAGCACGCCCGCCGCCGTGAGGATGAGCGCCAGCGGCGAGTGGGCGCCGACCGTGGTCATCATCGCGAAGCCCGCCGCGCCGACCACGAACCCGCCGGCCATCAGGACCGCCGGCCGCACCTTGCCGGCCAGCGCCGAGGTGAGGCCGATCGCCGCGCCGACGCCCACGCTGGGCGCCAGCGACCACAGCGAGGCGGTGAACGGGCTCATGCCCTTGACCAGCTGCAGGTACTGCGAGGTGAAGAGGGCGAAGCCCATCATCGCGAACATCGCGAGGCTGTTGACGCTGATCGCCCCGCTGAAGGTGCGGATGCGGAACAGCCCGAGGTCGATCAGCGGCGAGGCCGCGGTGCGCTGGCGCCGGTAGAAGGCGAGGGCGAGCACGAGTCCGACGGGCAGGGCGAGGCCGGGCAGCAGGCTCCAGCCGTCCACGGCGAGGGTCTTGATCCCGTAGACGACCGGCAGGATCGCGGCCATCGAGAGCGCGGCACCGGCCAGGTCGAAGCGGCCGCTACGGGCGGGGGCCCGGTACTCGGGGAGCAGGACGGGGGCGGTCAGCAGCACCAGGGCCATCACCGGGACGGCGATCAGGAACACCGCGCCCCACCAGAAGTGGTCGAGCAGCAGGCCCCCGGCGACGGGCCCGAGGGTGGCGCCGGAGGTGAGGACGGCGCCCCAGGCGCCGAGGGCGCCCTGGCGCTGCTTGGGGTCGTGGAACATGTTGCGGATCAGCGCCAGCGTCGAGGGCATCACGGTGGCCCCGGCGGCGCCGAGCAGCGCCCGGGCGGCGATGAGCTGCCCCGCGTCCTGCGACCAGGCGGCGAGCAGTGAGGCTCCGATGAAGCCGGCCGCGCCGATCATCAGCAGCCGGCGGCGGCCGATGCGGTCGCCGAGGGCGCCCATGGTGATGAGCAGTCCGGCCAGCAGGAACGAGTACATGTCCATGATCCACAGCTGCTGGGTGCCGCTGGGCGCGAGCGTGGTGGAGATGTACGGGACGGCGAAGAACAGCACGCCCATGTCCATGGAGAGGACGAGGGTCGGGAGCAGGAGGACGGCCAGGCCGATCCATTCGCGACGGCCTGCGCGGCCGGTGGTTGCGGTCATGAGGAAGACGGTACGGGCGTGTCAGACGCTTGTCTAGTACGAATGTGTAAATCGCTCGTGCAAGACATCCGTGCAAGACATCCGTCCAGTCCTTCCGTAGGATCGGGGGCATGGGAAACCGCGAAGACCTGATGGCCGGCGCCAAGCGCTGCCTGTACGAGAAGGGCTACGGCCGCACCACGGCCCGCGACATCGCGAACGCCTCCGACGTCAGCCTGGCCGCGATCGGCTACCACTTCGGCTCCAAGGAGGCCCTGCTCAACGCCGCGATGATCGAGGCGATCGGCGAGCTGGGCGCGAGCATGGGCGCGGTGGTCGTGGCCGCCAACCGGACCTCCGACGATCCGGAGGAGCGCTTCGCCGCCGCCTGGGAGGGGCTCAAGGGCGTCTTCGTCGAACACCGGGGGCTCTGGGCGGCCCAGTTCGAGGCGCTCGCGCAGGCCGGGCACTCACCCGAGCTGGCGGCCGCGTTCGCCGGGGCGCAGAAGGAAGGCCGCCTGGGCCTCGCGGCGCTGTTCCAGGGGCTGCCCGAGGTGCCGGACACCGAGGAGGAGATCGCGCGCGGCACCTTCTACCAGATCCTGCTGGCCGGGTACTGCGCCCAATGGCTGGCGGCGCCCGAACTGGCGCCCAGCGGCCAGGAGTTCCTGCGCGGCCTGCGGCTGGTCAGCGGCAGCGTGCTGGGGAGTCCCGAAAACTAGGCCGTCACGGCCGTCAGCAGCACCACGGAGTCCACGTGCGCCAGCAGCCCGTGCCGCTCCTGGGGCACGGGCTCGAGGTGCCCGGCCGACAGCTCCAGCAGCCGGCCGGCGATGGTGAGCGAGACCCGTCCGCGCAGCACCTGGACGCTGCCCGCGGTCGGCGGGGTGTGCTCGTCCAGCGCCGTCCCGGCGGTCAGCGCGATCACGGTCTGCCGGAGCACACCGTCGTGCAGCACCAGATGGGCGCTGCGCCCGTGCGGGCTCTCGGCCGCCCGGGCGGCGTGCTCCACGGCGAGCCGTTCGAGATCCGGCATCTCACCGCCTCCTCCTGCGCCGCCTCCGCTGGGCCGCCCCGTCTGCCCAGGGTCGCGGACCGGCCCGCGACCCGCACCCCGAATCGGGCCTCGAGGTGCAGCCCCCGCCGACTGCCCGCATCGTGGAGGCATGGCGACCAACGAGAGAGTCCTCCCGGGCGTCCGGGTCAACCGCGGGCTGCTGGCCGGCGGCGCGGTGCTCACGGGCATCGGCTCGCTGCTCGGCGCGGCCGGGGCGGCGATGCTCTGCGCGGCCGTGGTGACGGCCGGCCGTGACTGGATGCGCAGTCTGGAGACCCGGCCCACCACTTACGCCCAACGGGCGCTGCACGAGGCCCGGGTGGCCTCCACCGCCGGCTGGGAAGCATGGCGCGCGGAGCACGGCTCAGCGAACTGAGGCCGGACGGGCGGGTGCGGCGGGCCGCCATGGGGGTGCGGCCCGCCGCGGTTCACGGGCCGAAGGGCCTCACAGGCCCATCGACTTGGCGATGATGCCGCGCATCACCTCGCTGGTCCCGCCGTAGATGCGGAACACCCGGTTGTCCGTGTAGAGCCGGGCGATCGGGTACTCCAGGATGTACCCGTAACCGCCGTGCAGCTGAAGGCACTTGTCGATCACGGTGGAGGCCGACTCGGTGCAGAACAGCTTCACCGCCGCCGCGTCCGCCACCGTCAACTCGCCCTGCTGGTAGAGCTCCAGGGAGCGGTCGACCATCGACTGCTGCGCCACGACCTGGGCCTCGCAGTCCGCCAGGGTGAACTTGGTGTTCTGGAACTCGGCCACCGCCTTGCCGAACACCTTGCGGTCCTTCACGTACTGCACCGCGAACCGCACCGCCGCCGCGGCCGCCGCGTACGCGCCCACCGCGATGGCCAGCCGCTCCTGCACCAGGTTGTGGGTCAGGTACCCGAACGCCTTCCCCTCCTCGCCGAGCAGGTCCTCCACCGGCACCTTGACGTCGCTGAACGCCAACTCGGCGGTGTCGGAGGTCCGCAGGCCGATCTTCTGCAGCTTGCGGCCGACGGTGTAGCCGGGGGAGGTGGTGTCCACGCACAGGATGGACAGCCCGGCGCGCCGGTTCTCCGGGTCGTACGGCGAGGTGCGGCAGACCACCAGGACGAGGTCGGCGAGCACGCCGCCGGTGATGAAGGTCTTGGCGCCGTTGAGGACGTAGTGGGTGCCGTCCTCGGAGAGCTTCGCGGTGGTGGTGATGCCGGCCAGGTCGGAGCCCGCGCCGGGCTCGGTCATCGCGATGGCGGTCATGATGTCGCCGGAGACGAACCCGGGCAGCCAGCGCCGCTTCTGCTCCTCGTTCGCGTACTCCAGCAGGTAGGGCAGCACCAGGCCCGTGTGCACGCCGGAGGAGCCGAAGCTCACGCCCGCCCGGGCGGTCTCCTCGGCGATCACCGCCTGGTACTTGAACCCGCTCTCGCCCGCGCCGCCGTACTCCTCCGGCACCTCGATGCCGTAGACGCCCAGCTCGCCGAGCTGCCGGTAGAAGTCGCGCGGCGGGTGGCCGTCCGCCTCCCAGCTCTCGTAGACGGGGACGACCTCGTGCGCGATGAAGTCCCGGATGGTCTCCCGGAAGGCTTCGTGGTCCTCGTTGAACACGGTGCGGCGCACGGCGGCGCTCCCTTCGGCTGGGCCGGCCGCGGGGGCCGGCCGGGGCGGAACGGGCCTGGTGATGGCCCCACAAGTTAATCCGGGGTAGCTTCGGCTGTCCAGGGTCGAACCACCGGTCGGAGCCCCTTGATCACGGTAGGCGGCCACGCTGGGTGAATCCTTGCTAGCCTTCCGTCCGCGACGTGTGCGACCGTGCGGAGGGGAGGCTCGCCATGGTGGTCCGACGCCCGCCCGGGCGGCGTGCCCAGATCCTCGCCGTGGCCGCCGACCGATTCCACCGCAGCGGGTACCACCAGGTCTCCATGACCGAGGTCGCCGCCGGGGTCGGCATCACCGCGCCCGCCCTCTACCGGCACTTCCGCGGCAAGCCCGAACTCCTGGACCGCACCCTCCGGTTGGGCCTGGACGCGCTCGCGGACGGACTGCGCGGAGCCCGTTCCACCGCCGAGGTCGGCGCCGCGCTGGCCGCCGTCGCGGTCGCCCACCGCCCGCTCGGCACCCTGGTGCAGCGCGACGCGAGGTTGCTGCCGTCGGCCCGGCGGGCGGCGCTGCGCCGCGAACTGCGGGCGGACATCGCGCTGATGACCGCCGTCCTGCGCGCCGAGCGGCCCGAACTCGACGAGCCTGACGCCCAGTTGCTCTGCTGGTCGGCGCTCTCCGCCTGCGCCGGCCTCTCCTACCAGTCGGCCGCGCCCCAGCCCCGGCGGGCCGAAGCCCTGCTGCGCGAACTGGTCGCGGCCGTCCTCGCGGTACGGCTGGACGGCACGGCCCCCGACGCCCTGCCCGAGCCGCCCGAGCCCCGCTCCCGGGCCCGCCGCGAGGAACTCCTCGCGGCCGCCGTCCGGCTCTTCCACCGGCACGGCTTCGACAACGTCAGCACCGACCGGCTCGGCGCCGCCGTCGGCATATCCGGCCCCAGCGTGTACCGGCACTTCGACAGCAAGGCCCACCTGCTGGCCGCCTCCCTGGTGCGCAGCCGCGAACGGCTCTGGCACGAGGTGGACGGCGCGATCGCGGCCGCGGAGGGGCCCGAGCGGGCGCTGGCGGCCGGGCTGCGCGGCTACGTCGGCTTCGCGCTGCGCAACGGCGACTACCTGGGCGCGATGCTCAGCGAGACGGAGCGGCTCGCCCCTCCGGACCGCCGTGCGGCCGTGGACTTCCGCCGCGACTTCCTGCGCACCTGGGTCGAGTTGCTGCGCGGCGTCCGCCCGGAGCAGGACGCCGCGGCCGCCCGCATCCGGGTGCACGCGCTGTTCGCCCTGGTCAACGACGGTGTCCGCAACCGCCCGCACAGCGACCGCCCCGACCTCGGCGACTGCCTGCTCCGCCTGGGGCGCGCCGTCCTCGGGGTGGCGTAACCGTCGGCACGAACGCCGAACGGCCGGACGCCCGCCCCACCGGCGTGGGAGTGGGCGCCCGGCCCCTTGGCAGGACAACGCCGTGGGGGGGCGTCGGACAGGGCTAGGAGAGGGCGTGCGGGTACACCCGGGCGTCGAAGTTGCCGTTGCCCTGCAGGGCGCCGACGTTGCCGGAGTTTCCGGCGACGGCCAGGCCGTTGTTCTGGTTGCCGGCGCCCGAACCGGTGGCCGTCTGCTGGGTGTTGACCACGTTGCCGTTGACGGTGCCCAGCACGTTGCCGGAGCCGACGTTGCTCACGACGCTGCTGTTGGAGTGGTCGATGGCACCGGCGCCGTTGTCGGCGTGCGCGGTGGCGGCGCCGACGCCGACCAGGAGGAAGGCCCCGAGGGCGGTGACGGCGGCTGCGCGGATACGGGACACGATGGTCTCCCTGAACTGGGTTGCGAGGATGGCGACTTGCGGAGTGGCCGCTCCGAAGCGCCGGGGGTCTGACGTCGCACGCCCAGCATTCACCAGCGCTGCGGACGAACTCCACCGAACGGGTGGCAATTCCCCCGATGGTGGGGGATCGGTCAATTCCGGATTGACCACGATCCGTCGGGGGCGGGGAACGACCGGCGGGAGAGCAGGCGCGGCGCGGTGCTCCGTAAAGAAATGGTCGCCGGATTGTCGCACTGGCACACTGGGGACCCATGTCTGATGGTGCCCCGTCCGAGCCCATGCCCACCGACGATCTGCGCACGACCGAGGTCGACCTCGGCGGCCTGGTGACCGTCCTCGCCAGCCACCTCTACTCCACCCCGCTGGTCGCCCTGCGCGAACTCGTCCAGAACGCCCACGACTCGCACACCCGCCGCTTCCTGGAGGACCCGGACGGCGGCCACCGCCCCCTGATCCGGGTGCGCGCGGACGGCGCCCGGCGGACGGTCGCCGTCGAGGACACCGGCGCGGGCCTCACCGAGCCCGAGATCCACGCCTACCTGGCCACCGTCGGCACCGGATACACCCGCATGCTGCGCGAGCTGACCGGGAACCAGGAGCTGATCGGCGCCTTCGGCCTCGGCTTCCTGTCCGCCTTCTCCGTGGCCGACGAGGTCACCGTCACCACCACCTCGCACCGCGAGCCGCACCTCGGCCACCGCTACCGCAGCCGCGGCGGCGAGCAGTACCAGGTCGAGCCGGTGCCCGCGAGGCCGCAGCCCGGCACCGTCGTCGAGCTGTCCCTCAAGGCCGAGCACGGCCACCTCGCCGACGAACAGGCACTGCGCGAGGTGCTCGGACGCTACTGCGTGCTGCTCCCGATCCCCGTGCACGTCGGAGACGACGTCCAGCCGGTGAACGGCGTTCAGGTCCCGTGGCGCCGGCAGGTCCCCGGCGATCCGTACGAGGCGAGGATGCGCTTCGCCACCTCCTTCGGCCGCCGCTTCGAGCCGCTCGCCGCCTTCCCGGTCGCCCCCGTCGAGGGCAGCACCGACGCGGTCGGGCTGCTCTGGGTCCAGGACGGCGGCACCTACGGCAGCAGCGACAACCGAGACCTCGCCGTCTACCTGCGCGGCATGCTGCTCACCGAGGACGCCCGCGACCTGCTGCCCAGCTGGGCCGGGTTCATCGGCGGCGTGGTCGAGTCCAACCGCCTCACCCCGACGGCCAGCCGCGAGGACCTCCAGCGCGACGACCACTACCGCGCGCTCCGGCGCGTCCTCACCGACGCCATCGTGGACGGCCTGTACGAGACCGCCCGGCTGCGCCCCGCCGCCTGGCGCCGCATCCTCACCCGCCACGGGCAGGACCTGCTCGGCGCCGCGCTCTGCGACGACCGGCTCTTCACCCTGCTCGCCGACGACGTCCCCGTGCCCACCTCGCAGGGCGACCTCACGGCGGGCGCGCTGCGCGCGGCCGGCGGGGGAGCGGTGCACGTGGCGCTCGGCAGCGGCGGCGGCTTCGAGGAGATGCTCTACCGCGCGATGCGGGTGCCGATCGCCCGCGGCGACCGCTACGCCGTCCTGCCGTTCCTGCGCCGCTACGCGCAGCTGCGCGGCTGCCGGCTGGTCGAGCTGGGCAGCGAGGACGGCAACCGCGAACTGTTCCGCGACCCCGAACGCCCGCTGGCCGCCGAGGAGTCGGCCTGGCTGTCCGCCGCCCTCACCGACCGGGGCGAGCAGCTCGTCCCGGCCCGGTTCGACCCGCCGGGCCTGCCGCTGGTGCTGGTGCCCGACCGCGAGGCCGAGCTCAAGGCCCGGATCGAGGACGACCAGGCCGACGCCCGCATCCCCTCCGCCGCCCTGCGGCTGGCCCGGGCCTTCACCGCCCGCACCGACGGCGAGGTCAGGGCCCGGCTCTACCTCAACCTGGACTGCCCGGCGGTGCGCGACCTGCTCGCCGCCTACCGCAGCGGGCACACCGGCAGCGCCACCGCCGCCGGGCTGCTGCGCTCGCTCAAGGTGATCATGGCCGCCGCCTCCTCCGGCCCGTCCGAGGGGGACCTGGGCGCCGCGCTCGCCGGCGTCGGCACCGCGGTCTCGGCGCTGACCGCCGCCGTCCCGCCGGGCCTGCCGGAGGTCCCGGACAGTCTGCCGGAGGGGCTGTGACGGCAGCCGGGCCCCGTCCGGACACGAACGGACTGTCAGTGGTCCCTGGTAGACCATCCATCAGCACCGCGCAGGGGGAGACGACATGACCACCGACATCTGGGCCTGGGTCCACGACGCACACCGACAGCTCTCCGAGGCCGGCCACCACCGACTGGCCGAGGCCGTCTACGAGCTGCCCGGCCACGCCAACGAGGGCCGCAACGACCAGCTGGACGCCGTCTTCCCCGAAGCCCTGGCCGCCTCCCGCGCGCTGGGCCTGCCCTGGGTCGAGGTCTACCTGCGGCACTGGCGGATGCAGAACCTGCTGAACCGCCGCCACCAGGGCGAGCAGGCCCTGCCCGAGGCGGTCGACCTGCTGGAGTTCGCCCACCGCGAGGAGACGGCCGGCTGTCCGCAGTCGGTCTGCGTGGTGCAGGACCTGGCCATCTGCTACGCCCGGGTCGACGGCCCCGGCTTCGTGCCGCAGCGGCTCGAGGTGCTGGACGAGACGCTCGCCCGGATCGAGCCCGGCCGGGCCTGCTTCGACTGCCTCTCCCGCGAGTACGCAGACGCGCTCGAGGACGGCGGCCGACCGGCCGAGGCCCTCGCCCACCTGGACACGGCCGCCGCCCGCATCCAGGCCGCCGGCGAGCGGCTCTCCCTGCACTTCCACCACCGCCGGGCCAGCGCGCTCCAGCTGCTCGGCCGGTACCAGGAGGTGCTGGAGGTGCTCGACACCGCCGAGCGGGCCGAGCGCGCCCGGGGCCGCGAACTGGACGAGAGCGACGTGCGCTGGGGCGCCCTGCTGCGCGCCCGCGCCCTCGCCTCCCTGGGCCGCACCGAGGAGTCCCTCGCCCTGCTGCCCTCCCTGGAGGCGGCCGAGCGCCACGTCGACCTGCGGCAGACGTGGACCTACACGATCGAGGCGCTGGTCGCGGCCGACGCCTGGGACAACGACCTCGAGCTGGGCGCCGCCCTGGCCCGCTGGGTCGGGTACCTGGACGGCACCGGCTCGCACCGCCCCTGCGTCGACCTGCTGCTGGCGGCCGGCCGGCTCGCCCTCGCCCGCGGCGCCCGTACGGTCGCGCTGACGCTCGCGGCGACGGGGGAGCGCAAGCTCGGCCAGCTGCAGAGCACCGCCGGCGTGGCCGAGGAGGTCGCCGCGCTGCGCGCCGCCGCCGAGGCGCTGCCGCAGCCCGAGCTGCCCGTGCCTCCCGCCGAACTGCTGGCGCACCTGGCCGAGGCCGGGGCGTCCTACGAGACCGGCGCCGACCTGCTCTCCGTCGCCCTGGAGCGGTACCGGGGTGAGGCGGACGGCGCCTCCGAACTGGTCCGGGCGCTCTCCGGCGTGCTCTCCTCGCTCGGGCACGCCCGGGCCGCCGCCGACCGGCTCTGGCAGCAGCTGGACGCCGACCCGGGCAACCAGCGCCTCGCCCTCGCGCTCGGCAGCACCCTGATCGAGGCCGGGGACGGCGAGGGCGTGCGCCGCCTCGCCGACCGGCTGGCGCAGGCCGGGAACGCGCCCGACGCGCACTGGACGCGCGCCCGCTGGGCCGCCGCCGAGGGCCGCTGGGCCGAGGTGCTGGAGCAGTGCGAGGCCGCCCTGGTCCTGGTGCCGGAGCGGATCAACACCCGCCGGCTGGCCGCCTCGGCCGCCACCCGGCTCGGCGACCACGCCACCGCCCAGCGGCTCTACCTGGAACTGCTGGAGCATGCCCTGCCCGCCGAGGGCGCCCCGGAGGGCGAGGAGCACCGCGTCGTCCAGGAGTCCGACCTCTGGCAGCTGATCACCGCGGCCACCGCCAACCGGGACTGGGAGGTCGTCCGCTCCACCGGCGCGCTGATAGGCATCGAGTTCGACGAACCGGAGGGCCCCGTCGAGGAGGAGTGGCAGCTGATCACCCTGCGGGCCACCCGGACGAACGGCGCCCGCGCCGACCTGCCCGCGCTGCGCACCGGCCCGGCCACGGCCCGCGTGCTGCCGGTGCTCGGCGAGGACCTGGCGTTCAACCACGGCGACACGGTGGTCTTCGCCCCGGCCCTGCTGGAGCGTCCGCCGGCCGAGGACGCTCCCGAGGAGGAGAAGGAGCGCTGGCGCCCGGTCTTCGAGCTGCTGACGTTGCTCGACCCGGCCGGCTACACCACCTACTGGATCGACGGCGGCTGGCCCGGCGACGAGACCTGGTCGACCCTGCGCGAGGAGCTGAACGCCGCCGGCCACGCGGTCTGGGTCTACAGCGGCGACCAGTACCGGATCACCGACCCGGCCGACGAGGACGCCACCCTGCCCGGCGTCTACGCGGCGGTCGGTGCCCCGCCCACCGTCTCCGCCGTCGAGGCCGACGCGCTGCTGCACCGGCTCACCGGCGACTGGCCGCACCCGCTCGCCTGGCTCGACCTCGCCAGGGCCGCGGGCACGGACCTCGCCCGGCACGAGGACATCGTCGAGCGCTACGGCCTCTGACCCCGAGCAAGCCCGGCACCGACCCGAAGCCCCGGCGGCCCGCCGGGGCTTCGGCGCCTCCTCCCCCGATTTCCTCCCCGTGCCCTCCCCGTGCCCTCCCCGCGTCCTCCTCGTGCGCACGGGAACCTTCCGCTCCCCAGCCGAGTCTTGGTCAATGCTTTACCATTCCATTGCCGAGACCCGACCGCAGGAGTGCCCCACGTGACCAGCCTCGCCCTCGGCCCGTCCTGGCTCGATCCCACCCACCTGATCTCCACCTTCGGGCTGATCGGCATCCTGGCCATCGTCTTCGCCGAGTCCGGCCTACTGATCGGCTTCTTCCTGCCGGGCGACTCGCTGCTCTTCACCACGGGCCTGCTGGTGGCCGGCGGCACTTACCTGCACCAGCCGCTCTGGCTGGTCTGCGCCCTGATCGTGGCCGCCGCCGTGGCCGGGGACCAGGTCGGCTACCTGTTCGGCCGCAAGGTCGGCCCGAGCCTGTTCCGCCGCGAGGACTCCCGCCTCTTCAAGCAGGAGAACGTGGAGAAGGCCGCCGCCTTCTTCGACCGCCACGGCCCCAAGGCGATGGTGCTGGCCCGCTTCGTGCCGATCGTGCGCACCTTCACCCCGATCGTCGCCGGGGTGAGCAGGATGAACTACCGCCTCTTCGTGGTCTTCAACCTGGTCGGCGGCGTGCTCTGGGGTGCCGGCGTCACCGTGCTCGGCTACTTCCTGGGGCAGATCGCCTTCGTCCGGGACAACATCGAGGCCATCCTGATCGCCATCGTGCTGGTCTCGGTGGTCCCGGTGGCGATCGAGCTGCTGCGGGCCCGACGCCCCGGCAGGGCGTCCGCCGACGCCCATCGCGCCGGGTAGGCACCCGCCGCCGGGGCCACCCGACGATCCGGACATGTGCACCCGGCTGCTCGATCGGGCAAGGTGTCATCAGAGATCGAGCGGTGGCCCGGGCGGCCACCAGGGGCGGCGAGGAGTGGACGTGCCTAAGCGGGGCCGACCGGGTTCGGGCAAGCGGGCGAGGGGAGGCCGGGCGGCCCGTCAGGCGCGGCAGGCGCCGCCGAAGCCGCTGCACCCCGCCGAGGCGCCGCCCACCGAGGGCCTGCTCGGCCACCCGGCCCCGGCCGCCGATCCCGTCACCGTCGTCCCGCTGGTCCCGCCCGTCCTCGAGACCAAGGGCCTCCTGGCCCCGGAGCCCGAAGCGGCGCCCGAGCGGCAGCCCGAGCCCGAGCCCGAGTGGCGGCCCGAAGCGCAGCCCGGGCCCGAGGCGCGACCCGGCCCCCACCCCGAGCTCACCACGCCCGTCGGCGCCCGTCCGGCCCCCCGCCGCTCCGTGGCCGAGGACACCCTCACCCCCGAGGAGTGGCGCGCCGCCGGCTACACCCCGCCCACCGGCATCCCCATCCCCGATCTGACCGGCGGCGCCCCCGGCGAGGTCCCCTGGCCGGACCGGATGCGCACCCTGCTGCGCACCCCGATGTCCGAGCGCCCGTCCTTCGAGCGGACGGCCCGTGAGCTGCACCCGGCGGCCGCCGTCACCCGCAACGTCCCGCGCATCCTCGACCTGACGCTGCGCATCGGCGAACTGCTGCTGGCCAGCGGCGAGGCCGCCGAGGACGTCGAGGCGGCGATGCTCGGCATCGCCCACGCCTACCGGCTGGACCGCTGCGAGCCGCAGGTGACGTTCACCCTGATCGGCATCTCCCACCAGCCCTCGCTGGTCGAGCCGCCGATCACCGCCGACCGCGTGGTGCGCCGCCGCACCTCCGACTACACCCGCCTCAACTCGGTGTACGAGCTGGTCGCCGACATCACCGCGGAGCGGGTGTCCGTCAACGACGCCTACCGCCGCCTCGCCGAGATCCGCCGCAACCGGCACCCGTACCCGACCTGGCTGCTCGCGGTCACCACCGGTCTGCTGGCCGGCGCGGCCACCTTCCTCGTCGGCGGCCGGCTCGACGACAAGGCGTGGCTGGTCTTCGCCAGCGCCTTCGTCGCGGCCGTGCTCGGCGACCGGCTGGCCTCGGCGCTGGCCCACCGGCGGCTGCCGGAGTTCTACCAGTTCGTCGCGGCCGCGATGCCGGCCGCCGCCTCCGGCATCGTGCTCTCCTTCAACGACTGGGGCCTGCGCGGCTCGGTGGTGATCACCGGCGGTCTGTTCGCCCTGCTGCCCGGGCGGGCCCTGGTCGCCGCCGTCCAGGACGGCCTGACGGGCTTCTACATCACGGCGGCGGCCCGTCTGCTGGAGGTCATCTACCTCGTCGCGGGCATCGTGATCGGCGTGATGCTGATCCTCTACCTCGGCGTCGGCTTCGAGGCGAGGCTGCGGCCGGACGAGAGCCTGGTCGGCATCAGCTACCCGCCGGTGCAGATGGTGGCGGCGATGGCGCTGACCCTCGCCTTCGCGACGCTGCTGCAGACCGACCGCCGCACGCTCGCCCTGGTCACCCTGAACAGCGGCATCGGCTGGGCCTCGTACGGCGTGCTGGCGTACAACGCGGGCCTGTCCCCGATCGTGGCCACCGGGGTGGCGGCCGGGCTGGTCGGCCTCTTCGGCCAGCTGATGGCCCGCTACCGCAACGACTCGGCGCTGCCCTACGTGACGGCGGCGATCGGTCCGCTGATGCCGGGTTCGGCCCTCTACCTCGGGATGCTGGCCTTCGCCCAGGGCCACTCCAGCGCCGGCCTGGTCTCGATCTCCCGCGCGGCGGCCATCGCGATGGCGCTGGCGATCGGGGTGAACCTCGGTGGGGAGATCGCCCGGCTGTTCATGAAGCTGCCGGTCGGAGTGGAGCGCCCGTCGCTGCAGACGCTGATGCCGCGCCGGGCGGCCAAGCGCACCCGGGGCTTCTGACCCCGGGAACGGGGGCGACGACGACGGGGCGCGAGCGGTGTTGGACCCGAGTTGGGCTCCGGGCCATGTCGCCGCAGGCAGGACGCAGGACCAGGAACGAAGGTAAGACGCATGACCACACTGCTGGACGGCTACCGCGAGCACATCGTCGCCACGCACAAACAGCCGCTGTTCCTGCTGCTGGTCGGCTTCATCGTCTCCTTCGTCTTCATCCGCTTCAGCGTCCGGATGATCCGCGCCCAGGTGCGCTGGTGGCCGGGCAACGTGACGCCCGGCGGGCTGCACATCCACCACATGGTGTTCGGCCTGGGCTTCCTGCTGGTCGGCGGCATCGGCGTGTTCGCCACCTACGGCGGGCACCCGTGGATCGACGTGTTCGGCCTGGTCTTCGGCATCGGCTGCGGTCTGGTGCTGGACGAGTTCGCGCTGATCCTGCACCTGGACGACGTGTACTGGAGCGAGCAGGGCCGCAAGTCGGTGGACGCGGTGATCTTCGGCATCCTGTTCACCGCCCTGCTGCTGGTCGGCTACGTCCCGCTCGGCGTGGTGCCGGGCGAGGAGACCAGGTGGGGCCTGATCACGGTGATCTCGGTGAACTCGCTGGCCTCGGTGATCACCCTGCTCAAGGGCAAGGTGTGGACGGGCCTGCTGGGCATCATGGTCCCCGGCCTCTCCTGGATCGGCGCCGTCCGGCTGGCCCGCCCGAGCAGCCCGTGGGCCCGCTGGCGCTACGCCGACCGCCCCCGGCGCCGGGCGCGTGCGCTCCGGCGCGAGCGCCTGCTGCACCGGCGTGCGGACCGGGCCCGCACCTGGCTCTTCGACCTGATCGCCGGCGCCCCCGACAAGGTCTCCGCCAACCACCCGGCCGCCCACCGGGTCGCCGAGCGGATGTCCGCCCGGGCCACCGCCCACCTCGACGCCCACGCCGCCCGGGCCCTGGCCCGCCGTCAGGCCCGTCTCGCCGACCGTCGCACCGCCGCGGCCGCTGCGGCCACCTCCGGCGGGTCCGGCACCCACCCGGGCCCGGCCGGGGGCCCGGCGCACGGCGGCTCCGGCGGTGCCCCGGCCCGCACCGGCCGGGCGCAGCAGTCCCGCCGTACGGTCCGGGCCGGGCGCAGCCGCACCCACGCCGTCCGCCCGACGGGCCTGGAGCGCCGCCCGGAGCGACACCCGCACCTGCGGACGCGGACCCGCAGGATGCGCCGCTAGTGCCGCGTCAGGAACTGGTTCGTATACCCTGTACACCCGGCCGGAGTTGAGCCCCTGGTCGAGTCCCGATCGGATCATCCGATGGTCACCCGCCCGGCGGCGCGCGTTCGAGGTGTGAAACGCGTCCGGGTTGAGAACATGAGCGTCGTGTGACCGTTCTGTCACGTGATGCGATGATTCGTCGGGTCCTCCCGATTCGCCCCCGCCCACTCGGTGCCGGCCCCGCATCCACGTGACCCGTCAGAAGGGATGTCGCGTGGCACGCAGGCTCCTGCCGACCCTCCTGTTGTCCCTCACCGCCCTGCTCGGGCTGCTGCCCGCCGCCCAGGCGGCCCCGGCCGATCCGGGACCGGCGGCCGGGCAGGCCCGGGGCGAGGGCCCGTACCCGACCACCGAGGAGATCGACCACGCCCGCGCCGAGGCCGAGGGCAAGGCGTCCTCGGTCACCGCACTGGAGGCGGCGCTCACCGAGTCCAGGGCCGAACTCGACCGGGCCGCCCGCAGCGCCGAACAGGCCGTCGAGGCGTACAACGGCGCCCAGCTCGCCCTCACCCGCGCCCGCGCCGAGGAGAGCGCCGCCGCCGGGCGCGCCACCACCGCCGAAGCCGCCCGCGCCGCCGCCGTCGAGGACGCCGCCCGGCTCGCGGCCGAAACGTACCGCCAGGGCGCCGGCGCCGAACTCTCCGCGCTCAACGCCCTGCTCGCCGCCCGCGGCCCCCGCGAGGCCGGGGACCGGGCCACCGTGGTCGGCATCGCCAGCCGGCGCACCCGGGAGATCCTCGACAACGCCACCTCCACCGCCGCCGAGGCTTCCCGCGCCTCCGCCGCCGCCCACACCGCCACCGAGGCGTCCGAGCGGGCCGCCACCGAGGTGGGCGCCGCCAGGGCCAGGGCGGAGCAGCGGCTCTCCGCCCAGCAGAGCGAGGTCACCGCCTCGGGCCGGCGCCGCGAGCAGCTCCTCGCCGAACTCGCCGCCGCCCGCAACACCACCGTCGAGCTGGAGCGCCGCCGCCGCGAAGCCCTGGAGGCGATCGCCGCCCGGGAGGCGGAGGCCGCGGCGCGGGAGGCCGCCGAACGGGCGGCCCGCGAGGCCGAGGCCGCCGAGGCCGCCAAGGCTTCCGCGCCCCCGCCCGCCGCCGCCCGCCCCTGGTCCGCCGAGGGCGCGGCCGCGGCCGTCGCCTTCGCCAGGTCCAAGATCGGACTGCCCTACATCTGGGGCGGCGAGGGCCCGGCCGGCTACGACTGCTCCGGCCTGACGATGATGGCCTGGCGCGTCGGCGGCCGGCAGCTCAACCACTTCGC
This sequence comes from Streptomyces sp. NRRL WC-3742, assembly GCF_000720635.1. GTDB lineage: Bacteria > Actinomycetota > Actinomycetes > Streptomycetales > Streptomycetaceae > Kitasatospora. The sequence continues at coordinate 75,499 of NZ_JOCF01000021.1, read as the reverse complement.
CGCCGACCAGTACGCCCAGAGCACCCCGGTCACCTACCGCCAGCTGAGGCCCGGCGACCTGGTCTTCTGGACGGACACCGGCCGCGCCGCCGACATCCACCACGTGGGCCTCTACATCGGCGACGACCAGATGATCGAGGCCCCCCGAGCAGGCATGCCCATCAAGCAGGCCAGCCTCTGGATCATGGGGACCCCGGACTTCTACGCCCGCCCGTAGGAGATCATGCCAGCTCCCCGAAGCCGACCACCGGGACCACACCCCGGGCGGCGGCCGCCAGCGCCGGATCGAGGGTGACCAGGGCGTCGGCCTGCAGCCGGGTGAGGGCGAGGTACTCGGCCGCCAGGGTGTCGGGAAGGTCGAGCTGCTCGGCGATGCGCCAGGCCGTGGACTGCAGGACCCGGTCACCGAGCAGCCGGATGCGCAGCCCCCGCACCCCGTCGAGCACGCGCTCGGCCTCCTTCGCCGTCAGCTCGCCCCGCCGGACGGCCGCGTAGAGCAGCGCCAGCAGCTGCGAGCGCAGCAGGGTCGGTGCCAGCAGCTGCCGCCCGTCCGGGAGCGGGCTCCCCTCCCGGACGAGACGGAGGGCGACCTCCGGGGTGATCACGTACTTCGGCACGGTCGTCCGGCCTCCCTGGTGCGTCCCCCCGGTTCGTCGGCTGCCGACAGGCTAATGCGCCCTCGAAGCCGGGCGGCGGGAACGGTGGCCGCGCCGAGAACGTCAGCTCGTATGCCCGGTGCGCCGCCGTTGTCAGAGGCCGCGGCTAGCGTGGATCACTTCGGATGCCGAACGAGGAGGACGAAATGCGGCTGCGTGCTGTCGAGGCGGGGGACGTCGAGACCTACGTGCGGATGCGGTGCGATCCCGGGATGATGGCCGAGCTGGGCGGCCCCCTGCCCCGCGAGAAGGTGGTGGCCAGGCACGCCAAGGACGTCGAGGGGGGAGACGACATCTGGGCGCGGATGATCGTCACCGACGAGGGCGAGACGGCCGGCGGCGTGATGCTCTGGTCCATGGAGGAGGACGGCGTCACCGTCTCCGAGATCGGCTGGGCCGTGCTCCCCGAGTTCCAGGGCAAGGGCCTGGCCAAGGCGGCCGTGCGGCAGCTGCTGGACGAGGCCGCCGAGGACGGCCGCTGGGGAGAGGTGGAGGCCAATCCCGGGGTGACCAACGGTCCGTCCAACGGGATCTGCCGGTCGACGGGCTTCCGGCTGCGCGGCGAGCGGGAGCTGACCTTCGCGGACCGCCTGCTGCGCACCAACCACTGGGTGGTCGTGCCGGGCGAGCACACCGGATCGTGTACGCAGCAGTCCGAATAAATCGGATGCCGTGTCCCGGGGCCCGCGCCTACGGTGACCTCATGGGCAAGAGCATCGATGACGCGACCGTCGACACCGTGAGCGGGCTCCAGGTACGGGCGATTGCCGAGGACGAGGTGGAAGCCTGGTGCCACGCACTGGTCCAGGGCTTCCTCCGCCCCCACGCCGGCGGCCAGGCCGACATCCGCCGCCCGGACTTCAAGCCCGGCCGCTGGACGGCAGGCTTCGACGGCGACCGGATGGTCGCCACCTTCCGCAGCTTCGACGTGGAGCTGACGGTGCCCGGCGGCTCCACCGTCACGGCCGACGCGATCACCAACGTGTCGGTCCTGTCCACCCACCGCCGCCGGGGCCTGCTCGGCACGATGATGCGCCGCGACCTGGCCGCGGCCGCGGAGCGCGGCACCGAGGTCGCGATCCTGATCGCCGCCGAGTACGGCATCTACGGCCGCTACGGCTTCGGGCCCGCCACCCGCGGCCACGGCTGGAACATCGACCTCAACCGGGTCGGCGGCCTGCGCGACGGACTGCCGACCGTCCCCGGCGGCCGGATCGACTTCGTCTCGATGGACGAACTGCGCGAGATCGGCCCGAAGTTGTACGACCGCTGGCGGGTGGGCCAGCCCGGGGCGATCACCCGCAGCGAGTCGTGGTGGAAGCACGCCACCGGCGTGGTCAGGTACCCCGACCGCGCCTGGAAGGAGCCCTTCGCCGCCGTCCACCGCGACGGCGAGGGCGCGGTCACGGGCCTGGTGGCCTACCGGGTCGACGACAACTGGGACGGCAGCTACCCCAACTGCACCCTCACCCTGGCCAGCTTCCTCGCCCTCGACCTGCCCACGGCCGTCGCGCTGTGGCGCCTGGTCCTCTCCGTCGACTGGGTCCGCAAGGTCGTCGTGGACAACCTCAGCCCGGACAACCCGCTGCCGCTGCTGCTCAAGGACCCGCGCGGCGCCACCCCGCACGAGGACAACTGCGACTTCACCTGGCTGCGGGTGCTCGACGTCGAGAAGGCGTTCAGCGCCCGGACGTACGGGGCGCCGGGCCGGATCGTGCTGGAGGTCGAGGACGATCTCGGCTACGCCGCCGGCCGCTGGGCGATCGAGGTGGGGGAGGGCGGCGTCGGCCGCTGCGCCCGGACGGTCGACGAGGCCGATCTCGCCCTGGGCGCCGGCGAGTTGGGCTCGATCTACCTCGGATCGGAGACGCTGTCGCGTCTGGCCGCGGCCGCTCTGGTGAAGGAGCTGCGCCCCGGCGCGGCGGCCGCCGCCGACCTGCTGCTGCGTGCCCCGCTGGCGGCGTGGACGCCGGACGTCTTCTGATCCCGCGCGCCTTCCGGGGCCGGACCGCCGTACGGGCGGTCCGGCCTCCGGGCTGTCCAAGTCCGGTGACTCTCCGGTTACTTGACGACCGTCTTGCCGATGGTCGGCAGGATGAAGTCCTGGATGAGGCCCTTGGCGTCGCGCACGATCGGGCGGAAGACCCGGTAGCGCGACAGGTTGATCACCCGGGACGTCATCGGCGTCGAGCGGCGGACGAACTCCCTGGTGCGCTCGGTGTCCGGGGTGCGGTCGAAGACCCAGTACAGCACCACGACCATCAGGTAGAGCCAGAGCACGTCGGGCAGCAGCTCGACCAGTTCGGCGTCCAGCTTCGGCGCCAGGTCGGAGCCGACCAGGACGTCCCGGAACAGCTCGACGGCGGTGGCGCGCGCCGGGTGCGACTCGTTCGAGAACGGGCTCAGCGAGCTGGTCGGGTCGGCGGCGGTGCGGAAGAACTGCGCGGAGAACTCGTGGTACGGATCGGCCGTGTCGAGCCAGGAGGTCAGCGCGATCTCCAGCCGCTCGGAGAAGTCCCGGGTGTGCGCCATGCGGCGGCGGGCGTCGGCCGCGTGGTCGTGGGTCATCCGGTCGTAGAACCCCTGGATCAGGAATTCCTTCGCCGAGAAGTAGTAGTAGGCGTTGCCGACGGAGACGCCCGCCTCGGAGGCGATGGCGCGCATCGTGGTCTTCTCGTAGCCCCGCTCCTGGAACAGCCGCATGGCCGTCTCCAGGATCAGCGCCCGGGTCGCCTCGCTCTTGTCGGTCTTCGGCTGTGCCCGGCCGCCGGCCATCAGGCCGCCGTCCGCGCCGCGCTGCCCATCGGCGCGGTCGTCGCCCGTACTGTTCGTCGCTGCCAGGTCGTCCACGGGGACGAGCCTAACCGGAGCCGGGCCTTCGGCCGTTGTCGGTGGCCACGGCACCGGAAGCCCCCTCCGCATCCGGTGCCGCGACCACCTCCCCCCGGGGTGGAGAACGCGCCCCCCGTTCTTTCGAACGCGTTCAAAAGATCGCTGAGAGCACTCTAGGGCGAACAGCTGAACGTGTTCAACTTCAATCCGTAGGAGGATCGTCACATGAATGCTTCCGACCCCGCCCGGATCACCGTCCGCCACGGCGACGCGGCGGACGCCCACCGCGTCGCCGAGCTGCACGCGCTCAGCTGGCGCACCGCCTACCGGGACTTCGTCCCGGCGGAAGCCCTGGGCGACGGACTGGCCGAAGAACGCGGCGCGATCTGGGAGCTGCGGCTGACCGCCGACTACGGCGAGCCGGCTGCAACCCCCGAACTGCTGATCGCCGAACACGACGGCGAGACCGTCGGATTCGCCTACCTCGTCCCCGAACCGGACGGCCGCGTCCTGCTCGACAACCTCCACGTCCACCCCCACCACACCGGCGCCGGCATCGGCCACACCCTCCTGACCGCCGCCCGCAGCCACGTCACCGAGCACCACCCGGAGGCCGAGCTCTACCTCGAAGTCCTCTGCGCCAACACCCGCGCGATCGCCTTCTACGAACGCGAGGGCGGCCACCGCACCGCCCACCAACAGGGCGTCTTCCCCGGCGGCTTCACCCTCCCCGAGTACGTCTACACCTGGCCCCCTCACTCGTAGTCGTACACCGTCACCACCACCCCCCGACCCACCAGCCGCGCCGTCACCAACGGAGGTGCCGGGCCCCTGATGTAGGTGATGCCGTTCGTCATGCACCGAACGCTAGACCGAGGCACTGACAATCGGCTCGGGTGTTTCCCGCCGGCCGGGGGTGCGCAGGTGGCGGCGGCCGGTGAGGGCGACCAGGAGGGCGAGGGCGGCGGCGCAGGCGGGGAGGGTGTAGCCGGTGCCCGGGGCGGTGTGTTCGGTGATGGTGCCGGCGAGGGCGGCGCCGGCCGAGATGCCGACCACGATGCCGGAGACGGCCACGGCCATCGCCTCGTTCAACTGGCGCTGCGGCACCAGCTCCTGAATGAGGGACATGCCCGTCACCATGGTCGGCGCGGTGGCGGTCCCGGCCGCGAACAGGGCCGCCCCGAGCGGCACCAGGCCGACCCGGCCCAGCCCGGCGGCGAGCGGCAGCAGCAGCACCGCCGCCATCGAGGCGGCCCCGGTCAGGAACCGTACGGAGGGTGCCCGACGCGGCGTCAGCAGGCCGAAGGCCAGGCCCGCCACGCACGATCCGCCCGCGATCAGGCCCAGCAGCAGCCCGGCGGCGGGCTTGTGCCCGAGGGCCTCGGCGTAGGCGACCGTGGTGATGTCGGTCGCGCCGAAGATCATCCCTGTGGCCAGGAAGGTCAGCACCAGCACCCGCAGCCCCGGCACCCGCAGCGGGGAGCCCGAGCGCCGCTCCTCCCGCGAGGGCGCCTCGGGAAGCGGCGGTTCGGTGCGCCGCTGGGCGGCGAACAGCAGGCCGCCGGTGCTGCCGAGCACGGCGGCGGTGATCAGCCCGGCCTCCGGGGCGAAGGTGGTGCACAGCAGCATCCCGAGCACCGGGCCGCTCATGAAGCAGAGCTCGTCCAGCGACTGTTCCAGCGAGTTGGCGAGGTGCCGGGCGCCCGGGTCGTCCCGGTACAGGTGCGCCCAGCGGGCCCGGGCCATTCCGCCGAGGTTGGGCCCGGCGGCGCCCGAGGCCCAGCAGAGGTACAGCGTCCAGTCGGGCGCCCCGAGCCGTACGCACAGCAGCAGCGCGGTGAGCGGCACGAGCAGGTAGAGCGTCGTCGGTACGGTCACCCGCGCCTGCCCGTACCGGTCCACCAGCCGCCCGACCAGCGGGATGCCGATCGAGGCGCTGACCAGCCCGGCGGCGGCGACCGTCCCCGCCAGTGCGTACGAGCCGCGCCGCTCGGTGAGCAGCACCACCAGCGAGACGCCGCTCATCGACAGGGCGAGCCGGCCGAGCAGCCCGGCCAGGGTGAAGGCGGTGGCGCCGGGCGCGGAGAAGAGGCGGCGGTAGGAGGGGAGGAGGGCGCGCGGGGGCATGGGGCTCCTGGGCCGGAGGTGGGCGGGGACGCCCGACAGCCTGGCGGCGGGGGTGCTCCGTGGTCCAACACTTAATCCGCCGCATTCACAACAGCGCGTTGTTAGTCTGCCGCCCATGCCCCGTGACCTGCACCCCCGCCTGCTGCGCGGCTTCGTCGCGACCGCCGAGACCCTGCACTTCGGCCGGGCGGCGGGCCTGCTGCACGTCGCGCAACAGGCGCTCAGCCGCGACGTCAGGGCGCTGGAGGCGCTGCTCGGCGACGCGCTGTTCAGCCGCACCACCCGCAGCGTCGAACTCACCCCGGCCGGGCTGCGGTTGCTGCCCCAGGCGCGCCGCCTGCTCGCCCTGCACGACGAGATCATCGCCGGGGCGGCGGGCCGGCCGCTGCTGCTGGACCTCAACAGCGACGTCACCGGGCCGGACGTCACCCCCGGCCGGGTCCTCGAACGGGCCCGCGCCGACTGGCCGGAGGGCGACCTGCTCGCCCGCTTCCACGGGGGCCTCGCGGCGGCCGTCGCCGAACTGCTCGCCCACCGGCTGGACGCCGCCTTCGGCCGCTTCGCCGGGCTCCCGGCCGAGGTGCGCGGCCAACTCGCCCAGGTGCCGGTGCGGTTGGAGCGGATGGCGGTGATGGTGGCGGCCGCCCACCCGCTGGCCGACCGTACGGTCCTGCGCCCGGCCGACCTCGTCGGCCACCCGGTGGACGTCTGCGCGGGCAACCCGGCCACCACGGAGTGGACGGACCTGGGCCTGCGCCTGCTGCGCGAGCACGGGCTGACGGCTGCGGCGCCGCACGTGCCGCCGGTGGGCGAGGACGAGATGGCCCACTACCTGCTCCGCCACGGCGAGCCGGTGCTCACCACGGTCGGCGGCCCGGACTTCCCGGGCGCGGTCAACCTGCCGCTGGTCGAGCCCGTCCCGCTCAGCCTGGTCAGCCTCGTCCACCGCCCCGGCGACCGCCACCCCGGCCTGCGCGCCCTCGCCTCGGCGGCCACCGCCCTCGGCGCGGCCGAGCACTGGCTGCACCGCCCGCCGGGCAGCTGGCTCCCGGCGGCCGACGCGGCGCTGCTGGCGTAGTCCGGACATGGCACCGCCCCTGCCGAGGGGGGAGCGGCAGGGGCGGTGCGGTTCATGGGGCGCCGGGCATCAGGCGTCGAGCGCCAAGTGCCGAGCGCCGAGGGCCAGGCGTCAGGCGGCCTTCACGGCGGAGATGTCGAAGCTGAGCTTGACCTTCTCGCCGATCAGCACGCCGCCCGTCTCCAGCGCGGCGTTGTACGTCAGCCCGAACTCGGTGCGGTCGACGACGGCCTTGCCCTCGAAGCCGACCCGCTCGGCGCCGTACGCGTCGGTGGCGCTGCCGGTGTACTCGAGGTCGAGGACGACGGGACGGGTGGTGTCCTTGATGGTGAGGTCGCCGTGCATCCGGTACGTGTCGTCGTTCACCCGCTCGGTGGAGGTGCTGCGGAAGCGGATCTCCGGGTAGGTGTCGGCGGCGAAGAAGTCGCCGGTGCGCAGGTGCTCGTCGCGCTGGGCCTGGTTGGTGTCGATGCTGGCGACCTTGATCACCAGCTCCGCCGAGGAGTTGCCCGGCGTGGTGCCGTCCAGGTGCAGCTTGCCGTCGTACTCGGTGAAGCGGCCCTTCACGTTGGTGACCATCGCGTGCCGCACCGAGAAGCCGACCTCACTGTGGGTGGTGTCGACGGCCCAGTCACCGGTCAGGTGCCCGAGGTCGGGGCCCGCCGGGGTCTGCACGGCGGTGACGGTGGCGGTGGTGGTCTTGCTGCGGTTGAACAGGCCCATGGCTCCTCCTCGGGTCCGAAGCCATTTGTTTAGGCTTCAACTTGATGGCTCCACCATAACCCCATCTGGTTCAAGTTTCAACCAATACCCCCGAACGGATGACGCGAGCCTGTCGGACCGCCCGGCTACGCTGCGAGGAAACCGGTTCCGCGCACCCCCGAGAGGCCCTGATGTTCGTCCTGCACGCACTCTGGCGGCCGGACGGGCACCTCGCGCTCTGGGCCGAGGACGCCCGCGCCTACCCCGGTACCCCCGGCACTCCCGGGGCCACGGGCGCCGCCCACCCCTACGCCTGCACCGCCGAGGCCCTGGCCGCCGTGCTCGCGGGCATCGGCCCGGGCCTCGGCTGGCTCGCGGGCCAGGCACCCGAACGCTGGGCCGGACTGCTGCTGCCCACCGTCGGCGCCCTGCCCGCCCCCTCGCCCGACCTGCCGGTCTCCCCGCCGCGCGGCGGCGCCGTCCTCAGCCCCTGGCGGGTGCCCGCCCTCCTCTTCGACGCGGGCGCAGCCGCCCAGCTGCTCGGCGAGGTCTTCGACCCCCACTGGTCCGTCGCCGTCACCGACCTGCCCGACGCGGGGCGGACCGAGGTCGTCCACGGCCCCTCCCTGCGCTGGCTCACCGGCGTCCACGACCTCGCCTGGCGCGCGGTCGGCCGGGGTCGGGTGCTCCCGCACGTCCTGCCGGGCACCCCTTCCCAGGCCCGCTGGCGCCCCGACCTCACCCCGGACGGGCTCCGCGAGGCGGCCGCCCTCGCCGCCGGGTGCCCGCCCGTCCTGCTGGGGGAGCGGCCCACCGGCATCGCCACCGGCCGCGAGCTGCTCGACGCCGCCCTCGGAGCCCTCGTCGACGCCGAGGTCCGCACCGCCCTCGCCGACACTCCCTTCCCCCCGGGCGAGACCGCCGCCGAACGCTGGCTGCACGCCCTCACCACCCCCTCCGGAACCCTCCCGAGCACCGAGGACCTCACCGACCTCACCGACCTCACCGATCTCACCGACCTGCGCCGCCGCCTCGACGCCTGGTACGCCACCGCGACCCCCGCCGACCCCGCCCTTCGCCTCTGCTTCCGCCTCGTCGAACCGCTCGGCCCCGCCGCCGACGACCCCGAGGGCCGCCCCTCCGAGGACGCCTGGCGGCTGGAGTTCCTGCTCCAGGCCGTCGACGAGCCCTCCCTGCTGGTCCGCGCCGTCGACCTGCACGAAGGCGGCGCCGCCCACGCCACCCTCGCCCGCAAGAGCCCCGACCCCGACGCCGTCCTGGTCGCCGAACTCGCCCGCGCCGCCCATCGCTGGCCCGCCCTGGACGTGCTGCGCCACCGCGCCCGCCCCTCCGCCCTGCCGCTCGACCGGGCCGGCGCCCTGGACTTCCTGCGCACCGCCGGCCCCGCCCTGGCCGAGGCGGGCTTCGGCGTGCTGCTGCCCGCCTGGTGGCGCCGCCGCCCCCGGCTGGGCCTCGCCCTGCGGGTCACCACCCCGCCCGCGCCGGGAACGCTCGCGGTCGCCAGCCAGGTCGACCGGGATGCCGTGGTCGCCTTCCGCTGGCAGGCATCCCTCGGCCCCGACGCCCCACCACTCACCGACCAGGAACTGGCCGAACTTGCAGCTGCCAAGCAGGAGTTGGTCCGGGTGCGCGGCACCTGGCTGGAGGCCGACCCGGCGCAGATCGCCGCCGCCCTCGCCTTCCTCGCCGACCGCCGCGAGGGCGTGCTCGCCACCGCCGACCTGCTGCGCCTCGCCTTCGACCCACAAGCCGGCGTCGCCGGGCTGCCCGTCACCTCCGTCCGGGCGGACGGCCCGCTCGGCGACCTCCTCGAGGGCCGCAGGGCCGCCCCGCCCGCCCCCGCCGCGCTCCCGGCGGACTTCCGGGCCGTCCTGCGCCCGTACCAGGAACGGGGGTTGGCCTGGCTGCAGGCGATGTCCGGCCTCGGCCTCGGCGCCGTGCTGGCCGACGACATGGGCCTCGGCAAGACCGTCCAGACCCTCGCCCTGCTCGCCGCCGAGAAGGCGGACGGCGCCACCGGGCCCACTCTGCTGGTCTGCCCGATGTCCCTGGTCGGCAACTGGCAGCGCGAGGCCGAGCGCTTCGCCCCCGCCCTGCGCCGCCACGTCCACCACGGCGCCGGCCGCCTCGACGCCGAGCAACTCGCCGAAACCGTACGGGAGTCGGACCTGGTCATCACTACCTACGGCCTGGTGCAGCGCGACCTCGCCGCCCTGCGTGCGATCCGCTGGCGCCGGGTGGTCGCCGACGAGGCCCAGCACATCAAGAACTCCGGCACCGCGCAGTCCCGGGCGATCCGCGCCCTGCCCGTCACCCGGCACCGCATCGCGCTGACCGGCACCCCGGTGGAGAACCGGCTCTCCGAACTCCACGCCGTCCTGGACTTCGCCAACCCCGGCCTGCTCGGCCCGGCCGAACGCTTCAAGGAGCGCTACGCGATCCCGGTCGAACTGCACCGCAGTCCCGACCGCACCGCCGAACTCCGGCGCCGCACCGCCCCGTTCGTCCTCCGGAGGCTCAAGACCGACCCGGCGGTGGCCGCCGAGCTGCCCTCCAAGCAGGAGATCACCGTCCTCTGCAACCTCACCGCCGAACAGGCGGGCCTCTACCAGGCGGTGGTGGCCGACCTGCTGCGCCGGGTCGAGGGCATCAAGGGCGTGGAGCGGCGCGGCACGGTGCTGGCCGCCATCGGCAAGCTCAAGCAGGTCTGCAACCACCCGGCCCAACTCCTGCACGACGGCTCGGCGTTGGGGGAGCGCTCGGGAAAGGTCGCCCGGCTGGCCGAGCTGCTGGAGGAGGCGCTGGCCGAGGGCGACCGCACCCTGGTCTTCACCCAGTACGCCGAGTTCGGCACCATGCTGCGCCCCTACCTGGAACGCCGGCTCGGCGAGGAGGTGCTGTACCTGCACGGCGGCGTCCCGCGCGCCCGGCGCGAGGAACTGGTCGATCGCTTCCAGTCCCCGGACGGGCCACGGGTGTTCCTGCTCTCGCTGCGCGCAGGCGGCACGGGCCTCAACCTGACCGCCGCCAACCAGGTGATCCACCTGGACCGCTGGTGGAACCCCGCCGTCGAACAGCAGGCCACCGACCGGGCGTTCAGGATCGGCCAGCGCCGGGACGTCCAGGTCCGCCGCCTGGTCTGCGTCGGCACCGTCGAGGAGCGGATCGACGAACTCCTCGCCGCCAAGCGCTCGTTGGCCGAGACCGTGGTGGGGGAGGGCGAGCGCTGGCTCACCGACCTGCCGGTGGACGACCTGCGCGAACTCGTCGCCCTCACCCGCGAGGACGCCGTCGCCGAGGAGGACGCATGAGCACGGAACCCAGGCCGGAGACGGTCAACGTCGCCGCCTACTGGCGCGGCGACTTCACCCTGACCCCCGCCGAGTCCCCGTCGGAAACGGAGGACGACACCCCCGCCCCCCGCCGCCTCGGCCGCTCCGGCATCACCGTCCACGGCCGCGACCTCGCCACCCTCCTCCTCCCGGCCTACGAAGCCCTGAGGTCCTGAGGTCTTGAGGTAGCGTCGCCGCCGTGACCGACATCCTCGACCCCCACCTCGCCGCCTTCGAGCGGAACCGGCGGACGGTCTTCGGCATCGCCTACCGCATGCTCGGCAGCGTCGCCGACGCCGAGGACCTCGTCCAGGACACCTGGCTGCGCTGGAACGGCGTCACCGACCCGGTCGCCAGCCCCGGCGCCTACCTCACCCGTACGGTCACCAACCTCGCCCTCAACAAGCTGACCTCGGCCACCGCCCGCCGCGAGTCCTACGTCGGCCCCTGGCTGCCCGAACCGCTGGTCGACGAGCCCGACGCCACCGAGGGCGTCGAACGCGCCGAGTCCGTCTCCATGGCCCTGCTCGTCGTCATGGAGAGCCTCTCCCCGCTGGAGCGGGCGGTGTTCGTGCTCAAGGAGGCGTTCGGCTACACCTACCAGGAGATCGCCGAGGCCCTCGACCGCACGGAGGCCGCCTGCCGTCAGATCGGCAGCCGCGCCAAGGCGCACGTACGCGCCCGCCGCCCCCGCTACGACGCCCCGCCGGAGCTGCGCCGCCGCGCCACCGACGAGTTCCTCGCGGCCTGCGTCGGCGGCGACCTCAACCGGGTGCTCGAACTGCTCGCCCCCGAGGTCACCACCTGGAGCGACGGCGGCGGGATCGTCCGCGCCGCGCTGCGCCCGGTCGTCGGCGCCGACAAGACCGCCCGCTTCATCCTCGGCCTGATGAGCCGCTACGCGGCGAACGCCGCAGCCCGCCCGGTCCTGGTCAACGGCCAGCCGGGCCTGCTGATCACCCTCGACGGCGTGCTCGACTCCGTGGTCGTCCTCGACCTGGACGAGGCCGAGGGCCCGCAGGGGCCGGAGGCTGCGCAGGGGTCGGAGGGCCTCGCCCGGATCTCCGCGATCCGCGTCGTCCGCAACCCGGAGAAGCTCGCCCACCTGGTCGGTCCCGCCGGTCACACCGGTCCCGCCGGTCCCACCGGTCCCGCGTGACCGTCGGCCTTGACCCTCGACCCGGTCGAGCCCCCAGAGTCCCCCGCATGGAGAGCGAGCTGCACAGCATCGGCGAGCTGGCCCGCGCCAGCGGCCTGGGCGTCGGCACCCTGCGCTACTACGATGGCGCCGAGGTGCTCACCCCCGCCTGGGTCGACCCGCAGACCGGCTACCGCTGGTACCGCCCCGACCAGCTCGCGGACGCCCGCCTGCTGGCCCGGCTGCGCCGCGTGGGCCTGCCGCTGGCGGCCGTCCGCGACGTGCTCGCCGCCGCCCCCGGCAGCGGCGACGCCCAACGGGTGCTCGACACCCACCTGCGCCGCCTGGAGGACGGCCTCGCCGACGCCCGCCGCGAGCTCTCCCTGATCCGCGCGATGATCGACCAGAGGGAGCATCCGATGACCACCACCCCCGCCGAACTCCGCCTCGTCCTCCCCGCCGCCGAGCTGGCCGCCGCCCTCGACGCGGTCCGCTTCGCGGTCGGCAGTGACCCCGAACTCCCCTCCCTCGCCGGGGTGTTGTTCGAACCGGACGGCCCGCTGCTGCGCCTGGTCGCCACCGACCGCTACCGGATGGCGCTCGCCGAGGTGCCCGTCACCGGCGGGCCGGAGGAGCCGGTGGCCGGCACCGTCGTCCCCACCCCGCTGGTGGACGCGCTGCGCGCCCTGCTGGGCCCGTCCGACGGCGAGGCCGTGCTCACCCTCGCCGGGGAGAGCGTTCGCGCCGAGGTCGGCGGCCACCGGATCGAGGGCGTCGCCCCGGCCCTCGAGTACCCCGACCACCGCACCCTCACCCGGCTGGAGCCGCGCCACCGGATCGCCCTGCCCGCCGCCGACCTGCGCAGCGCCGTCGAGACCGGCGCCACCCGCACCGTCCCCTCGGGCCCGGACGGCACCGACTGCGAGGTCACCCTGCTCGCGCTCACCCCGGACGGCCGCCTCACCGTCACCGCCGACCCGGCCCCGGAGGGCCTCACGGTGGCCGTCAACCGCGGCTTCCTCCTCGACGCCGTGGACGCCCTCGCCGCCGCCCGTCCCGGTCAGCTCCTCCTGGAACTCGACACCCCCATCTCCCCCCTCGCCATCCGCTCGGCCGACCCCGCCGACCCGTTCTCCCTGCTCATGCCCGTCCGCCTCCCCGCCCCGGGCCTCGCCGGCTGACCGGCCACACGGCGCAGGCCCCCGCCCGGGGAGTCCGGGCGGGGGCCTGCGGCCGGCGGTCCACGCGTGATCAGCCGCCGGTCGTGCCACCCCGGCCGGGGCCACCCGCGCCACCGGCGAACCCGCCGGCGCCCTCGACCAGTTGGGAGGCCGCGTAGCCGCCGTTGGCGTCGGGGGTGCCGACCACCGTCACGCTCTGCCCGGGCAGGAGGTCGGCGACCTTGCCCTCCTTGTTGAGCTGGATCTTCGTCGAGTCGCCCGTGGTCACCTTCACGGTGTTCCCGCCGGCGTCCGTCAGGTAGACGGTGCTCCCGTCGACGGCCTTCACCGTCCCCCGGGTGAACCCCGCCTGTCCACCACCCTGCCTCTGGCCCTGGCCCTGGCCCTGACCTTGGCCCTGACCCTGCCCGCTACGGCGCCCGGTGCCGCCCTGCGCGCCGTACCCGCCGTACCCGCCGCCGCCCGTCTGGCCGCCACCGGCGGCGGCGCGGGGCGTCGACGACGAGGAGGGCGCCTGGTCCTTCTGGTACCAGACCCCGCCCGCGAACGCGCAGGTCGCGATCACACCGCCGGCCAGCACCAGGCTCAGCCAGGGCAGCTTCCGTCGCGGCGGGGCCGCCAGCTCCCCGCTCACGTCCCGCGTGTCCGGCGGCGTCGCCAGCAGCTCCAACCGCTCGGCCTGCTCGGCCTGTTCCGTCCGCCGCTCTTCGGCCTGACTCATCGGGGACCTCCGTGGATACCCCCGGCCTTGGCCGGGAAAGGAAGCGGACTGTCTGCGGACCGCCGTGCCGATGGCGGCGTCCGATTGTCAGTGCCTGCCGGTGCGTTGATGTGGTGCATCTCAGATACTCCTATCGCCTCTATCCGACGGAGGGTCAGCGGCAGGCGCTGGCCCGTACGTTCGGGTGTGCGCGGGTGGTGTACAACGATGCGCTTTCCCTGCGGAAGGCGGCGTGGAAGGCGGACAGGTCGAGGATCCCGACGGGTGCCCTGGCCAGGTCGGTGATCACGGAGGCGAAGAAGACGGATGCCCGGTCGTGGCTGGCCTCGGTGTCCTCCCAGCTCTGCTCGCAGTGCGGGCATCGCGACGGACCCAAGCCGCTCGCGTTCCGCGAGTGGACCTGCGGGGCGTGCGGTGTCCTCCATGACCGTGACCTCAATGCTGCTCGGAACAGCCTGGCCGCCGGACGGGCGGACAGGCTAAGCGCCTGCGGAGGGCCGGTAGGACCCGGAGTGGCAATCCCACGCCGGGCACGGCCCGTTGAAACAGGAACCCACCGGAACGCCGGCCGCACAGGGCGCAGACCCCGTGCCGCAGTCGCGGCCGGAATCCCCGCGCCCCAGCGCGGGGAGGATGTCAACGAACCATCGCTCCTACTCGTGCCGAAGGGCGTCGATCGGCCGCAGCGAGGCGGCCCGGTTGGCGGGGTAGCTGCCGAAGAACAGTCCGATCGCGACGGCGATCCCGAACGCGCCGAGCACGGACTCGGGGATCACCACCGGTTCGATCCCGACGATGCTGAAGTGCGACCCGACCATCCCGGCCAGCACCCCCAGCCCCGCCCCGATCACGGACAGCAGCGTCGACTCGGTGAGGAACTGCCCCAGGATCACGGCGCGCGGAGCGCCCAGCGCCTTGCGGATGCCGATCTCCCTGGTCCGCTCGGTCACCGTGACCAGCATGATGTTGGTGATCCCGATCCCGCCGACCAGCAGCGAGATCGCGGCCACCGCCCCCAGCAGCACGGTGAACGTCCTGGTGGTGCTCTCCCGCGCCGTGAGCAGCGACGCCTGGTTGGTGATCCGGAAGTCGGGCTTGCTCGGGTCGGCGATCGCGTGCGTCCCGAGCAGCACCCGGGTGATCTCGGACTGCGCGGCCGTCGTGGTGTCCGCCGAGGACGCCTGCACCAGGATCTGGCTGACCGGACCGAAGCCGGTGAACGCGTTCTGCACGGTCGGCAGCGGCGCGATCACCACGTCGTCCGGGTCGGTGAAGCCCGTCCCGCCCTTGGCCTGGAGCACCCCGACCACGGTGAACGGCGTTCCGCCGAGCACGATCCGCTTGCCGATCGCGTCCTCGGTGTCGAACAACTGCTTGGCCGTCGTCGCCCCGAGCACCGCGACCTTCCGCGAGCCGAGCACGTCGTCGTCCGTGAAGTAGTCGCCGTGCGCCACCTTCTGGTTGGCGGTCTCGAAGTACGAGGGGTACGTCCCGACGATCGACCCCGGGTTGTACGAGATGTTGCCGTACAGCGCCGTCCCGGTGGTCGTGACCACGGGCGCGACGGACCGGATCGCCGACGAGTCCGCGTCGCCGGCCAGCGCCTTGGCGTCCGCGACGGTCAGCCGCTTTCCCGACGAGGCTCCGCCCCGCGCCCCGCCGTACGCCGAACCGGCGCTGACCGTCAGCGAGTTGGTGCCGAGCGAGGTGATCGAGTTCTTCACCGCCACCGAGGAGCCGTTGCCGACCGCCAGCAGCAGGATGACCGAGGCGACGCCGATCATCACCCCCAGCATGGTCAGGGCCGAGCGCACCTTGTTGGCCATCAGCCCGCCGACCGCGAACCGCAGTGTCTGCCAGAGGATCACGCGGACACCTCCACCAGCGCGGGCGGCGGCCCGTCCACGGGCGCCTGCCGGACGTCGTCGACGATCGCGCCGTCGACCAGCCGCAGCACCCGCTTGGCGTGCCGGGCCACCTCGTCCTCGTGGGTGATCACCACGACGGTGCGGCCGGTGGCGTTGAGGCCGTCGATCAGGGCCAGCACCTCCTCGGTGGAACGGCTGTCGAGGTTGCCGGTGGGCTCGTCCGCGAGCAGCATGGCCGGCGCGGTGACCAGCGCCCGGGCGACCGCGACGCGCTGCTGCTGCCCGCCGGACAGCTCGTTGGGCTTGTGCCCGGCCCGCTCGGCGAGGCCGACCAGCGCCAGCGCGGCCAGCGCCCGCCGACGGCGCTCGGCGGTGCGCACGCCCGCGTAGGCGAGCGGCAGCTCGACCTGGGCGAGCGCGGTGGTGCGCGGCACCAGGTTGAAGGACTGGAAAACGAAGCCGATCTTGCGGTTACGCACCAGCGAGAGCTGCCGTTCGTCCAGGTGGCCGACGTCGATGCCGTCCAGCAGGTAGCGGCCGGCGGTCGGTACGTCGAGGCAGCCGAGGATGTTCATCAGGGTGGACTTGCCGGACCCCGAACTGCCCATCACGGCGACGTAGTCGCCCTCGGCGATGTCCAGGCTGACGCCCAGCGGGGCGCCGGTGGCCGGGTCGACGGGGCCGCGCAGCGCGTGCACGGTGGCGTCGCCGTGCCCGTACGCCTTGGTGAGCCGGCTGATCCGGATCACCGGGACGGGCGCCGCCGGGGGTCGCTTGTCGATGACGTGACGCATCCACTCAGCCCTTGCCGCCGCGACCGGCACCGGTCGCGGGGATTCCCGCAGTGCCGCCGTTGCCGCCGTTGCCGCCGCGACCGCCGCCGTTGCCGCCGCCCAGGCCGGGGAAGGAGGCGTTCGGGAAGCCGTTGCCGCCACTGGTGGTGGGGAGCGCGACCTTGTCGCCCTCCTTGAGCCCGGACGCCACCTGCACGGTGCTGTCGCCCTCCACACCGACGGTGACGTCCACCCGCTCGGTGCTGCCGTCCGGGTGGACCAGGGTGGCGGTGCGGCCGGCGCCGGTGCCGGAGAGCGCCGAGGTGGGCAGCGACAGCGCGCCGTCCGCCTCGCCGGTGATCACCTGGACGGTGGCGCTCAGGCCGGTGCGCAGGGTGCTGGTGTCTCCGGTGAGCTGGAGCGTCGCCGCGTACTGCACGGCGGAGGAGCCGGCCGCGCCGCCCGATCCGCCGGTGCTCGGCAGCGAACTGACGGACAGGACGGTCGCGTTGAGCTTGGTGTCGGACTGCGCGTTCAGGGTGACGGTGGCCGCCTCGCCCTTCTTCAGCTTGAGCGAGTCCAGTTCGGAGAAGTTCGCGGTGACCTGCATCCCGGTCGGGTTGGTCAGCACGACGAATCCGCTCAGGCCGCCCGAACCCCCGCTCGACGAACCGCTCTTGGCCGAGGAGCCGGAGGCCCCCGAGGAGGATCCGTTGGAGGCGCCCGAGGTGGAGCCGACCGTGTCGCCGACCTTTCCGGCCACCGAGGCCACCGTCCCGTCCATCGAGGCGGTGAGCGTCGTCCCGGCCAGCGCCGCCTGGGCGTTGGTGAGGTTGGTCTGCGCGGTGGCCACCTGCTGTTCGGCCTGGGCGACGGCGGCGTCGTCGACCTTGGTGGTGGTGACCGTGGTGGCCTGCGGCTCGGGAGCGCTGCTCGCCCCCGACCCCCGTCCGCCACCGGTGCCGCCGGTGCCACCGGTGCCGCCGGTATTACCCGAGCCCGAGCCCGAGTTCGAGCCCGACCCCGAGCCCGAGCTCGCCCCCGGTACGACGGTCGTCGTCGTGACCCCGGCCTGCGCCTTGGTCAGGTTGGCGTTCGCGGTGGCGAGCGCGGACCGCGCGGAGTCGACCTGCTGCTGGGCCGCCGTGGTGTCGACGGTGGCGAGCACCTGCCCCTTCTTCACGGCGTCCCCCACCGCGACCTTCACCGAGGTGAGCCGCCCGCCGGTGGTGAAGTCCTGGGCCGCGTCGGTCGGCGAGACCAGCGAACCGGTTCCGGACACGGTGGCCAGGACCGTGCCCTTGGCCACCGTCGCGGTACGGGCGGTGGGCCGCGCCTCGGCTTTACCGCCGCTTCCGTTCACCGTCGTGAACGCCAGGGCGGCGCCGCCCAACAGGGCCACGCCGAGCGCGGAGTTGACGAGGACGGCGCCTCGCCGCCGTGGTAGCACCTTCATGGCGGACAGCTTCCCGGGGGGCTCTTTCGGAGTCCTGGACGGCGGCTGAGAGTTGCCTGACCGGCGGAATCCGGGCATTCCGGGCGCATTGCCCGCACCATGCGCCCCGCTTGCCCCCCACCCGGCCCGCCGTTGGCCGAACTCCCAGCATCCTTCCAGCGAACTCCGGTCGCCCCGAAAGCCGCGCGGTGGGGGCGGGGAGGCGGGTGGGCGGCGAGGGGCGGGGGGGCGTTTGCTCGGGCTAGCACTCTGCTTGCAATTGCAAGCAGTCTGATGCACGCTGTTCCCATGGCCTCACTGAACGTCGGCTCGCTGGGCGAGTACATCCGCGAGCAGCGCCGCAACGCGCAGTACTCGTTGCGGCAACTGGCGGAGGCCGCCGGCGTGTCCAACCCCTACCTCAGCCAGATCGAGCGAGGGTTGCGCAAGCCGAGCGCGGAGATCCTGCAGCAGATCGCGAAGGCGCTGCGGATCTCGGCGGAGACGCTGTACGTCCAGGCCGGGATCCTGGAGGAGCGGCGGAGCGAGGGCCGCGAGCTGCGGGCCTCGATCCTGGCCGATCCGCTGATCACCGAGCGGCAGAAGCAGGCGCTGCTCGCGGTCTACGACGCCTTCCTCAAGGAGAACGCCGTCTCGGACCCCGCTTCGGCCCCTGTTCCGGACCCTGCTTCGGACGGTTCGACGACCGACGGCCCAGCCACCCCGCACATCCACCGGGAGGACCGGTAACCATGCCCATCACCGACGACATCAAGAAGACCCTCACCGACCCGACCCCCCTCTATGCCCTCGCCGGCGCCGGGGACCTCGCCTACGAGAAGCTGCGCGAGGTGCCGGGCCGGGTCGAGGCGCTGGCGGCGGACCGCAAGGGCGCGCAGGAGAAGGCCACGGCCCGGCTGCACGAGGCGCAGGAGCTGCTGGTCGGGGCGCCCGCCAAGGTCACCGAGGCCGTCAGCGCCCTGCCCACCGACCTCAAGGCGCTGCAGGAGCGGGCCCAGGGCTTCGCCCTCCAGCAGGTGGGCCGCGCGGTCGAGCTGGCCGTGAAGGCCAAGGAGACGTACGACGATCTGGCCGAACGCGGCAAGGTCGCGGTGGAGAAGGCCCGTCCGGCCGCCCCGGCGGTTACGGTGGTCAGCGTGGAGCCCGAGCCCGCCGATTCCGTCGGGGAGCCCGAGCTCGTCGAGGCCGAGCTGGTCGAGGACGAGCCGGCGCCCCGGAAGCCGTCGGCCCGGGCCACGAAGAAGAACGCGGACCGCTAGGCGAGACGACGGAGGAGGCCACGATGGGCGGAGTTTTCCAGGTCCTCGCCCTGGACTACCTGAACCCCTTCTGGTGGGTGGCCGTGGCCATCCTGGGGTTCAAGCTGGTCGCACTGGTTGACGCGGGGAGCCGCCGGGAGGACGCCTACCGCGCCGCGGACAAGAAGACCAAGACGTTCTGGCTGGTCATCCTCGGCCTCGCCTTCGGCTTCGACCTGCTGTTCGGGGTGAACCCGCTCTACAGCATCCTGACCCTGGCCGGGCTGGCCGCGACGATCGCCTACTGGGTGGACGTCCGCCCGGCGATCCGGCAGCTGACGGGCGGGGGCGGCGGCCGGAGCAACTCCGGCCCGTACGGCCCCTGGTAGAGCGCGGGGCCACGCGCACACAGCACTGCGGCCCGGTCGGGGAACCCTCCCCGACCGGGCCGCAGTGTTGTGCCGGAAACCCGGAAACCTCGGAAGCCCGGAAGTCGGAAGCCTCAGCCCAGGATCAGCTGCACCGGGTTGCGCTCCAGCAGCAGCACCGCCACGTCGTCCGTGAGCGCGCCGCCGTTGAGCTCCTCGACCTCGGCGATGGCGCTGTCGATGAGCCGGCCCCTGGTCAGCCCCGCCGTCTGGTGGTCGGCGATCAGGTCCGCCAGGCCGTCCTGCCCGAGGCGCCGGGACCCGGCCCCGACGCGGCCCTCGATCAGCCCGTCGGTGTAGAGCAACAGCCGCCAGCCGGGCTGGAGTTCGACCTCGTGGGCGGGCCAGGCGGCCCCTCCGTCGTGGCAGGGCAGCAGCCCGAGTGCGGGCCCGGCGAAGTCGGCGGGCAGGGTGAGCGGGCGGTGGTCGCGGCCGAGCAGCAGCGGCGCCGGGTGCCCGGCGAGGTAGAGCCGGGCGAATTCGCGGGCGCCGAGCGAGTCGAGGCCGGCGTCGGAGCCGCCGGGTTCGATCACCAGCATGCAGAGCGTCGCGAAGATCTCGTCGCTGCGCCGCTCGTGCTCCAGCACGTGCTGGAGGGTGGTGAGCAGGGTTTCGCCGGTGAGGCCCGCGAAGACGAGGGTGCGCCACGCTATCCGGAGCGCGACGCCGAGGGCCGCCTCGTCCGGGCCGTGGCCGCAGACGTCGCCGATCACCACGTGCACGGTGCCGTCGTCGGTGCGCACGGCGTCGTAGAAGTCGCCGCCGAGCAGGGCGCGGCGGCGGCCGGGGCGGTAGCGGCGGGTGAAGGAGAGCCCGGCGCCGTCGAGCAGCGGGGTGGGCAGCAGGTGGCGCTGGAGGCGGGCGTTCTCCTGGCCGCGCAGTTCGGCCTCGACGAGCCGGCGCTGCGACTCGTCGGCGCGCTTGCGCTCGACGGCGTAGCGCAGGGCGCGGGCCAGCAGCGGGCCGTCCGTCTCGTGCTTGATCAGGAAGTCCTGGGCGCCGGCGGCGACGGCGGCGGCGCCGAGTTCGGCCCCGGCGGCGTCGGTGAGCACCACGACGGGGGTGTGCGGGGCCCGGCGGAGCAGTTCGTGCAGGCCCTCGAGGCCGTCCGAGGCGTCGGAGGGGTGCGCCAGGTCGGCGGGGGAGGCGAGGTCGAGCAGCACGCAGTCGAACTCGGCGCCGCGGCCGCGGCCGCGCCTGGCGGCGGAGGCGGGCGCGGCGAGCAGGGCGGCGGCCTGGTCGAGGCCCCGGGCCCAGTGGAGCTCGATGGAGGTGCCGCTGTCGGCGGCGGCTGCCTTGATCAGCTGGGCGTCGGAGAGGTCGTCCTCGATGACCAGCAGCCGCAGCGGAGCGGCGCCGCCCTCGAGCGGGGCCTCGAGCGGTGCCTCGGCCGGGGCCGCCGGGGCGTCGCCGAGGCGGGAGGCCCGGGAGCGGGGATGAGGTATCGGTGAGGCCGTCGTCGGGCCGGTCGCGATCGGGTGGTTGCGGGCACGGCCGCTGCGGGCACCGTCGTGGGCGCCCGGCAGGCCCGTGGCACCAGGTGCCCGCCCGTCTCCCGTTGCGGGCATCGGTGGTTCCTCCCTTTCCCCGCCTGCGTAACGGTCGGCGTCCGTCCGCAGTGCCCGGCTGGCACCCTGCGGCGGGGAACTTCTCGCGACCATAACGTGATCTCCGGGGATTCTTCTGGCCGACCGCGCCGTTGTGGTCATCGCCACGCCGGTGCCCGGCGGTGTCGGCGGGCGCACGGGTGTGGCGGCTGTGACCGGTGGGGCGGCTGGGCAGGGCGAGCGTCGAGCGGCGGTTGTGCCGCGCCCGGTGGCGTCCATGGTGGCGCGCCGGGGCGTCAACGCGCCAGAGATATTCGATAACTCGTTCGAGTGAAACGCGCCGCCGGGCTACGGCGCCAGCGCCGACCAGGGGACGGTGACCTCGCCCTGGCGCCACCGGCCCCGCGCGTCCACCAGCGGCCAGCTGCCCGCCAGCGCCACGCAGGCAGCCACCCACCGCTGCCGGGCGCCGAACGCCCCGTACGGCGCGGCCGCCGCCCAGGCCCGGTCGAAGTCCGTCAGGAAGGCGTGTACCGGGCGGCCCGGGACGTTGTGGTGGATCAGGGCCTTCGGCAGCCGTTCGGCCAGGTCGGAGGGCTGGACCAGGCCGCCGAGCCGCGCCGCGAAGGTCACCGTCCGGGGCCCCTCCGGCCCGAGCGCGACCCACACGTGCCGCCGCCCGATCTCGTCGCAGGTGCCCTCCACCAGCAGCCCGCCGGGCGCGAGCCGGGAACAGAGCCGCTCCCACACCCCGGCCACCGCCGACTCCTCGTACTGCCGCAGCACGTTGGCCGCCCGGATCAGCTGCGCCGGCGCCCCGCCGTCCAGCGGCACCTCGAACCCGCCGCGCCGGAACGTCAGCAGCGGCGGCTCGGCGTACGGCAGCGCCGCCGCGACCCGCTCCGGCTCGATCTCGATCCCGACCACCCGCACGTCCGGCCGCACCGCCCGCAGCCGCGCGGCCAGCTCCACGGCCGTCCAGGGCGCGGCCCCGTACCCGAGGTCCACCGCCACCGGCGGCCGCTCGGCGGCGCGCAGCGTACGGCCCAGGGTGTACGCGATCCAGCGGTCCATCCGCCGCAGCCGGTTGGTGTTGGTGGTCCCCCTGGTGACCGTCCCCACCGGACGCCCGCTCCGGCCCCGGGCGGGCACGGCGGAAGCGGGATCGAAGGTGGCGGCCATGACCAGCAGCCTACGGCGTGTCCCTCGGCCGGCCGCCCCGCGCACTCCCCGGCAGTTCCTCCCCCACCCCGGCAGTTCCTCCCCCGCCCCGGGAATTCCGGACGCCGTGCACGTGGTTGGCACACTGGTGGTGATGTGTGCCCGGACGGGCAGCGCACACCGGCCCCGTCCGCGGGGCGCCGAGACGGGCCGCACCCGAGGAGGATTCAGCCAGGTGATCCAGCACCCCGTCCGTTCGGCACGCCGCGCGCAGCCGCCCGGCACGCCCGCCCGTGCCCGGCTGCAGTCGCTCGTCCCGGGCCGCCGCCGTCCGCGCCGCATAGCCATGCTGAGCGTCCACACCTCGCCGCTGCACCAGCCCGGCACCGGGGACGCGGGCGGGATGAACGTCTACATCGTCGAGCTGGCCAAGCGCCTCGCCGAGCTGAACATCGAGGTCGAGGTCTTCACCCGCTCGATCTGCTCCGATGACGCCCCCACCGTCGAGCTGGCCCCCGGCGTCCTGGTGCGGCACGTCACCGCCGGGCCGTACGAGGGCCTCCTCAAGGAGGACCTCCCCGCCCAGCTGTGCGCCTTCACCCACGGGGTGCTGCGCACCGAGGCCGGCCACCGTCCCGGCCACTACGACCTGGTGCACTCCCACTACTGGCTCTCCGGGCAGGTCGGCTGGCTGGCCGCCCAGCGCTGGGGCGTGCCGCTGGTGCACACCATGCACACCATGGCGAAGGTCAAGAACGCCGCCCTGGCCGAGGGGGACACGCCCGAGCCCGCGGCCCGGGTGATCGGCGAGACCCAGGTGGTGGAGGCGGCCGACCGGCTGATCGCCAACACCACCGAGGAGGCCGCCGAGCTGGCCCTGCACTACTCCGCCCGGCCGGACCAGCTGGCCGTCGTGCACCCGGGCGTCAACCTGGACGTCTTCCGTCCCGGTGGCCCGCAGGCCCGGGCCGCCGCCCGCGACCGGCTGGGCCTGCCGCAGCACGCCGCGGTGCTGCTGTTCGCCGGCCGCATCCAGCCGCTGAAGGCGCCGGACGTGCTGCTGCGCGCGGTGGCGGCGCTGCTGGAGCGCCGCCCGGAGCTGCGCGAGCGCCTGGTGGTGCCGGTGGTGGGCGGCCCGTCCGGTACGGGGCTGGCCCGGCCGGAGAGCCTGCACAAGCTCGCCGCCCAGCTGGGCATCGGCGACGTGGTGCGCTTCCACCCGCCGGTCGGCCAGACCCGGCTCGCGGACTGGTACCGCGCGGCGACGGCCCTGGTGATGCCCTCGTACAGCGAGTCCTTCGGGCTGGTGGCGCTGGAGGCGCAGGCGTGCGGCACCCCGGTGGTCGCGGCGGCGGTCGGGGGCCTGCCGGTCGCGGTGCGCGACGGCGAGTCCGGCACGCTGGTGGGCGGCCACGACCCGCACGCCTGGTCGTACGCGCTGGAGCCGTACGTCACCGACCCCGAGCTGGTGGCCCGGCGCGGCGCGGCGGCGGCCCGGCACGCGGCGGGCTTCGGCTGGGGGGCGGCCGCGGCGACCACCGCCGAGGTGTACGCCGGCAGCCTGGCCCGCCCGGCGGGCCGCCTGGCCGTCGCCCGCCGCCGACTCGTCTGAGCCGCCGTCTCGTCCCAGCCACCGACTCGTCCGAGCCGCCGTGCGCGGGGCCGGTACCGGCGAGTAGCGTCACCCCCATGGCAATCCGCACCAAGGACGAGGCCCTGACCCTCCTGCGCACCGCCCTGGACGAGGCCGGGGTGGCCTGGGAGCCGGCCGCCGCCGACCCGTACACCCTGGTGGCGACCCTCCCGGGCACCCGCAAGCTGAACACCGCCTGCGCCCTGAGGGTCGGAGACCACAGCCTCTCGGTGAACGCCTTCGTGATCCGCCGCCCGGACGAGAACCACGAGGCCGTCTACCGCTGGCTGCTGGAGCGCAACACCCGGATGTACGGCGTCGCGTACGCGATCGACCCGCTCGGCGACGTCTACCTGGCGGGCCGCCTGCCGCTGGAGGCGCTCGCCCCGGACGCCGTGGACCGGCTGCTCGGGGCGGTGCTGGAGAACGCCGACGAGCCGTTCAACACCCTGCTGGAGCTGGGCTTCGCCACCGCGATCCGCCGCGAGTGGGAGTGGCGCACCAAGCGCGGGGAGTCCACCCGCAACCTGGCCGCCTTCTCCCACCTCGCCGCCCCCGCGGGGGAGTGACTCAGGCGCGGGCCTTCGCGGGCCCCGCCGCAGGCGCCTCCACCTCGAGCGCCTCCACCCCGGTCGCCTCTACCCCGGTCGCCTCCACCTCGGTCGCCTCCACCTCGGTCACCGACCCGGTCCGCGCCGCCGCCGCAGCCTTGGTACGGCGGCCCAGCGCCACGTGCCCGAGCGCCGCGACGGTGCCGCAGATCCCGCACACCAGCCACAGCGCCCCCGGCCCGGCGTGGTCCAGCACCAGCCCGCCGGCCGCCGGGCCGATGAACGAGGCGAGCGACCAGGAGAGCGAGTAGACGCCCTGGTAGCGCCCGCGCGCCTGGGTCGGCGCCAGTTCGGAGACCAGGCCCATCATGGTCGGGGCGTTCAGCACCTCGCCGACCGTCCAGACCGCCACCGAGAGCGCGAACAGCCAGGCCGAGGAGCCGGCCAGCGCCGCCAGCCCGAAGCCCCATCCGGTGACCAGGCAGCTGGCGATCAGGAGCGCGGTGCGCGAGCGGCCCTCCATCCACCGCGTGAGCGGGATCTGCAGCACCACGATCAGCAGCCCGTTCAGGCCGATGACCAGCCCGTACTCGGTCGAGGTGATGCCCGAGGCGCCCATGTCGACGGCCAGGGTGGTGCTGCCCTGCTGGTAGATCAGGGCGAGCAGCAGGTTGAGCCCGACGACCGCCATGAACGGCGCGTCCCGGAACACGGTGAGCAGGCTGACCTTCGGCTCGGCCGGGCCGTCCCGCTCCGCCCCGGGGACGGGCTCCGGCCTGGTCTCCGGGATGCGGATGAAGATCACCACCGCGCAGATCAGCGTGGTCAGCGCGTCCAGCACGAAGAGCGTGAGGTAGCCGTGGGTGGCGATCAGCCCGGCGACGGCGGCGGAGAGGCCGAAGCCGATGTTGATCGCCCAGTAGTTCAGCGAGTACGCCCGGACGCGGTCCTCGGCCGGGACGAGGTCGGCGATGATCGCCGAAGTGGGCGGCCTGGTCGCGTTGTTGCACAGGCCCACCAGGAAGGCCACCGCGGCGATCGCCACCTGACCGTCGGTGAAGCCCAGCACGACCGTGAACAGCGCGGTGCCGAGCTGGGCGGCGACCAGCGTGGGCCGGCGCCCGATCCGGTCGGCCAGCACGCCGGCGCCGAGCGCCGCGATCGCCGAGCCGAGCCCGAACAGCGCGGCCACCAGGCCCGCGTACGAGGCCGAGTACCCGCGCTCGACGGTCAGGTACAGCGCCAGGAACGTCACCACGAACGCGCCGAGCTTGTTCACCAGCGTGCTCACCCAGAGCCACCAGAACTCGCGCGGCAGCCCGCCCACCGTCTCCCGGACCAGTCTTCGGACACGGGGATTGGAGGCGAGGGCGGCGAGCATGTGGGGGCTCCAGAATGTAAGTGGCAGAGGCGCGGCGCACACATTACTCGCCGAGGTGAGACGCCCACCAGTGTTTTTTCGCCCTCCACTAAGCTGGGCGCCATGGCTGACACGACGTACCGACTCATCCTGCTCCGTCACGGCGAGAGCCAGTGGAACCAGAAGAACCTGTTCACCGGTTGGGTCGACGTCGACCTCAACGAGAAGGGTGAGAAGGAGGCGGCCCGCGGCGGCGAGCTGCTCGCCGCCGAGAACCTGCTTCCCGACGTGCTGCACACCTCCCTGCTGCGCCGCGCCATCCGCACCTCGCAGATCGCCCTGGACAAGGCCGACCGCCACTGGATCCCGGTCTCCCGCAGCTGGCGCCTGAACGAGCGCCACTACGGCGCCCTCCAGGGCAAGGACAAGGCCCAGACCCTGGCCGAGTTCGGCGAGGAGCAGTTCCAGCTGTGGCGCCGCTCCTACGACACCCCGCCGCCGGTCCTGGGCGACGACTCCGAGTTCTCCCAGGCCCACGACGCGCGCTACGCCGAGCTCCCGAGCGAGATGCGCCCGCGCACCGAGTGCCTCAAGGACGTCGTCGAGCGGATGCTCCCGTACTGGTACGACGCCATCGTCCCCGACCTCGCCGCCGGCAGGACCGTCCTGGTCACCGCCCACGGCAACAGCCTGCGCGCCCTGGTCAAGCACCTCGACGGCATCTCCGACGAGGCCATCGCCGGCCTGAACATCCCCACCGGCATCCCCCTCGTCTACGAGCTGGACGCCGACTTCAAGCCCCTCACCCCGGGCGGCCGCTACCTCGACCCGGAGGCCGCCGCCTCCGCCATCGAGGCGGTCAAGAACCAGGGCAAGAAGTAACCCGCTCGCCGACACGGCCCCCGACCTGCGCCCGGTGCGCGGATCGGGGGCCGTTGTTCGTTTCCGGGCCGTTCGTGGGCCGTCAACTTCCCTGATGGGGAGGCGAGTTGGGCTCCGCAAAATGGTTCAGACCATTGACGGCGGAAGGCCGGACTCCTACCTTGGGGGCACCGGGCTGGCACAGGCATGCCAATGATCGGGGCCGCCTCCCGTCGCGCACCCCCACGCGCGCGGACGCCGCCCGGCGCACACTCCATCCACCCCCACGGAGGAGCACCATGCGCAAGCGTCATGTCGTCGGGGCGGTCGTCGCCGCCCTGGCGGTCCCGTTGGCCCTCGCCTTCCCGGCGCAGGCCCACGGGTACATCACCACGCCGCCGAGCCGAGCCGCGCTCTGCGACGAGCACGTCCAGGGCGTCCCCTGGGACTGCGGTGACATCCAGTGGGAGCCGCAGAGCGTCGAGGGCCCCAAGGGCTTCCCGAGCCTCGGCCCCTCGGACGGCACCATCTGCGCCGGGGGCAACGCCCGCTTCGCCGAGCTGGACGACCCGCACAACGGCGCCTGGCCGACCACCCAGGTGACGGCGGGCCAGCAGGTCACCTTCACCTGGCGCTTCACCGCCCGGCACGCCACCACGGACTTCCGCTACTACATGACCAAGCCCGGCTACGACGCCGGCCAGCCGATCACCCGGGCCAACCTGGACCTGACGCCGTTCCTGATCGCGCCGTACGGCGGCGTCCAGGTGCCCAGCACGCTCAGCCACGCCGCGACTCTCCCGAGCGGGCGGACCGGCCACCAGGTGATCGTCGCGGTCTGGACGATCTCCGACACCGCCAACGCCTTCTACTCCTGCTCCGACGTCCAGTTCTGACGGTCCACGCCTCCCGCCACGCGCACCGGTGCCCGGCCGCCCGCAGGGACGGCCGGGCACCCGGCACAGGACTCCTCAGTGGCCGCCGCAGCAGCCTCCGTCGGCGCCGCCGCACTGGCAGGGCGCGCCGGACTGGCAGCCGCAGCCGCAGCCCGGGCCGCAGCCGCAACCGGCGGCGAGGACGGGGAGCAGTTTCGGCGGGAGCGGCTCGACGGGGTCGGCGGCGGGTGCAGGACGGGTGGGGTGGGCCTTCATCGAACTGTTCCCTCCTCGTGGCGGGCACACTTCGGTGCCTGCTTTCCGAGTGAAACCGCCGATCGGAGGGGCGTCAACGGGCGCGCAGGTGCGGAACCCGTGAGGCACCGTGCATCCGCACCACCCCCCGGCCCAGGTTTACTCACCCTCCGAGGTGCGAGCCGGCCCACCCAGCCCAGGCCCAGCCCAGCCCGCCCGGCTCACGCCGAGGGCGCCGCCGCCTCGGCCTCGGCCCCGGCCACGAACTCGGCCACGTGCTCGCCGGTCACCAGGTAGACGACCCGCTTGGCGACGGAGACCGCGTGGTCCGCGAAGCGCTCGTAGTAGCGGCCGACCAGGGTGATGTCCACGGCGGTCTCGATGCCGTGGTGCCACCGCTCGTCGATCAGGTGGGAGAGCAGCTCCCGGTGCAGCGAGTCGATGGCGTCGTCGTCCTGCTCCATCTCCAGGGCCTTGTCGACGTCCTTGGTCGCGATGACCAGGCCGGCCTTGGCGACGAGGCGCTGGGCGAGCTGGCCCATCTCCAGGACGGTCGACTGCAGGTCGCCGGGGACGGCCGTCTCCGGGTAGCGCATCCGGGCGATCTTGGCGACGTGCCGGGCGAGGTCGCCGCACCGCTCCAGGTCGGCGCTCATCCGCAGCGAGGTGACGACGATCCGCAGGTCGGTGGCGACCGGCTGCTGGCGGGCCAGCAGGTCGATGGCCCGGTTCTCGAGGTCGTGGTGCAGCTCGTTGACCTTCTCGTCGGCGGCGATCACGCTCTCCGCCAGCGCCAGGTCCGCGTCGAGGAGCGCGGTGGTGGCCCTGCCGAGGGCCGAGCCGACGAGCCGGGCCATCTCGACCAGGCTGTCGCCGATCGCATCGAGTTCCTCGTGGTACGCGTCGCGCATGATCTCTCCTCAGTGGCTGTGTCGGTGGCGGTGCCGACCGGTCAGCCCGTCCGATCGTCGTCGGATCGGTCGGGTGGCCGCTGCTGGTGTGCGCGCATGGTACGCGCACCCCCGAGACGGTGCCCGCGGTTCGGCGCACCGTTCGACCCACACGGGCTGCACGGCCAACTCTCAGTCGTTCCGGCGACCTGGCACAGCCAGTTCAGTGAATCGACAGCCACGTGGAGGTGAATTCTCGGCAACGCGCGGCCGATGCCTTGATCCAGCCCTTGGGGAGCGGCCGCGCCGTGCGCTTACGCTGGCCACATGGACGTGAACGTGGCCGCCGCCGCTGCCTGCGCCATAGCCGGGCTCGGCGTCGGCCTCACCGCCTCCATCGCCTTCCGCTGGAGCGAACGCGAGCAGGCCCGGGGCAGGTACAACGGCACCGGCGGCAGGCATCACGGTCGGCACCAGCCCCTGGGCGCCGGCCACCCCGAAGCACCGTTGCCCCCCGGGGTCGACACCGTGCTCTCCGTGCTGCGCTCCTGCGCGATCGTGCTGGGCGAGGGCGACGAGGTGGTGAAGGCCAGCTCCGCGGCGTACGCGATGGGCCTGGTCCGCGGCGGCGCGGTCGCCGTGGACCAGATGCTCGCACTGGCCCGCGCCACCCGCCGGGACGGCGAGATCCGCCAGGTCGAGCTGGAGGTGCCGCGCCCCGGCGCGGCCCGCGCGGCCGAGCCGCTCGCCGTCTCCGTCCGGGTCGCCCCGCTGGGCTCCCGCCTGGTGCTGGTGCTGGTCGAGGACCAGACCGAGCGCCGCCGCGTGGAGGCCGTCCGCCGCGACTTCGTCGCCAACGTCAGCCACGAGCTCAAGACCCCGGTCGGCGCCCTGTCGCTGCTCTCCGAGGCCGTCGCCGACGCGGCCGACGACCCGGAGGCCGTGCAGCGCTTCGCCGGCCGGATGCAGATCGAGGCGACCCGCCTGGCCAGCCTGGTCCAGGAGATCATCGACCTCTCCCGGGTCCAGGACGACCGCCTGATGGTCGACGCGGAGCCGGTCGCGGTGGACGAGCTGATCGCCGAGGCGATCGACCGCTGCCGCCAGCAGGCCGCCGCCAAACAGATCCTCATCGCGGCCGGCGGCATCGCGGGCCTCTACCTGCACGGCAACCGCGGCCAGCTCGCCGCGGCCCTGGGCAACCTGGTCGAGAACGCGGTCAACTACAGCCCGCCGCGCACCCGGGTGGCCATCGCCACCCGCCGCATCTCCAGCGCCGCCGCGCTCGGCGAGGCGGACGGCGAGCTGATCGAGATCTCGGTCACCGACCAGGGCATCGGCATCTCGGAGAAGGACCGCGAGCGGGTCTTCGAGCGCTTCTACCGGGTCGACCCGGCCCGCTCCCGCCAGACCGGCGGCACGGGTCTGGGCCTGTCCATCGTCAAGCACGTCGCCGCCTCCCACGGAGGCACGGTCTCGGTCTGGAGCGTGGAGGGCCAGGGCTCGACCTTCACCATCCGGCTGCCCGCCGGCCAGGCGCCCACCCAGGACGCGGACGAGGACGGATCCGGCGCCGAACCGGGTACGTCACAGAGCACCGCCGGTTCGGCCGCCAAGGCCGCCCCGGCGCCCCGAACCCTCACCACGGGCCGTTCCGACGGCACGGCCCGTTCGCTCCCCGCCGGGGAGCGGGAACACCCCCTGTCAGGCACAACCCCCCAGCTTGCCCCGGAGGCTTGATCGTGACCCGAGTACTGGTGGTCGAGGACGAGGAGTCGTTCAGCGACGCCCTCTCGTACATGCTCCGCAAGGAGGGCTTCGAGGTGGCCGTGGCCGCCACCGGCCCCGACGCCCTGGAGCAGTTCGAACGCAACGGCGCCGACCTCGTCCTGCTCGACCTGATGCTGCCGGGCCTGCCGGGCACCGAGGTCTGCCGCCAGCTCCGGGTGCGCTCCAACGTCCCCGTGATCATGGTGACCGCCAAGGACAGCGAGATCGACAAGGTCGTCGGGCTGGAGATAGGTGCCGACGACTACGTCACCAAGCCCTACTCCACCCGTGAGCTCGTCGCCCGGATCCGCGCGGTGCTGCGCCGCCGCGGCGAGGACGGCGGCGCGGGCGACAACGGCGGCGGCCCGGGCGCCCTGGAGGCGGGCCCGGTCCGTATGGACGTCGACCGGCACGTGGTGACCGTGGACGGCGCCAAGGTCGACCTGCCGCTCAAGGAGTTCGACCTGCTGGAGATGCTGCTGCGCAACGCGGGCCGCGTGCTCACCCGCATGCAGCTGATCGACCGGGTCTGGGGCGCCGACTACGTCGGCGACACCAAGACCCTGGACGTCCACGTGAAGCGCCTGCGGGCCAAGATCGAGCCCGACCCGGGCGCGCCGCGCTACCTGGTGACCGTCCGCGGCCTCGGCTACAAGTTCGAGCCGTAAAGAGAGCGGCGGGTCCGCCCGTACGGGTGAACGCGACGGGCCCCCTCCGGCAGCTGCCGGAGGGGGCCCGTCGCGCGTTGTCCCGCCCGCGTCAGTGGGCGGTCGGCGTGGTGCCCGCCGCCGGGGTGGCCGCACCGCTGGTGGCACCGGCGGTCTGCGTGCCCGTGGTGGCGCCCGCGGTCGGCGTGCCGGTGGTGGCGCCCGCGGCCGGGGAGGCGGCCTTGGTGGGCACCGCGGCGGGGGAGGCGCTCGGGCTGGGGCCGTAGCCCGAGTAGATGTCCTTGTTCCTGAGGTCCGAGTCCGGG
This sequence comes from Streptomyces sp. NRRL WC-3742, assembly GCF_000720635.1. GTDB lineage: Bacteria > Actinomycetota > Actinomycetes > Streptomycetales > Streptomycetaceae > Kitasatospora. The sequence goes on along the minus strand of NZ_JOCF01000021.1, from coordinate 44,072 downwards.
GTCACGCCGGCCTCGGCGGTGACGGTCTGGATCTGGCCGTCCTTGCCCTCCTGGATGCCGAAGGCGGTCTTGGCGAAGCCACCGACCTTGACGTTGGCCGAGGAGACCGTGGCGGACGGGTTGCCCTTGCCGCCGATGGCCACCGAGCCGCCGGCCGGGATGACGATGGAGGGCACGGAGGCGCCCGAGGCGTCGGTGAAGGTGGCGTTGCCGCCGCCGAGCACGACGGTCTTGAGCTCAGCCGCACCGGTGCCGGTGTTCGCGATGTTCACGATGACGCTGGCGGGGCCCGTGTAGTCGCCGGTGGCCTTGCCCGGGGTCACGACCACGATGTTGTTCAGGCGGAGGTTCGTGCCGATCGTCGCTGCCGCGTTGTCCGGCTTGATCTGCAGGGTGTCCGGTGCGTTGCCGGCGGCACAGGACGAGAGCGAGGCGATGGCGATGGCGGCGACGGCGGCGATGCTGCCGCGTCGAAGGCTGCGGCTCACGGCGGCGGCTTCTCCTTGGTCACTTGTCGGTAGGTCAGGTCTCAGATTATCGACCTCACTTATGCGGCCTTCACGGGGAGGTCCCCGTGTCGCACTTCCGGGTCCACCGGGGGGCCGTCCGGACGCATCCCGGGGCGTCCGGGCCGTCGCGGGGTCATCAGCGGAGCATCACGGACCGGATACACTTCGACCAAGATCGAATAACGATGCGGGCGCGGCCCGGAGCGCGACGAAAACTCAAGATCCAATCATGACGCCGGGGGTGTTGCGCAAGGGTTTCGTCAGAGGTCTGTACCGCCTCCGACCTGCGGGAAGCCGTTCTCGAACATCGGTCGCAGCACGCCAGGGGGCCGCTTGTCAAGCCCCGAGACCGGTCCTGACCTGCGAAAACGCCCTTCGGGTGGGGCGCGAAGCGTGTTATTCTGGAAAGCCACGGAAGGGGTCCTGTCACATGACGTTCAAGGTTGGCGACACGGTGGTCTACCCCCATCACGGGGCCGCATTGATCGAGGCCATCGAAACTCGCCAGATCAAGGGTGTGGACAAGACCTACCTGGTGCTCAAGGTGCAGCAGGGAGACCTGACGCTCCGCGTGCCCGCCGAGAACGCGGAGTTCGTCGGCGTTCGCGACGTGGTCGGCCAGGAGGGTCTGGACCGGGTCTTCGAGGTGCTGCGCGCGCCGTACACCGAAGAGCCCACCAACTGGTCCCGTCGCTACAAGGCGAACCTGGAGAAGCTCGCCTCGGGCGATGTCATCAAGGTTGCCGAGGTCGTGCGCGACCTCTGGCGTCGCGAGCGCGAGCGCGGCCTCTCGGCCGGCGAGAAGCGGATGCTCGCGAAGGCACGCCAGATCCTCGTCAGCGAGCTCGCGCTGGCGGAGAACACCAACGAGGACAAGGCGGAGACGCTGCTCGACGAGGTTCTCGCCTCGTAGTGCGCGCGTAGCCGTAGTGCAGTCGGGCAGCAGCCCACCGCTCACAGCGCCCGGTGCCGGCGCGCCACTGCTCGGACGAAGTGTCCGGCAGTGGTGCAGTGGCACTCCGGGCGCTGAGGCGTGTCCGGACGACGCCTCCGGCCCGGGCCGGTGCTGCCTTGCATGACCGTTTCTGCGGGTTGTGCGGCGGGCGGTTGGACCGTGGTTCTTCGGAAGGGGCCCGGAGCCCGTCGGGCACGCCAAGGCCATACCCACTTCGCCGAAGGAGTGAAACCTGAACGCCTCAGCAGCAGTCGCAGCAGCAGTGGTGCCCGCCGCCGGACGCGGTGAGCGACTGGGCCCCGGGGCCCCGAAGGCCCTGCGGGAACTGGGCGGTGTGCCGCTCCTGGTCCACGCCGTACGGGCGCTCGCGCGCAGCCGGGCCGTGGGCCTGGTCGTGGTCGCCGCGCCCGCGGACGGGGTGGCCGAGGTGGTCGCCCTGCTGGACAGCCACGGGCTGGACGGCAAGGACGTCCGGGTGGTGGCCGGCGGCTCGACCCGCCAGGAGTCCGTCCGGCTGGGCCTGGCGGCGATCCCGGAGGACGTCCCGATCGTCCTGGTGCACGACGCGGCCCGCCCGCTGGTGCCGGTCGAGGTGGTGGACGCCGTCGCGGCCGCCGTCCGGGCCGGGGCCGTCGCGGTGGTGCCGGCGGTGCCGCTGGCCGACACCGTGAAGCGGGTCGAGCCGAACCCGGGCCGTCCCGAGCCGGTCGTCGACACGCCCGACCGGTCCACCCTGCGCGCGGTGCAGACCCCGCAGGGCTTCGACCGGGCCGTCCTCGTCGAGGTGCACACCAAGGCGCTGGCCGAGGAGGCGTCCGGCACCGCCGACGCGCCGCCCGTCACCGACGACGCGGGCCTGGTGGAGCGCTACGGCGGCCAGGTCGTCGTGGTGCCCGGCCACGAGGAGGCGTTCAAGGTCACCCGTCCCCTGGACCTCGTGCTCGCCGAGGCCGTACTCGCCCGCCGGAGGGCCGCCGATGCCTACTGACGCCTCGATTCCCGTCCTTCCCCGCGTGGGGATCGGCACCGACGTGCACGCCTTCGAGGCCGGCCGCCCGCTGTGGGTCGCCGGACTGGAGTGGCCGGACGCCGAGTTCGGGCTCTCCGGGCACTCGGACGCCGACGTGGCCGCGCACGCCGCCTGCGACGCGCTGTTCTCGGCCGCCGGGATCGGCGACCTGGGCGCCCACTTCGGCACCGACCGGCCCGAGTGGGCCGGCGCCTCCGGGGTGAAGCTGCTCGGGGAGGCCGCCCGGCTGGTCCGCGAGGCGGGCTTCGAGATCGGCAACGTCTCCGTGCAGGTGATCGGCGTGCGGCCGAAGGTCGGCAAGCGCCGCGCCGAGGCACAGGCCGCGCTGTCGGAGGCTGTCGGCGCCCCGGTGTCCGTCTCCGGCACCACCACGGACGGGCTGGGGCTGACCGGCCGTGCCGAGGGGCTGGCCGCGATCGCCACCGCCCTGGTGTACGAACGGCGTTGAGTGTTCACCGGTGAAGTCGGTGGGAACGTCGGGAAGTCGACGGTCCTCGAGGGGCCCGCGTCGGTAGTGTTCGGCGCGGGCCCCTCGCCGGTCTCCGCCCGTGGGCCCGGACACCACCGCCGACGTGAAGGGTTTCTCCGATGAGCGACGTCCAACTCTCCGACCGGGCCAAGGCGTTGATCGACGGCAAGTGCTTCGCCGTGGTCTCCACGATCCAGCCGGACGGCAGCCCGCAGTCCTCGGTGGTCTGGGTCCGCCGGGACGGCGAGGACATCCTGTTCTCCACCGTGGAGGGCCGCCGCAAGCACCTCAACCTGGCCCGCGACCCGCGCGTCTCGCTGCTCGTCAACCCGCCGGAGAGCCCGTACGAGTACCTGGAGGTGCGCGGTTCGGTGACGATGACCACCGAGGGCGGGCGGGAGCTGATCGACGAGCTGGCCGCCAAGTACCGGGGCGTGGACTCCTACACCTGGGACACCCCGGAGGCCGTGCGGGTGGTCGTGCGCCTCACCCCGCGCAAGGTGGTCGGGGGCATCTGACCGCCGGGCGCGCGCCGTTCCCGGGTGTGGCGGGGACCGCCATTCCCCGGGAATGTGGCGGGGCACCCTCCGCCGCCCACTACGCTTGACGCTGTGAGCATTCGTCTGTACGACACCAGCACCCGACAGGTACGCGACTTCGTCCCGCTCGTACCGGGTTGTGTCTCGATCTACCTGTGCGGCGCTACCGTCCAGTCGGCGCCTCACATCGGGCACATCCGGTCCGGCCTCAACTTCGACATCATGCAGCGGTGGTTCGCCTACCGCGGCTACCAGGTGACCTTCGCCCGCAACGTCACCGACATCGACGACAAGGTGATCGCCAAGGAGCGCGAGCAGGGCGTGCCGTGGTGGCAGATCGCCTACGAGAACGAGCGCGCGTTCAACGACGGCTACACCGCGCTCGGTTGCCTGCCGCCCACTGTCGAGCCCAGGGCCACCGGGCACATCCCCGAGATGATCGAGATGATGCAGGGGCTCATCGCCAAGGGCCACGCGTACGAGGCCGAGGGCAACGTCTACTTCGACGTGAAGTCCTACCCGGACTACCTCGCGCTTTCCAACCAGAAGCTCGAGAACCTGCTCCAGCCCGAGAGCGAGGGGGAGACCGGCAAGCGCGACTCCCGCGACTTCGCGATGTGGAAGGCCGCCAAGCCGGGCGAGCCCAGCTGGGAGACCCCGTGGGGCCGCGGCCGGCCCGGCTGGCACCTGGAGTGCTCGGCGATGGCCCACAAGTACCTGGGCCCGGCCTTCGACATCCACGGCGGCGGGCTCGACCTGATCTTCCCGCACCACGAGAACGAGATCGCCCAGTCCAAGGCGTACGGGGACGACTTCGCCACCTTCTGGGCGCACAACGCCTGGGTCACCATGGCCGGCGAGAAGATGAGCAAGTCGCTCGGCAACTCGGTGCTGGTCTCCGAGATGGTCCGCGTCTGGCGTCCGATCGTGCTCCGCTACTACCTGGGCGCCGCGCACTACCGCTCGATGATCGAGTACAGCGAGGACGCGCTGCGCGAGGCCGAGGCCGGTTTCGGCCGGATCGAGGGCTTCATCCAGCGGGCCGTCGAGCGCTGCGGCAAGGTCGACGCGGCGCCCGAGGTGCCGCCGGCGTTCGCCGAGGCGATGGACGACGACCTGGGCGTGCCGCAGGCGCTGGCCGTCGTGCACACCGCCGTCCGCCAGGGCAACAGCGCCCTGAACGCGGACGACAAGGAGAGCGTGGTGGCGCGACTGGCCGAGGTCCGTGCGATGCTCGGTGTACTGGGCCTCGACCCGCTCGACCCGCACTGGGCCGGTGCGGAGCGCGGCGAGGACCTCCACGGCGTGGTCGATTCGCTGGTCCGCCTGGTCCTGGACCAGCGGCAGGCGGCGCGCCAGCGCAAGGACTTCGCCACCGCGGACGCCATCCGCGACCAGCTCGGCCTGGCCGGGCTGGTGATCGAGGACACCCCGTCCGGCCCGCGCTGGACGATCAACAGCCAGTAACCCCATCTGACGATCGGGGTGATGGGTGGGCCGTACCGCACCGGTGCGGCCCTCCCTCATGACGTAGCGCATGTCGCAGGCGTCCGCCGCAGCGAGCGGGGGAGGCCGGGCATGCCGGACAGACAGGAAGTACAGCCATGGCCGGCAACAGCCAGCGCAGGAACCGCCGCAACCCCGGATCCAAGAAGGGTGCGTCTGTCGGTACCGGCGGGCACAGCCGGAGGGCGCTGGAGGGCAAGGGCCCGACGCCGCCCGGCGCGGAGCGCAAGGGCCACCCCAAGCAGCGCGCCGCCAACGCGGCGATCAAGCGTGAGCGCGACGCCAAGGCCCGCGCCGGCATGCGCCGCGCCGGGGCCGGCGGCCGCGGTGGCCGCGGCGGCGCGGGCAGCGCCGAGCTGGTCTTCGGCCGCAACTCCGTGGTCGAGGCCCTGCAGGGCGGCGTCCCGGCCACCGCGCTGTACGTCCAGCAGTTCATCGACACCGACGACCGCGTGCGCGACGCCTTCCAGGCCGCCAACGACCGCGGCATCCCGCTGATGGAGGCCCCGCGCCCCCAGCTGGACCAGATGACCGGCGGGATGAACCACCAGGGCATGGTCCTCCAGGTGCCGCCGTACGAGTACGCGCACCCCGACGAGCTCCTGGAGGCGGCCTCCGACGCCGGCCAGGACGCGCTGATCGTCGCGCTGGACGGCGTCACCGACTCGCGCAACCTGGGCGCCGTGGTCCGCTCGGCCGCCGCCTTCGGCGCGCACGGCGTGGTCATCCCCGAGCGCCGCGCGGCCGGCATGACCGCCGGTGCCTGGAAGACCTCCTCCGGCGCCGCCGCCCGGCTGCCCGTCGCCCGGGCCACCAACATGACCCGCACGCTGGAGGCGTACCAGAAGGCCGGTCTGATGGTCGTCGGCCTGGCGGCGGACGGCGAGGCCGAGCTGAGCGACCTGGAGCTGCTGACCGGCCCCGTGGTGGTCGTCGCGGGCAGTGAGGGCAAGGGCCTGTCCCGGCTGGTCTCGGAGACCTGCGACATGCGGGTGCGGATTCCGATGTCCGGGCTGACGGAGTCGCTGAACGCCGGTGTCGCGGCGGGCATCGTGCTGTACGAGGCCGCGCGGCTGCGCTCCAAGCGCTGAGCACAGCTCCGGTAGGCGGCGCAGGCGGTTTTCCGAATTGCCCGCAATCCGCGTGGAAAACGATCGGGTCCGACAGGGCCCGATCGTTTTTTTCATGATCACTTCAAGTGTGCGCCGCACATCCACCCGGGAGAGTGTCCAAAGCGGCCGTCACCCGGTTAGACGGGCGTGGACACCAGAACACCTCGGCGCCCCCTGTTCGGCGGCGGCAGCACCGGGATAGACGCGGGCCTCGGCCTCAACACCGTCAAGGTGGACTCCGACCCCGGGCGCATCAGCAGCACCCAGGCGAGCTTCAAGCTCCGGCTCGGCGCCCACGTGGCTCCGCTGATCGAGGCACCGGCCGGACTGCTGTCCACCGGCGCCGCCTTCGGCGACCCGTACGCGAGCCAGGGCCTGATCCGCCGTCCGCTGGTCACCCCGCAGGTCGTCGTGCCCGCCTCCGCCGTCCCGGCGCTCGCCGGGGCCGGGGTCACGGCCGGCGGCGCCCCGCGCCGCAAGGGCCGGGTCACCGCCGTCACCTGGACCGGCCAGGCGGCCCCCGGGGACCTCGCGGCCACGCAGCTGCTGGAAGCCGTCCAGTCCTTCGGCGGACGGGGCTCCGGCTCCGAGGCGGACACCGAGGTGATCCCCTCCCTCGCCGGTGCCCGCACCGTCCCCCGCCAGCCCCGCGAGGGCTCCGGCACCGCCACCGACGCGGGCGTCGGCCCGATCGGCGAGCCCCACGGCTGGACGCCCAGCGGCGAACTGCCCGAGGTCTCCGCCGCCGACGCCGACGGGAAGCAGCCCTGGTACCCCGGCCGCCGCGTCGACCTGGGCCTGGTGCTGCTGCCGCTGCGCGCCGTCCTCGGCTCGCTCGCCGTCTACGCCGGGTTCAGCAAGCTCTGCGACCCGGTGTACTTCGACGGCGGCGAGCGCGGCTCGATGATGCGCTGGCTCTCCTCGCTGCACCCGTGGAAGGTCGCCGAACCGCTGCTGGCCTTCGCCATGGCGCACCCGGTGGGCGCGGGCCTGGTCGTCTCCTTCACCCAGATCGTCGTCGGCGTGCTGACCCTCCTGGGCCTGTGGCAGCGGCTCGCGGCCGGCGCGGCGATGCTGCTCTCCGCCGCCCTGCTGTTCACCGTCAGCTGGCGGGCCGTGCCGGTCTACGACACGCCCGACCTGATCTTCCTGGCGGCCTGGAGCCCGCTGCTGATCGCCGGAGCGCCGTTCGCCTCGCTGGACGGGCGGCTCAGCCTGGAGGCGTGGCGGCGCATCGGCTCCGGCGCGCCCGGGGCGCTGCGGCGGCGGGTCCTGCGCCGGGGCGCGGTGGTCACCACCGTCGTCGTCGGCCTGACCCTGCTGCTCGGCTCGATGCTCGGCGCCGCCGTCCGCACCGGTGCCCTGACGCACCAGGCGCCGCCCCGCCCGGCCGACGACTACGGCAACCCGGTCTGGCCGAACGGCACCCCGTCCGGCACCCCCGGCGGTCAGGGCCCGTCCACCTCGCCCTCGCCCGCCGCCCCGCACCCGACCACCCCGGCGCCGTCGCCCAGCGCCCCCTCCGGCAAGGCGACCGCCACGCCCAGCGGCAAGCACTCCGGCAAGCCCGGGGAGGGCACCGGCACGGGCCAGAGCCCGGCCGCCGTCACCCCCGGCTCGGCCCCCGCGCAGCGGGGCACCCCGGCCCCCGGCAGCGGCTCGGGGACGGCGCCCAAGCAGAGCCCGTCCAACGGCCCGGGCCTGCTCGGCGGGGTGCTCGGCAGCGGCCCGCTGGCCGATCTGTCGGGCGGCGCCCGCTCCTCCCGTCCGGAGGCCACCGCGACCTGAGGCTTCCCCTGGACGACGATCGGCCGGGTGCTCCGTGGGGGAGCACCCGGCCGATCGTCGTGTCCTCCCGGGCGGTTCTAGCTGGGCCTGCGGCCCGCGCCGGAGGCGAGCTCCTTGGCCGCCTCCGTGAGGTCCTTGGCGGTGTCGATGGCGCGCCAGTAGACGCCCTGCGGCAGCTGGTAGCCGGCCAGGCGCTTGCCGCGGGCGAGTTGGGGGAAGGTGGTGCGCTCGTGGTCGCCCACGTCCGGCAGCAGCTCGGCGAACTCCGGGCTGAAGACGTACAGGCCCGCGTTGATCAGGAACGGGGAGGGCGGCGCCTCGATGAAGTCCAGCACGTTGCCGAACTGGTCGGTCTCCACGGCGCCCCAGGGGATCCGGGGCCGGGCCAGGGCGAGCGTCGCGACGGCGCCGCGCTCGTGGTGGAAGGAGGCCATGTCGCGGAGGCTGAACCTGGTCCAGATGTCGCCGTTGGTGGCGTACCAGGGCTCGTCCGGGCGGGGCAGCGCCTTCGCCGCGTACTTGAGCCCGCCGCCGCGCCCGAGCGGTTCGGCCTCGATCACCGTGCGCACCCGCAGCGGCAGGTCCGCCTTGTCGAGCCACTCCTCCAGCACCTCGGCGAGGTGGCCGCAGGACACCACCACGTCGGTGACGCCCTCCTCGGCCAGCCAGGCCAGCTGGTGGCCGAGGATCGGCTTGCCCGTCCCCGGGATCTCGACGAGCGGCTTGGGGCGGTCGTCGGTGTAGGGCCGCAGCCGGGAGCCCTGGCCGCCGGCCAGGATCACCGCTTGGGTGACCGGTGTGCTGGTCGGCCGGGGCTCGTGGGGCTGGCGGGGCTCGCGGGGCTCGTGGACGGCGGCGGGGCCGGAGTCAGGGCTCATGCCTGAACAATAGGCGCGCCCGCCGCCGCGGAGGGCTCAACCGCGCGTCGGCGGGCCCGAGTTGTCGGGCGTGTGGCCTCAGCCGACGACGCCGGCCGCGAACGCCCCGTCGCAGACCGGGCGGGCGAAGGAGCGGGCCCGCTGGACGTCGCCCTGGTACTTGCGCACCGCCGCCTTGCCCAGCTCCGTGGCCAGCGAGGTGCAGTACGGCGTCAGGGACGGCTGTTCGCGCATCGAGCGCTCCAGCAGGTCCAGCGCGGCGGAGGGGTTCTTGGCGCGCAGCTCGTCGAGCAGCGCCACCCGCAGCGACTCCTGCGGGGCGAGGCCGTCCTGCGGCTTGGCCGCACTGGTCGAGGCGGCGGTGGAGGAACGTCCGATCCCGGCGCCGTCCCCGCTGGACGCGGCCACGACCTGCTGGTCGAGGCCGGTCGGCGGGGCCCACGGGACCCGGGTCACGGCGAGGGTGCCGGTGGTCACCAGGACGACCGGCAGGGTCAGGGCGACGGTCTGGCCGATACGGCGCACTAGCTGCTTCACCCTCAGGAGAGTAGCGGTGGGTAGCGCCAGGATCGCCCTCCGTCACACCATCGAGTGATGCATGTCCGGGTTTATCCCCACGTCGTGTTGACGTGGGGGTGTACGGACGGAGCCCGTCCGACCGGGAACGGCCGGACGGGCTCCGCGTGGCTGCTTGCCGGGCGCGCCGTCAGCGGCTGAGGCGCTCGCCGCTGCTGGTCGAGAAGACGTGGGTCTCGTCGGAGGTCGGCACGACGTGGACCGTCTCGCCGCGGGCCGGGATCTGGCGGCCGGGCACGCGCACGACCAGGTCCTTGTCCATGCCGCCGATCTGCGCGGTGCCGTAGACGAAGCCGTCCGAGCCGAGCTCCTCGACCACGTTCACCGTCACCGCGACGCCCTCGATGCCGCCCGCCGGGACGATCTGGAAGTGCTCGGGGCGGATGCCGACGGTCACCGACTTGTCCGTGCCGGCGCCGTTCAGGTCCTCGCGGGAGATGTTGACCACCGAGCCGCCGAACTTCACCCCGCCGTCCACCAGCGGAACGTCGACCAGGTTCATCGCCGGGGAGCCGATGAAGCCGGCCACGAACAGGTTGGCGGGCTTGTCGTACATGGTGCGCGGGGTGTCGACCTGCTGCAGCAGACCGTCCTTGAGCACCGCGACGCGGTCGCCCATGGTGAGCGCCTCGGTCTGGTCGTGGGTGACGTACACCGTGGTGATGCCCAGGCGGCGCTGCAGGCCCGCGATCTGCGTACGGGTCGAGACGCGGAGCTTGGCGTCCAGGTTCGACAGCGGCTCGTCCATCAGGAAGACCTGCGGCTGGCGCACGATCGCGCGGCCCATCGCCACGCGCTGGCGCTGACCGCCGGAGAGCGCCTTCGGCTTGCGGTCCAGGTACTCGGTGAGGTCGAGGATCTTCGCGGCCTCCTCGACCTTGGTGCGGATCTCGGCCTTGTTCACGCCGGCGATCTTGAGCGCGAAGCCCATGTTCTCGGCGACGGTCATGTGGGGGTACAGCGCGTAGTTCTGGAACACCATCGCGATGTCCCGGTCCTTCGGCGGCAGGTGCGTGACGTCGCGGTCGCCGATGCGGATCGCACCCGAGTTGACGTCCTCCAGGCCGGCCAGCATGCGCAGGCTGGTCGACTTGCCGCAGCCGGACGGGCCGACCAGGACGAGGAACTCGCCGTCGGCGATCTCCAGCTCCAGCTGGTCGACCGAGGGCTTGTCGGCGCCGGGGTAGACGCGGGTCGCCTTGTCGTACGTGACAGAAGCCATGGTGGTTCTCTCCTTCACCGGCAGGAACGTGCCGGACGATCCGAGTAAAGGGGTTCTTCCCTGTTCACTTGTGCCGGCCCCGCAATTGGTCTGAACCACTTGCCAGGCCCGGCTACCGGCGACGCTACCCGCACCCCCGCCCCCTGTCAGCCCCCGGGCCACAACGGTTCCATCACACCCTCGCCCCCCGGATATCCCCCCAACCCGCCACCCCGGCCCGGTAGACTCACCCCCGGTGCCGCCGTGATCCGTTCGCGGACGGCCACCGTGCCTCCTTAGCTCAGCTGGCCAGAGCACCGCTCTTGTAAAGCGGGGGTCGTCGGTTCGAACCCGACAGGGGGCTCCGCGGATTCGGAAGGGTCGGCCCGGTCGTCATCGGGCCGGCCCTTCCTGCGTGTCCGGCCCGTCCTGTGCGTCCCGCGTGTGCGCGGGGAGGGTGAGGGTGGCGAGGGCGCCGCCGGCGGGGTGGTTGGCGAAGGCGAGGGTGGCGCCGATGACGCGGGTGTGGCCGGTGGCGATGGTGAGGCCGAGGCCGTGGCCGCGGCCGCGTTCGGGGGCGTTGGTGCGGAAGCGCTGGGGGCCGTGGTCGAGGAGGTCACCGGGGTAGCCGGGGCCGTGGTCGCGGACGGTGATGCGGTGGCCGTCGACGCGGAGCAGCACGGGGGCGGCGCCGTGGCGGTGGGCGTTGACGAGCAGGTTGCCGAGGATGCGGTCGAGGCGGCGCAGGTCGGTGCGGACCTCCCGGTCGTCGGCCACCTCGACGGTGACGTCCAGTCCGGTGAGGGCGACGGTGCGGCGCACGGCGCGTTCCAGGGGGACGGCGGAGAGGTCGGGGGACTCGACGTCGGCGTCCAGGCGGGAGACCTCCAGCAGGTCCTCGACCAGGCCGCGCAGGGCCTGGACCCGGTTGCGGACGAGCTCGGTGGGGCGTCCTGGCGGCAGGAGTTCGGCGGCGGTGACCAGTCCGGTGAGCGGGGTGCGCAGCTCGTGGGCGACGTCGGCGGTGAAGCGCTGCTCGTCGGCGAGGCGCCGGTGCAGGGTGCGGGACATCAGGTCGACGGCGGCGGCGAGGTCGGCCACCTCGTCCTTGCCGTCGACGAGTTCGCCGATCCCGGTGTCCGTCCCCCCGGCGGCGATGCTCCGGGCGGCGGTGGCGGCGGTGCGCAGCCGGCGGCTGATCCGGTCGGCGACGAGGACGCCGGCGAGCACGGTGGTGAAGACCGCGGCGACCACGGTGATCAGGATGATCCGGTCCAGGTCGGCGATGGCCCGGCGGTCCTGGGTGAAGTCCACCCGGACGGAGAGCACGCCGTCGCGGACGGGGCCGGCCGCCCACATCGACTCGCCCGGCCCGTCCGCGGCCAGCAGGCTGCCCCGGTGGCCGGAGGCGGCGAGGGTGCGCAGCCGTCCGGGCAGGGCCGGGTCGTTGACGCCGCCGCCCGTCCTGGCGGGCTCCTCGCCGCGGCTGTAGGCGGCCGAGGCGGAGTCGAGGGCGGTGAGGGAGGCGGTCCGCGCCTGGTCGACGTGCTGACGGATCATCGCCCGGTGGACCAGCAGGCCCACGGCCACCGCGACCAGTACGGAGATGGCGGCGACGGCGGTGGCGATCTGGCGGCGCAGGGTCATGCCGGGCGCCGCAGCTTGTAGCCGAACCCGCGGACGGTCTCGATCCGGTCGGAGCCGATCTTGGCGCGCAGCCGCTGCACGTGGACGTCCACGACGCGGGTGTCGGCGCCCCACTCGTAGTCCCAGACGCGCTCGAGCAGGGTGGTGCGCTCCAGCACGATGCCGGGGGAGGCGGTGAGTTCGAGCAGCAGGCGCAGCTCGGTGGGGGTGAGCGGGACGAGGCGGCCGTGAACCCGCACCTCCATGCTGTCGGTGTCCACCTCCAGTCCGTCGAAGCTGCGGACGGTGGAGGGCGCGACGGCGGGGGCGGTCCCCACGGCCTCGGCGGCGGAAACGGCGGCGGAAACGGCGGCAGCGGGGGCGGCGGCGGAAGCGGGGGCCGACGGAACGACGCGGATCCGGCGCAGCACCGTACGGATGCGGGCGACGAGGACGGCGCTCTCGAAGGGCTTGACGACGTAGTCGTCCGCCCCGGCCTCGAGGCCGGAGACCACGTCCACCGGGTCGGTGCGCGCCGACATCATCAGGATCGGCAGCTGGCTCTCCTCGCGGATGCGGCGGCAGAGGCCGACCCCGTCGAGCAGCGGCAGCATGACGTCCAGCAGGAGCAGGTCGGGGTTGACGGCGTGGAAGGCTTCCAGGCCCTCCAGGCCGTCCGCGGCCGTGGTGACCGGGAAGCCGTAGCGCTCCAGGGCCATGCGGGTCGCCTCGCGGATGACCTCGTCGTCCTCGACCAGGAGGATGTGCGGGGTGGGGGTGGCGGTCATCGTCGGGCTTCCGGGGTCGAGGTGGCGGCGGGTGGCGGGGCGGTGGCGGCGGGCGGGCGGCTGGGGCGTGCGGGCACCGTGGCGACGCCGGGCCGCCCGGGGGCGGGTACGGCCGTGGGGACGGGGACGGCGCCGCCCGAGGGCTCGTCGGACGGGCCGGCGTGCGGGAGCAGGCCGATCCCTTCCACCCGCTGCTCCACCGGGACGAGCCTGGCGCCGTCCCAGTGGTAGCGGCTGGTGGTCTGGGAGGTGGTGCTGGTCGGCTCGCGCAGGACCAGGTCGGAGTCGACGGTGGCGGCGCTGAAACCGCTCAGGACCTGTACCCGCAGAACGGGCAGGACGTGTTCGCCGTCGAGAGCGTAGACGTGCAGGACGACCAGCCCGACGGTGGGGGTGACGGCGGTGATCAGCTCCGGCCGGCCGTCCCCGGTGAGGTCGCGGAACTCCGGGCTGCGGACCCCGCACCCGGGGCAGGAGTCGAGTGCCGCCCGTTCCTCGGGGCTCAGGGCCGGGTCCTTGCCGAGGAGGGCGCGGACGTCGACGGCGGTGAGGTCGCGCCCCGGAACGGTGAGGCCGGGGATCGGCTGAGGCGGCGCCTGGGACGCGGACACGGCGGCGGGGGTCGGCGGCGGGGCGGTCGCCAGCTGGGGCCAGAGCGGTTTCTCCACGGCGGGCGGGGCGACGGCCGTGGCGGGGCCGTCGTCCCGCAGGCCGCCGGGGGCCTCCCGGCCCAGGAGCACGGCGGCGAGGGCCACGAGGCCGGTCAGGGTGGCCGCGGCGGTCACGAGTGCGGTGCCCGGCCTGCGGCGGGGGCGGGGTTCTGCTGCCACGGTCAGTGCTCGTTCCTCCTGGTCTGCGGGTTCCGCCTCTCCTGGTGGTACGTCGCGCGGGGGGCGGTCGGCGGTTCCGGCGCGGACGGGCGGGCGCGGGTCAGGCCGGGTCCGCCAGGACGATGATGTTGTCAGTCCAGTGGCCGTTCTTGCCGATCCGCCCGCCGCAGGTGATCAGGCGCAGCGCGGGCCCGGGCGTGTCGCCGTACACCTGGTCGGTGGGGAAGGCGTCCTTGGCCGCCTGGACGAGCGTGCGGACCTTGAAGTCCACGGTGCCGCCGTCCGTGCGCCGGATCCTGATCAGGTCGCCGGGCTTGAGCCTCGGCAGGTTCTTGAAGACCGCCGGGCCGTGCACGGTGTCGTAGTGCCCGATGAGGACGGCCGGGCCGGTCTCGCCGGGGGTGGGGCCGTTGCGGTACCAGCCGACCTCGTCGCCGTGGTCGGCGGAGGGCACCTCGACCGTCAGGTCGGCGTTCAGGCCGAGGCCCGTCACCGGCGCGTCCACCCCGAGTGCGGGGATCAGCAGCCGGGTCGGCGGCGAGGGCGTGCCGGGCTTCGACGCGGTGGTCCGGGCCGGGGGAGGGGTGCCATCCGTGTTGCCCGCGCCCGCGCCCGCGCCCGTGCCGCCCGTGCCGTCGTGTCCGGAGGTCTCGATGCGGACCACCGGGCTCTCGTGGCCGGACAGCGCCAGCGAGGCGCCCAGCACCAGGCAGAGGAGGCCCGCCGCACCGAAGGCTGTACGGCGTGCGGCGCCCGGGCCGGGCCGCGCGGCGCGGCGCCGCCCGGCGCCGCGCCGTCTCGTGGTCCCTGCCGCCGGCGGGGCCCCGGCGCCGCTTCCCCCACCGGCCGGGTACGGGGGAAGGGCGCCGGGGTGCCCGGCGGGCTCGGGACCGGTGTCAGCCTCGCGCACCGGAGCGGCGGCGCAGGACGGCGAAGCCCAGCGCGCCGGCGCCGACGGCGGCGACGGCGCCGCCGCCCACCAGCATCACGCCGGAGGTGCCGTCGGAGGCGGTGGAGCCGTCACCGGCCGCCGCGGCGCCCTTGGGCACCTCGCGCACCTGCGGCTTGCCCGGGGCCGGCGGCGTGGGGGTGGCGGTCCTCACGGGGCCGGCCGACGGGGCGGCGGGGGCGGGGACGACGCCGGCCGACGGGGCGGCCGAGGGGGCGGCCGAGGGGGCGGTGGCGGTGGGCGCCGGGGCGCCGTCGGCCCACGCCTGTCCGCCGGTGAGGGTGGTCAGCAGTGCGGCCCCGGTCAGGGCGCAGACCGCCAGGACGCGGCGGGCGGGGGAGCGGTCGGTACGGCTCCTGCTCGTGCTCATGCGGTGGTTCTCCTCGTGGGTGCAGCGTCAACGGGTCGTGTCACACGCGATCGCGGACGCCCTGCGGCCCGTACCGGCCTGTATTGCCCGGTGCGGCCCGCGGCGTCGACAGTGACGGTAGGAGCGCCGTGTCGCGGCCACCGGCCGGTCGTGTCACGGCCACCCGTCGACTCTGTAACGGACCTCCCGTCACCCTCCCTGCCGCAGTCTGCGGAGGGTCCAGCCCTCGCCGAGCGGGCGGGTGCGGTCGGTGAAGAGTTCGGCGGCGCGGCGGTACGAGAGGCGGGCACGGCCGGTGTGCGGGCAGCGGTCGGCGGCGGGGGTGCCCGCGGGGGCGCGGCGGTCGGTGAGGAAGAGGGGGCCGCTGGGGCGGCCGGCGGTGAGCATGAGCAGCAGCCGCGCCGTGCCCGACTGCCAGCGGAGCGTGGGGCGTTGGGGATGCGGCCGGGTGTGGCGCAGCGTCGGGTCGAGGTCGTCGGTGTCGAGGGCGAGGACGGTCTCGATGGCGGCGTTCGACTCGTGCAGCAGGTGCCACAGGGCCTGTTCGCGCAGCGGGGCGCGGAGGGCGAAGAGGGCGCGCAGCTGGTCGGGGTCCAACGGCTCTGCGGCGGTGGCGGGTTGAGCCGTGGGCCGCAGGTCGGCGGCCGGGTCGGTGTCGATCCAGCCGCGGGTGCGCCACCAGGCCACTGCCGCCCGCAGGGTGGAGAGTTCGCGGTTGAGGGTGCGCGGGTCGGTGCCGGCGGCGCGGCGGTCGAGTGCGGCGCGCAGTCGCCCGGCGGCGTCCGGGTGGTCGAGCAGCGCGAGCGGCAGGACGGGCGGCCGGGCGCGCCGCCGCTCGGGCCCGGTGGGCGCGGGGCGGTCGGCGAGTGCCCAGGCCCAGGTGTTCAGGGCGATCCGGTAGATCCGCCGGGAGCCCTCGGAGAGCCCGGAATCGCCGAGGTAGCGCTCGACAGCGACGCCGTACTCGACCGGCTCGACTTCCCCCACGATGAATCACCTTTCCGCAGTAAATCGCTTTTCCCAAGCACTCCCAGCCTATCCGTGAATCGCAGTAAACCGCAGGTGAAGAGCCCCAGATGCTCCTGTTTACTGCGGCAACTCCCCAGCTCGCGAAAATTGATGCCGAAACACTCAACTTTTCCCCCGGAACCCCTTGAACCCCGCTCCCTCCCGAACGCAGACTGACTGCCCATGGCAGTGGAAACAGAACGGATTCCGGCCCGCCCCCGGCGGCTGGGAGACCGGCTCGCCGTGCTGCGCGAGCGCGACTTCAGGTTGTTCTTCGTCGGATACGCGACCTCCCTCCTCGGCTCCTCGATGGCCCCGGTCGCCGTGGCCTTCGCGGTGCTCGACGGCGGCGGTGGCGGCACCGCCCTCGGGTGGGTGATGGCGGCGCGCATCCTCCCCGTGGTGCTGATGCTGCTGGCCGGCGGGGTGATCGCCGACCGGCTGGGCGGCCGACGGGTGATGCTGGGCTCGGAGGCGTCGCGCGGCCTGGTGCAGGCGGTGTTCGCGGCCTTGCTGGCCGCCGGGCACGCGCCGGTGTGGGCGATGGTGGTGCTGGTGGCGGTCTGGGGCGTGGGCGAGGCGCTGTTCATGCCCGCGTTCGGCGCGATCGTCCCGGACCTGGTGCGCCGCAAGGAGCTCCTCGGGGACGCCAACACCCTGCTGGGGCTGGCACGTTCGGTCTCCACGGTGGCCGGTCCGGCGCTGGCGGGCGTGGTCACGGCGGCCCGCGGTCCGGCGGCGGTGCTGCTGGTCGACGCGCTGACGTACGGCGTAGGGGCCCTCGCCCTGGCCCGCCTGCGCCTGCCGGAGCGGAAGGCCCCGGGCGCCGGGCCCGGCACCTCCATGGTTCGCGAACTGCGCGAGGGCTGGGCGGAGTTCACCGCCCGCCCCTGGTTCTGGATCACCACCGCGCAGATGGGCCTGTTCAACCTGCTGGTCTGGGCGCCGTTCCTTGTCCTCGGCCCGCTCACCTCGCAGCGGGAGCTGGGCGGCGCCCGCGCCTGGGGTCTGGTGATGGGCGTGTACGGCGCGGGCGCGGTGCTGGGCGGCCTGCTGATGCTCGGCCGCCGCCCGGGCCGTCCGCTCGCGGTGGCGACGCTGGCCGCGCTCGGCTGGGCGCTGCCCTCGGCGGCCTTCGGGGCCGGGCTGGCGCTGCCGTGGGTGGCGGCCGGCGCGCTGGTGGCGGGCGTCGGCTCGGCGGTCTGCGGGACGCTGTTCAGCACGACGACCCAGGAGTGGGTCCCGCAGGAGCTGCTCGGCCGGATGACGGCCTACGGCTCGCTCGGCGCCTTCGCCCTCGGCCCGCTGGGCCTCGCCGTGGCCGGCCCGGTGGCGGACCGCCTGGGCGCCGACCGGGTCCTCTCGGCGGGCGCCCTGTGGCAAGTCGCCGCGACGGCCGTGGTGTTGGCCCTGCCCGCCGTCCGGGACCGCACCTGGAACGAGCCCGACGAAGCCTGACCGGGCGGCCCTGCCCGCCCGGTCGTACGGTGGAGGTACGGGGGCTCACGGAGGAGGTCCGCCATGCCCGGTTCGCTCACCATCGGCCACCACGAGTCCGCGGTGGTCATGGGCCACGCCGACGCCGCCCGGCTCGCCACCGTCCTCGCCGACCTGGCGTACCTCCTGGAGGTCCCGGGCCCGGACCGGATCGGCGACGCCCAGGTGGCCGTCCTCTGCGAGGGCCGCGCCCCGGACCGCGCCGAGCTGTCCGGCTGGGCCCGCGCCCTCTCCTCGGACCTGCGCGGACGGCTCTGAGAGGTACGGCCGGAGGCATGGCCCGACCCGACGGCGGCGCCCCCACGTACGATGGCGCGCGGGGCGATCACCGTACGAACGCCCGCCGGGCGCCGGGCGGATGGCCGCAGCGGGCGGCCGGACCGGCTGAGGGTGGGGGTCCGAACGTGCCGCAGTCCTGGTCGATGTCCTGGCTGACGGTGGACACCCCGCTGCCCAGCGGCCCGATGCACATCGCGGTGACCCCGACGGGCGTGGCGGCGGCCGGCTACAGCGTGCGGGACGGCGAGGCGCCCCCGTGCACGGACGAGCGGAAGGCCGCCGCCGTCACCGACCGCATCGGCGCCTATCTGGCGGGCCGCAGCCGCGAGTTGGGCCTGCCGATCGACTGGGGCCTCAGCTCCGGCCCGCACCGCGCCGTCCTGCAGACGCTCTGGCGCGAGGTGCCGTTCGGCCACACCATCACCTACGGCGAACTGGCCGCCCGCAGCGGGGTGTTCGAGGACGTGACCGAGCCCGGGCTGGCGGCCCGCACGGTCGGGCAGATGATGGCCGCCAACCCCGTCCCCCTGCTGGTGCCCTGCCACCGGGTGGTGGCGGCGGACGGGATCGGCGGCTTCGGCGGGGGCCGGGTCGGCATCGAGGTGAAGCGCTGGCTGCTCACCCTGGAAGGGGTACTGGAGCCGACCCTCGACTGGAACGGCCCGCTGTAGGGCTTCTGTGGTTGTGGATTGCTTCTGCAGCTGTGGATTACAGACGGATTGCAGACCATATGTCCGAATGATCAATCGAACTGATATCGGTCAGGTGAACTAGTCGTACTAATTGTTCGGTTATTCCGAACCACTCGAATGAGTGATTGCGGGGCACCCCCGAACGGGCCCACGATTGAGGCTGCACCATGAATGTCCTGGCGACGCTTCATCGGGTATGCGAAGGGCTCCCCTCATGTCGACCGAAACCAATGCCGGTATTCCCGCGCCTGACGCGCAAGCCGAGATCCGGCAGCAGCAGTCCCTGAGCACGGCGGGCGCGCGGACCCTCGCCACCACTACCAAGTCCGCGCCCCAGATGCAGGGCATCAGCCCGCGTTGGCTGCTCAGGAAGCTGCCCTGGGTGCAGGTGTCCGGCGGCACCTACCGGGTCAACCGCCGGCTCCGCCACTCGGTGGGCCGCGGCCGGGTGAGCTTCTTCAAGACCGGTTCCGAGGTGCGCATCGTCCCCCAGACGCTGGCCGAGGTGCCGGTGCTGCGCGGGTTCGAGGACGAGGGGGTGCTGGAGGAGCTGGCGAGCCGCTTCACCCAGCGCGAGTTCGGCCCGGGCGACGTACTGGTCTCCGCCGGTACGCCGATCAGCGAGGTCTTCCTCATCGCGCACGGCAAGCTCGACCGCCTCGGCACCGGCAAGTACGGCGAGGAGACGGTCGTCGGCACCCTCGCGGACGGCGACCACCTCGGCGACGAGGCGCTCCAGCAGGAGGAGGGCACCTGGCCGTACACCGTCCGCGCCGCGACCTCCGGCACGGTGATGGTGCTCTCCTGGCCGTCCTTCCAGGAGCTGCACGACCGCTCCGACGCGCTGCAGCTGCAGGTCATGGAGTACCTGAACGGCTTCCAGCAGGCGCAGAACAAGCACGGCGAGGCCGCGATCGACCTCTCGGCCGG
This sequence comes from Streptomyces sp. NRRL WC-3742, assembly GCF_000720635.1. Taxonomy (GTDB): domain Bacteria; phylum Actinomycetota; class Actinomycetes; order Streptomycetales; family Streptomycetaceae; genus Kitasatospora. The sequence goes on along the minus strand of NZ_JOCF01000021.1, from coordinate 24,540 downwards.
CCACGCGGGCGAGTACGAGCTGCCCGGCGCCTTCGTCGACTACGAGCTCAAGCCCCGCGAGTACGAGCTGAGCGTCGCGCAGACCATCCTCAAGGTCCACAGCCGCGTCGCCGACCTCTACAACCAGCCGATGAACCAGACCGAGCACCAGCTCCGCCTGACCATTGAGGCGCTGCGCGAGCGCCAGGAGTACGAGCTGATCAACAACCCCGAGTTCGGCCTGCTGGAGAACGCGGAGTACGACCAGCGCATCCAGACCCACTCCGGCCCGCCCACCCCGGACGACATGGACGAGCTGCTCAGCCGCCGCCGCGGCACCAGGATGTTCCTCGCCCACCCCAAGGCCATCGCCGCCTTCGGCCGCGAGTGCAACAAGCGCGGGCTCTACCCGGGCACGGTCGAGGTGGACGGCAAGCACATCAGCGCCTGGCGCGGGGTGCCGATCTACCCGTGCAACAAGATCCCGGTCGTCGGCGGGCACACCACCTCGATCATCGGGATGCGTATCGGCGAGGACAACCAGGGCGTCATCGGCCTGCACCAGGCCGGAATTCCGGACGAGTACCAGCCGAGCCTCTCCGTGCGTTTCATGGGGATCGACGACAAGGCGATCATCTCCTACCTGGTCAGCCTGTACTACTCCGCCGCGATCCTGGTTCCGGACGCGGTCGGCGTGCTGGAGAACGTGGACGTCGCGCAGCGCTGAAAAACCGGAAACCGCTGAGCCGAGAAAACCGTGAGCCGGCCGGATCGAGCACGTTCCGGCCGGCTCACGGCCGCCCACCACACGGCGTCTGGCCCCAGACGCCGACCCGACAGGCGTCCACAGGGGGAGAGAAGACCCATGACGAGTCCCACGCTGGAACGAGCGCACGAGGAGCGGCCCGAGCACCGGGAGGGGGCCGAGGCCGCGAACGTCATCGAGCGCGCCCGCACGCTCGTCGACCCGGTCCTGCGCGAGGCCGTCGACTCGTTGCCCGGCGCGATGCGCAAGGTCGCCGGCTACCACTTCGGCTGGTGGGAGGCGGACGGCTCGCCCTCGACGGCCCCCTCCGGCAAGGCGATCCGCCCGGCCATGGTCCTCGCCGCCACCCAGGCGCTCGGCGGCTCCCCGGCCGAGGCCACGGCGGCCGCCGCGGCGGTGGAGCTGGTGCACAACTTCACCCTGCTCCACGACGACGTCATCGATCGCGACGAGACCCGCCGCCACCGCCTCACCGCCTGGCGGGTGTTCGGCACCACCGAGGCCATCCTCGCCGGCGACGCCATGCACTCCCTGGCCCTGCGCCTGCTCGCCGAGGACGCGCACCCGGCCGCCCGCGAATCGATCCGCCGGCTCACCGACTGCGTGGTCGAGCTCTGCGAGGGCCAGCAGATCGACTGCGCCTTCGAGCAGCGCAACGACGTCTCGCTCGCCGAGTGCCTGGCGATGGCCGAGGCCAAGACCGGCGCACTGCTCGGTGCCGCCTGCGCGATGGGCGCCCTGTACGGCGGCGGCTCCGGGGAAGCGGCGCAGGCGATGGACGGCTTCGGCCGCGAGATCGGCCTGGCGTTCCAGCTGATCGACGACCTGATCGGCATCTGGGGCGATCCCGCCGTGACGGGCAAGCCGGTCGGCGCGGACCTGGTCGCCCGCAAGAAGTCCCTGCCGGTGGTCGCCGCGCTCGGTTCCGACACCCCGGAGGGCCGCCGGCTCTCGGAGCTTTACGTCCTCGAACGCCCCCTCACCCCCGAGGAGTTGGCGCAGTGCGCGGCGGACGTCGAGGGCGCCGGCGGACGCGGTTGGGCGCAGGGCGAGTCCTGCGAGCGGATGGCCGCGGCGATGGCGCAACTGGCCGTCGCCGTCCCGGAGCCCTCCTCGGCCGACGAACTGCTCGCCCTCGCCGAACTGGTGACCCGCCGCAGCCACTGAGCGAAGGCGACGCGGCGGGAGGTCCCCCGTTCCTCCCGCCGCGCCCATCTATCCCCAAGTAGCCAGCAGCCGCTGCTCCTTGGCCGGTTCGATGCCCTGCCGGAACGCCGCCTCGGGCCGCCCCTTGCGCCCCTCGGCGTCCGTGTCGTCCACGGGCTCGCGGGTGCGCAGCCACTCCCAGGTGTCCCGCGCCGTCTCGGCGAACGGGCGGCAGCGCAGCCCGGCTGCCTCGGCGCGGCTGCTGTCGACCCGCCAGATCCCCGCCCAGTCCGGCAGATCCGGTGCCCAGAGGGGGAGTTCGGTCCAGGGCGCGACCTGGTCCGGCCCTTCGGCGAGCAGCGGCCCGTCCTCGACCCAGACCAGTTCGGTGCCCGCCGGGCCCGCAAGCTCCCGGCAGGTCTCCAGCCACTGCCGGAAGGTGAGCTGCCCGGGCGGAGTCGTGGTGAGGAACCGGCCGGGGGTGCCGTCCGTCAGCAGGTCGAGCCCGAAGGCGGCGAAGTCCCGGACGTCGATCACCTGCATGGTCCGGTCCGGGTCGCCCGGGGCGAGCACCCGCCCGCCGCGTGCCATCCGCTCCAGCCACCAGGGCAGCCGCCCGCCGAACTCGTGCGGTCCGATGAGCAGCCCGCTGTTGAGGATCAGCGTGCGCTCGGCCCCGAACTCCTCCAGCACGGCCCTCTCGCAGCCGGCCTTCAGTTCCCGGCCGAACGGCTGGCCGGGCGGGGTGTCGGCGGGGCAGGGGAGGAGCTCGGAGTCCTCGGTGATCACCTGCGGGCCGAAGTCGGCGTAGGCGTGCACGGAGGAGACGAAGGTGTAGTGGCCGGCCCGTCCGCGCAGCAGCCGGGCGCTGAGCGCGGCCTGGGCGGGCTGCTGGGCGGAGGTGTCGACGACGGCGTCCCAGCTGCGGCCCTCGACCAGCCGGGCGATGTCCTCGGCGCTGTCGCGGTCGCCCCGGACGACCTCGACGCCGGACAGGTCGCCGACGCTGCGGCCCCGGTTGAAGGTGGTGACCTGGTGGCCGCGGGCGAGGGCCTGGGCGGCGTAGGCCCGTCCGAGGAAGGACGAGCCCCCGAGCAAGAGGATCTTCATACCGCCCAGCCTCTCCTCCCCTCCGCGTACGCACCCTCGACTTCGCCCTCAGCAGAGCGCCCGGCCCGACATGCCGCCGCTCTCGCTCCCCCCTAGCATCCGAAGCATCCGATCTGTACGGATATCAGCCCGTACGGATATCAGCCGACCTGCCCGCCCGGGGCGATCCGCCCGGACCGAAGGACCCCCGATGACCCAGCCCGAGCTGGAGGCCCTGGCCGCCGACGCGTACGTCTACGGCTACCCGCTCGTCGCCGGCCTGACCATGGTCGAGCGCTTCACCAGGGGCGGCCTGGGCACCATCCCGGCGGCGCCGTTCAACCGGTTCAGCCACGCCACCCGCCTGGCCGGGCCCGGCGACCACTTCGTCTCCGTCAACAACGACACCGTCTACTCGATCGCCCAGCTCGACCTCTCCGAGGGCCCCCAGGTGCTCCACGTCCCGGACACCGCCGGCGCCTACTACGTGCTGCAGTTCATCGACGCCTGGACGGACAACGTCGCCTACCTCGGCCGCCGCGCCACCGGCACCGGCGCGCAGACCTGGCTGGTCGTCCCGCCCGCCTGGCACGGCACCCCGCCCGACCCGATGGGGGTCCCCCCGGCCGGAGGCCGGGGGAGGGTGATCGAGCTGCCGACCACGACCGGCACGATCGTCGGCCGCTTCGCCTGCACCGGCCCGGACGACCTGCCCCGCGTCCGCGCCCTCCAGGCCGAGCTGACCCTCAGCCCGCTGGAGCCCGGCGGCCTGGTCGCGGGCCTGCCCGAGCCCGACCCCGAGGTGCCCGAGCGCCTCGCCTTCTTCGAACGCCTCCGGGTCTGGATGCGCGCCTTCCCGCCCGCCACCCCGGACATCGAGTACGAGCGCCGCTTCGCCCCGCTCGGCCTGCTCGACGAGGGCCCCTCCCCGTACCGCGCCGCCGCCGAGGAGTGGACCCTCGCCCTCGCCAAGGGCCTGGCCGCCGGCCGCGAGCGCGTCGAGGACGCCACCCGCCCGGGCGAGGACCAGCCGCTCGGCGAGTGGCGCACGGCCGTCCACCTCTTCGACTACAACGTCGACCACCTGGGCCCCGGCACCCTGGACGACCCCGAGTGGCGCATCCCCGACCGCCGCGCCGCCTACCTCAGCCGGGCCGCCGCCGCCCGCGCGGGCCTGTGGGGCAACCACGCCTACGAGGCCACGTACGCGATGACCTACGACGACTCGGACGGCCGCCCGCTCAGCGGCGCCAACTCCTACACCCTGCGCTTCGACCAGCCGCCGCCCGCCGGGGCGTTCTGGTCCGTCACCATGTACTCGCTGCCGGACTACCACCTGGTCGAGAACCCGATCGACCGCTACTCGATCGGCGACCGCACCCCCGGCCTGGTCCACGCCGAGGACGGCTCCCTCACCCTGACCCTCCAGCACGAGCCCCCCGAGGACCCGGCCGCCGCCGCCAACTGGCTCCCCACCCCGCCCGGCGAGTTCCGCCCCATCATCCGCCTCTACCAACCCGAGCCCCCGGCCCTCGACGGCACCTACCAGGTGCCCCCGATCCGCCGCACCTGACCGGCCCTACGGCGTGGCCGTCGCGCTCGGGCGCGCGGCGCCCGTCCCGCCGGTCGCCGCCCCCGAGGGCGAGGCCGTCGCCGACGGCGAGTGCGTCGGGGACGGCGTGCCGGACGGTGTCCCCGAGGGCGTCGGCGAGGCCGTGGCGCTCGCGGACGGCCCGGCCGTGGGCGTCGCCGTAGTCCCAGCCGTGGGCCCCGCCGGGGAGCCCGAGGCGGTCGGGGTGGTCGGGGTGGCGGGCGAGGACGGCTCCCCGCCCCGGTTGTGCGGCCCGCCCTCCAGCGTGACCACCGCCTGCGAGGGCGGCAGCGCGATCCGCGCCGTCCAGTGCCCGGCGGGCGCCAGCTCCTCGTCCACCGTGACGATCACCGTGATCCGCTGCCCGGGCGCGAGCGTCCCGGAGTCGCGGCTGAGCCGCAGCCATCCGGCGTCCGTCACGGCCCGCCAACGGATCTCCGTGCCACCGGAGTTGGTGAGCGTGAGGACCGTACGGCTGCCGTACTCCCCGGCCTCGACGGTGAGCAGCCCGCCCGCCGCGCCGTCCCCGGACGCCGAGGCCGACTGGGCGGCGGGCACCGGGGAGGCGACCAGCGCGGGGTTGCCGATCGGCGTCGCCCCCCGACCGGGCACGGGGACCAGCGGCCCCTGGAAGCTCAGCCGCGGAAAACGCGGCAGCAACGTTTCTGCACCGTGCCCGGCCACCCCCGTCAGCTCCAGCCCCGGCACCCCCGCCGCGACCGCCCCCACCGAAGCCCCGGCCGTCCCCGCGCCCCCGGCCGCAGCGCCGTCCCGGGAGCCCCCGGCCGACCGCTGCCCCGCCTCGTCCACCCGCACCGCCGAGACCGAGGCCGCCGACCCCGCCCCGCCGCCACCCCGGTGCCCGGCCCACAGCGCGACCACCGGAGCGGCCAGCACCGCCGCGAGCACCCCGGTGGTCACCACCCGCCGCCGCACCGCCAGCCCGCGCCCCGCGTCGGGGGCCCGGTGCCGGGGGAACCCGCCCTGGTCGAACCGCAGCCCCGGCTCCACCACCCGCGCCGCCCCCGCCACCGGCAGGAACGAGGCCGCGCCCTCCTCCGCGTCCGGAGCGTCCGGAACCGGCGCGCTCAACAGCGGCAGCCCCGACACCCCCTCCGCCCCCGCCTGGTCGGCCGCCACCCGCTCGGCCGTCCCCCGGCAGGTCGGGCAGTCCACCACGTGCTGCACCAGCTCCCGCCGCAGCGCCGGGCCGAGCACCCAGTCCCGCCAGGACTCCGCCCCGGCCCCGCCGAGCCGGTCCAGCTCCGGGCAGCTGCCGACGCCGAGCACCAGCAGCGCCGCCCGCGTCCGCGCCACCTCCGCCTCCGCACCGCCCAGCAGCGCCCGCGTCCGGTCGAACGGCAGCCCCAGCACCGCCGCGACCTCCAGCGGCGTCAGCCGGTGCCGCACCGACAGCTCCAGCGCCTCCCGCTGCTCCGGATCGGTCCCGGCCGCCTCCGGCCATGCCAGCGAGGCCAGCTCCCGCCGCCGTCGGGCCGCCTCCAGCTCCGAGACCTCCGGAGCCTCCGAGTGTCCCTCGGCCGCCCCGTCCGCCAGCCGCCGCAGGCAGCAGTACCGGGCCACCGCGAACAGCCAGGCCCGCACCAGCCCGGCCTCCGCCAGCCGCCCCCCGTGCCGCCGCGCCAGCTCCCGCACCTCCCGCAGGGCGTCCGCCGCCGCGTCGTGCTCGCACAGCACCGACAGGCAGTACGTGAACAGCCCGTCCGCCTGCCGCTCGTAGGCGGCCGACACCGCCGCGCCGCGGCCCTCGTGTCCGGCCCGCACTGCGCCCGGACGATCGGCAGTCCCGGCGACGACCCCCGGCGTCCCTTCGATACGCGTTGTCACCCGTCCGAAGGTAGGCACCCCGAGCCCCTCGTCCCCGCCATTCGCCGCGTATGTACTTCTTTCGGGTAACAACATCGCCCATCTGTGTGGATGACCGCGGACGACCGCGGGCCCCCTGCGCGTCCGCCGGCGCCCCGCCGCTGTCGGACCCAGGCGCTACCGTGGGCCGCATGCCACCGCGTTCCAAGACCACCGCCAAGCCGCGCCCGGCCTACCGCTGCACCGAGTGCGGCAACCAGCTGCCCAAGTGGGTCGGCCGCTGCCCGGAGTGCAACGCCTGGGGCACGGTCGAGGAGTACGGCGCGGTCCCGATCCGCACCACCGCCGCGGGCCCCGTCAGCGCGCCCGCCCGTCCGATCGGCCAGGTGGACGGCCAGGTCGCGACGGCCCGCTCCACGGGCGTGCCGGAGCTGGACCGCGTGCTCGGCGGCGGCCTGGTCCCCGGCGCGGTGGTGCTGCTGGCCGGCGAGCCCGGCGTCGGGAAGTCCACCCTGCTGCTGGACGTCGCCGCCAAGGCGGCCACCGCGCAGCACCGCACCCTCTACGTCACCGGCGAGGAGTCCGCGAGCCAGGTCCGGCTGCGCGCCGACCGGATCGACGCCCTCTCCGAACACCTCTACCTCGCCGCCGAGCAGGACCTCGGCGCCGTCCTCGGCCACATCGAGGCCGTCAACCCCGGCCTCCTGATCCTGGACTCGGTGCAGACCATCGCCTCCGCCGAACTGGACGGCGCCCCCGGCGGCCCGGCCCAGGTGCGCGAGGTGGCGGGCGCGCTGATCCGCGCCTCCAAGGACCGCGGCATGGCCACCCTGCTGGTCGGCCACGTCACCAAGGACGGCCAGATCGCCGGCCCGCGCCTGCTGGAGCACCTGGTGGACGTGGTCCTGAGCTTCGAGGGGGACCGCCACGCCCGGCTGCGCCTGATCCGGGGGGTCAAGAACCGCTACGGCGCCACCGACGAGGTGGGCTGCTTCGAGCTGCACGACGAGGGCATCGTGGGCCTGGCCGACCCGTCCGGCCTCTTCCTGACCAGGCGTGACAAGCCCGTCCCCGGCACCTGCCTCACCGTCACCCTGGAGGGCAAGCGCCCGCTGGTGGCCGAGGTGCAGGCGCTGATGGTGGATTCGCAGATCCCCTCCCCGCGCCGCACCACCTCGGGCCTGGAGTCCCCCAGGATCGCGATGATCCTGGCCGTGGTCGAGCGCCACGGCGGGGTGAAGCTCGGCAAGCAGGACATCTACACCGCGACGGTCGGCGGGGTGAAGCTGACGGAGCCGTCCGCGGACCTCGCGGTGGCGCTCGCCGTGGCCTCCTCCTCCACCGACACCCCGCTGCCCAACAACCTGGTGGCGATCGGCGAGGTCGGTCTGGCGGGCGAGGTGCGGCGGGTGACGGGTGTGCAGCGCCGCCTCGCCGAGGCGCACCGGCTGGGCTTCACCCACGCCCTCGTCCCGCCGGACCCGGGCAAGGTCCCGCAGGGTATGAAGGTGGTCGAGGTGTCGGACATCGGCGAGGCGCTGCGGGCGATCCCGGGCCGCCGCCGCGCGGCTGCCAAGCCGCGCGGTGAGGGGCGGGGTGAGGCCGCGTCGGCCCCGCCGGCGCCCCGCGAGCCCCGGGTCGCGGCCTACGCCGAGGAGCTGATGGACGGCTGGGAGCCGCTCGACTCCGACGAACTGCGCTGACCCAAGCCCTGCCGAAGCCGCACGCAGTTAGACTTTCCCCAGTCTCATTGGCCAGAAGGCAGTACCGAGCGGTACTGAGCGACAGAGCAACAGACCGCGGACCGGCGCACGGCGCGAGGCGCGCGGCACGGGGTCGACCGGAGGAATCACGTGGCAGCCAGCGACCGGGGGGCGGACAAGGCTTCCCGCGAGGAGGCCCTGCTGCGGGCCTCCCTTACCGCCATCGCGCCCGGCACCGCCCTGCGTGACGGCCTGGAACGGGTCCTGCGGGCCAACACCGGCGGCCTGATCGTGCTGGGCTTCGACAAGACCGTCGAGCCGATCTGCACCGGCGGCTTCGTCCTGGACGTCGAGTTCACCGCCACCCGCCTGCGCGAGCTGTGCAAGCTCGACGGCGCGGTGGTGCTCGACAAGGACATCACCAAGATCGTCCGGGCCGGGGTCCACCTGATGCCGGACTCCACCATCCCCACCGACGAGACGGGCACCCGCCACCGCACCGCCGAGCGGGTCAACCGTCAGACCGGCTACCCGGTGGTCGCGGTCTCGCACTCGATGCGGCTGATCGCCATGTACGTCAACGGCACCCGCCGGGTGCTGGAGGACTCGACCACCGTCCTGTCCCGCGCCAACCAGGCGCTGGCCACCCTGGAGCGCTACAAGCTGCGCCTGGACGAGGTGGCCGGCACGCTCTCCGCCCTGGAGATCGAGGACCTGGTGACGGTCCGGGACGTCACCGCCGTCGCCCAGCGGCTGGAGATGGTCCGGCTGATCGCCACCGAGATCGCCGGCTACGTGCTGGAACTCGGCATCGACGGCCGCCTGCTCTCGCTCCAGCTGGACGAGCTGATCGCGGGCGTGGAGCCGGAGCGCGAACTGGTCGCCCGGGACTACTTCCCCGAGCGGGCCGCCAAGAAGGGCCGGACGGTCAACGAGGTGCTGGGCGACCTGGAGGCGCTGACCCACGCCGAGCTGCTGGACCTCCAGACCGTCGCCAAGGCGCTCGGCTACTCGGGCACCCCGGAGTCCCTGGACTCCGCGGTCTCGCCGCGCGGCTACCGGCTGCTGGCGAAGATCCCGCGCCTGCCCAACACGGTGATAGAGCGCCTGGTCGAGCACTTCGGGGGCCTGCAGAAGCTGCTCGCCGCGAGCATCGACGACCTGCAGACGGTCGAGGGCGTCGGCGAGACCCGGGCCCGCTCGGTCCGCGAGGGCCTGTCCCGCCTCGCCGAATCGTCCATCCTGGAGCGCTACGTCTGACCGTTTGACCGTCCGACCGCCTGTCCGTCCGACCGGACGGGCGCCGCAGACACCGGAGCCCCCGACCGCCGCAGCGGTCGGGGGCTCCGTACGTCCGTGGTGCGCCGTCAGCCGTCCAGGCGGATCGACGCCCGGGCCACGACCTTGTCGCCCGTGACCCCGCTGAGCTCGGCGAGCACCTGGTAGGTGCCGGTGGCCGCCGGCGCCGGGTCGGGGGTGGCGCACGCCTGCTTGCTGCGCAGCCGGTCCCAGGTGAAGGTCTCGCCCTGGCTGCTGTTGGCCGCGATCTGCACCCACTGGTCGCTCTTGTCGGCCGGGCAGTCGCCGGAGCTCCAGATCCGCTCGTTGCTGGTCGAGCTCACGGTGATCGCCGAGGCCGTCCGCCCGAGGTTGACGCGGCAGGCCGTGCCGGAGGAGTTCTTGACCGTGAGGACGAGCTGCGGCTTGTCCTTGGCCTGGTACGGGTTCTGGGTGGGCGTCAGCTCCAGGGCCACCTGCGAGGCGGTGCAGACCGGGAGCTTCATCACCTCGGCCGTGTTCACCGGCGGGGCGCCGCCGCCCGTCCCGCCCGCGCCGCCGCCCGAGGAGGCGCCGGCCGAGCCGGTCCCGCCCCCGGAGCCGCCGGAGCCGCCGCCCGTGGCACCGCCGTTGAGGCTCACCTCGCCGCCGGAGCCGGACGATCCGCCACTGCCGCCGGAGCCGCCCGCGCCGCCGGTCGAGCCACCGCCGGTCGAACCGCCCCCGGGAGGGGCCGCGGGGCCGGAGGAGGGCGCGCCGGGCGTGATGGCCTGGGCGGGGGTCTGGTTCTGGGACTGGGTCGGCGCGGCCTGGGCGGCCTTCTGTGAAGCGCCGTCACCGCCTCCGCCCTGGTCGGTCATCAGCCAGGCGATCAGGGCGACGACCGCCACGACGGCGGCGAGCACGACGACGCGCCGGCGCCAGTAGATCGAGGCCGGCAGTGGTCCCACGGGTTGACGCAGAGAGGGCACACCCGAACTCTACGAGACTGTGTGTGTCTCCTGACTCACCAACACCGCACAGTCGCTCCTTCCTTCACATGATCCGCCATTTGAGCCGTTCGAGCGAGGTCTTCGACGGTGGACTCCGGTGAATTCCGAGGATCATCCGGAATTCGTCATTCCACTTCAGCGGTCCTCCGGCGGCACCCCGACGACCCCCGCGGCCGTGGGAGGATCGAAGGGCCATGACTGCCATCACCACCGCCCCCGCCGCCGTCCCCGGGCTGACCATGCCCCTGCCCGCGCTGCACGCCACCGTCCTCGACTGGTACGAGGCGAGCAAGCGCGACCTCCCCTGGCGGACGCCCGACGCCACGCCCTGGGCCGTCATGGTGAGCGAGTTCATGCTCCAGCAGACCCCCGTCAAGCGGGTGCTGCCCGCCTGGCAGGCGTGGATGACCCGCTGGCCCACCCCGGCCGACCTCGCCGCCGAACCCTCCGGCGAGGCCGTACGGATGTGGGGCCGGCTCGGCTACCCCCGCCGCGCCCTGCGGCTGCACGCCGCCGCCGTGGCGATCACCGAGGAACACGACGGCGCGGTCCCGGACGACCACGCCACCCTGCTCTCCCTGCCCGGGGTGGGGGAGTACACGGCGGCCGCCGTCGCCTCCTTCGCCTTCCGCCAGCGGCACGTGGTGCTGGACACCAACGTCCGCCGGGTCTTCGCCCGCGCGGTGACGGGCGTCGAGTACCCCGCCCAGGCCACCACCGCCGCCGAGCGCCGCACCGCGGCCGCCCTGCTGCCCGAGGACGCCGGGACGGCCGCCACCTGGGCGGTGGGCGTGATGGAGCTGGGCGCCCTGGTCTGCACCGCCCGGAGCCCGGAGTGCGGCGACTGCCCGCTGTTCGAGCACTGCGCCTGGCAGCGCGCCGGCCGCCCGCCGTACGAGGGCCCGGCCCGCCGCGGCCAGACGTACGAGGGCACGGACCGCCAGGTGCGGGGCAAGCTGCTCGCCGTCCTGCGCGAGGCGCACGGCAGCGTCCCGCAGGCCAGGCTGGACGTCGTCTGGCCGGACGCCGTCCAGCGGGCCCGCGCCCTGGACGGCCTGGTCGCGGACGGCCTGGTCGAGCCCGTCGAACAGGGCGTCTACCGGCTGCCTTCCTGACGTACGACGGCGCCCCCGGGAGGTCCCTCCCGGGGGCGCCGTCGTACGCGGGGGCCGTCAGACGGCCGCGGCCTCCAGCGAGGCTTCGGCCGGCTTCTCGCCGGGGGCCGAGCCGCGCAGCGGCACCTGGCGGATGAACACCGCGGCGGCCAGCGCGATGATCGCCACGCCCGCACCCCACAGGAAGACGGTGTGGGTGCCGTTGGACACAGCGTGGTTGTAGGCGTCCTGAAGGTACTCGGGCTGCGTCCGCAGGTCGGCCATGCTCATCTGGCTCGGGTCCTTGAACCCGCCCTGCGGGATCGGCTTCCCGGCCAGCATCTCCTTCATGGTGTCCGTCACCCGGTTGTTGAACAGGGCGCCGAACAGCGCGACACCGAAGGAACCGCCGATGGTGCGGAAGAGGGTGGCGGTGGAGCTGGCCACACCCATGTCCTTGAGCTCCACGCTGTTCTGCGCGAGCAGCATGGTGATCTGCATCAGGAAGCCCATGCCGGCGCCGAGCACGACCATCCAGCAGGCCGAGGTGAGGCTGCTGGTTCCGATGCCCATGGTGGAGAGCAGGTACATGCCCCCGGTCATCACGATGGTGCCGATGATCGGGAAGATCCGGTACTTGCCGGTCTTGGTGACGACCTGGCCGACCACCAGGGAGATGACCAGCATGCCGAGCATCATCGGCATCAGCAGTAGACCGGAGTTGGTCGCCGAGGCGCCCTGGACCGTCTGCTGGTAGAGCGGCAGGAAGACGGTCGAGCCGAACATCACGAAGCCGACGACGAAGCCGATGATCGAGACCATCGTGAAGTTCAGGTTCTTGAACAGGCTCAGCGGCAGCATCGGCTCCTCGACCCGCTGCTCCACGTAGCAGAAGGCGATCAGCGAGGCGGCGGCGAGCACGCCCAGGCCGATGATGTGCTTGGAGCCCCAGGCGTACTGCTGGCCGCCCCAGGTGGTCAGCAGTACGAGCGAGGTGATGCCGGTGGTGAGCAGGATGGCGCCCAGGTAGTCGATCCGGGCGGTGCTGCGGACCTTCGGCAGCTTCAGGGTGACGACGACGACGGCGAGCGCGATCACGCCGAGCGGCAGGTTGATGTAGAAGGTCCAGTGCCAGCTCAGGTGGTCGGTGAGGAAGCCGCCGACCAGCGGGCCGCCGATGGTGGCCAGGGCCATCACCGCGGCGAACAGGCCCTGGTACTTGCCGCGCTCACGCGGCGGCACGAGCGCACCCATGATCGACATGACGCCGACCATCAGACCGCCGGCGCCCAGGCCCTGGAGGGCGCGGAAGCCGATCAGCTCGTTCATGGTCTGCGACAGGCCGGACAGCGCCGAGCCCACCAGGAAGATCACGATCGAGGTGAGGAAGGTGCCCTTGCGGCCGTACAGGTCGCCGAGCTTGCCCCAGATCGGGGTGGAGGCCGCCATGGCCAGGGTGTAGGCGGTGACCACCCAGGAGAGGTGCTCGGCGCCGCCGAGGTCGTGGACGATGGTCGGCATGGCCGTGCCGACGATCAGGTTGTCGAGCATGGCCAGCAGCATGGTGACGACCAGGCCGATCATCACGAGGCGGATCTCGCGGGGTGACCGCGGCTGCTCCTCCTCGGTCGCCTTGTCCTCCGGAACCGTGCCGGCGGTCTTGGACTGTGACATGCGGTGGGTCTCCCGGAGGTGTGGCGGACGAGCGTCGCGGCTGCGGCTCACTTACTTGTCGCCCGGCTAGTTTATCGATCGTCGGTACGGTAGGTTCTTTACTAGCCGGGCGTCAAGTTAGTTTCCCGTCCGGGCTCCCGGGCAGGGAGAATGAACCCGGGGCGGACGCCACCTGGAGTCCGCAGCAGTCACCGACGCAGCCAGAGGCAGGCCATGGGCACTCCGCACAGCCCCCGAAGCGACACCCGGGCGCGCATCATCGAGGTCGCCCTGGAGCTCTTCTCGGACCAGGGCTACGAGCAGACCTCGCTGCGGGAGATCGCCGACCGGTTGGGTGTCACCAAGGCCGCGCTCTACTACCACTTCAAGACCAAGGACGACATCGTCCTCGGCATCGTCGAGCGGATGTCCGTGCCGATCGACGAGACCATCGCGTGGGGCAGGGAGCAGACCTGGAGCCCCGAGGTGCGCGACGAGCTGATCAGCCGCTTCGCGGACGGCATGGCGGAGCGGGCGCCGCTGCTGCGCTTCTTCCACGAGAACCAGCCCGCGATGCGGGACTCCCCGGCCGGCCAGGCGTTCCGCAGCCGGATCATCACCATGATGCAGCTGGTGCACGGCCCGGACGCCGACTTCCACGACCGGCTGCGGGCCGCGATCTCGCTGTTCACCATCCACACCTCGCTGTTCCTGCTCCAGCAGGACGGCAAGGGGTACGGCGGCGAGGAGCCGGTCGAGAACGTCTGGGGCGAGCCGCCGCGCACGGTCGACTCCCTGGAGGAGGCCGTCGCCATCGCGCGGACGGTGTCCATGGAGATCGGCAGCCGGATCGGCGAGTCGGCCTCCCGGGCCGGCAGCTGAACCCGACGGCGGGTCAGAACGCCGTGACGCCGTGCGCGGACAGGTACGCGATCGGGTCGACCACCGCGCCGTAGCGGTTGCTGGTGCGGATCTCGAAGTGCAGGTGCGGCCCGGTCGAGTTGCCGGTGCTGCCCGAGTACCCGATCCGCTCGCCCGCCGAGACCCGCTGCCCGGCCGACACGGCGACGGAGGACAGGTGCGCGTACTGCGCGTAGTGCCCGTCCTCCAGCCGCAGCACGACCTCCTTGCCGTACGCGCCGTCCCAGCCGGCCGACACCACGGTCGCCCCGCCGACGGCCATCAGCGGCGTGCCCGGGGCGACGGCGAAGTCCACCCCGGTGTGATAGCCCGCCGCGTACTCGGAGTTGGCCACCCCGTACGGATTGCTGGTGGGCGCGTCCGGCGCCGGGGCCGACCACTCGGGCGCCGGTGCGGGCGCGGGTTCCGCCGGGGCCTCGGGTTGCGGCGCCGGTGCCGCAGCGGCCGCGGGTTCCACCGGCAGCAGGTTGGCGGCCACCGCCACGAACTGCTGCGCCGAGTCCACGTCGTCCGGCATCCTGTACGGGCTCGGCCCGGCGACCTGGACCAGCCCGGGGCTGGGCACCGCCGCCCGGGGCAGGGTGAAGGCCGAACTGCCGGGCGTGGTCGGCCTCACCGTCTGCGCGGAAGCACTGCCGGGCGAGGCCACCAGCAGGGCGCCGGCGAGCAGCACCGCCGCCGCCCCCGCGGAGGCCGCCGTGTGGTCCCGCTCGGCCCGCTGCGGGCCGTCCGGGAGCAGGGCGTGCCGCTGCGGCGCGGTGAGCGCGCGCAGCGCGGCGGCGAGGCGGCGCAGGGGCGGCCCCACGGGCGGGACAGTGGACATGGGCCGTACCTCACGGGTCGTACGAGGGCAGCACGAAGGGCCCGTTCGGGGCACGTGCTGAGCGAGCGGGGGACCACTCAGGTGTAACCGTCACCGAGCGGACTCCCAAACGCTGTGACCTACTACGGCGTGTAGTCAGCGGGGAGCCGGAGATTCAAGCCGACGGAGTAACGATCATGAAATCCGATCGTCGGCACGGGCCTGGGCCGTCCGGCGGCCCCCGGGGCCCACTACTACCGCCCCTCGTACCCGGCCCCGCCGCTGTGACCAGTGCCACCCGTCGCCGGGGTTTCGGGGCGCGGAAAGACGTCCGGCCCGCCCCCGCGAGTGCGGGGACGGGCCGGACGGAAGGTGATCAGCGGCACCCGGTCACCACAGGGTCACCGGAGTGCGGTCCGATCAGTAGTTGTCGACCGGACGGACGCGGATCCAGGTCTCCAGGTAGTTCGAGGACTCGTTCTCGACCTCGATGCTGGTGCCGGTCTTCGGCACGTCGACACCCGAGTACGGGTTGTCCTTCGTCCACCAGGACTTGAGGTCGTTGAACTCGTCGACGCCCTTGGCCTTCGGGACGATCGTCTCGACACCGTTCTTGTGCAGCGTCAGCGGGCCGACGCGGCGCGAGCCGAAGGTCGAGTCGAAGCCCTGCATGCGCGGACGCATCAGGGTGCCGTCCGACCACTTGATCGGGGTCGGGTGCGAGTCGACCGGAAGGATCAGGCCCTGGCCCGGGTGGGCGCTGACGTTGTTGTCGGTCTGGGACTCGTCCCAGAGCCAGATCAGCAGACCGGGCTGGTAGGCGTAGTGCTCGACCCAGTTCGCCTTGGCGGTGCCGAAGCCGAAGTTGTACGGGCCGGTCTTCAGCGTCTGGTCGAAGGACACGTACTGCCGGTTCTCCGCGATGTAGTACTGCGCGTAGTCCTTGGTGTACGAGCCGCCGAAGCGCTTGAAGCCGTCGGCCGCCCAGCCGTTGTCGCCGTTCTCGACGTCGTCACTGAAGACGGTGGCACCGTCGGCGACGACCGAGATGTTGTCGAGCGCGAGGCCGCGGTAGTGCAGGCCCCCGTCGGTGGTGTTGTGGTAGCGGAACTTGACGGCCTTGCCGGCGTACGCGTCCAGGTTGAACGACAGGTCACCCCAGGCGGCGGTCAGGCCGCTGAGGGCCGGACGGCCGTTCTCCTTGGGCAGCGCGGCGCCGTTCCAGGTGCCGTCCACGACGGTCCAGGTCTTGCCACCGTCGGTGGAGACCTCGCCGAAGGCGTAGTCGAAGTCCGGCTCCAGCTCGTACCAAGCCTTGGCGTTGACGCTGGCCTTGGTCTTGCCGGTCAGGTCGACGTCACGGGTCAGCGAGACGTTGAGGTTGTCGGCGCTGCCGCTCCACCACTCGTTGCTGCCGCCGAACGGCTTGTTGATCTCGGTGGTGATGCTCTTCTTCGGCAGGTCGACGATCAGCGCCTGCGGGAGCTTGGAGTTGTACTCCGCCGGGCCGATGTGGTGCGTCGACTCGGTGCCGGCCTTGGCGTGGTCGGCGTTCAGCCACCCGAGCTTGAACTTGCTCCAGGCGTCGAAGTCGTTCGGCATGTCGCCGATGCTGTCCTTGCCCTCACCGAGCCAGGAGCCGGAGGACATGATGGACCAGAAGCCGACCGAGTTGTCGATGCCCTTGCCGGCGGTGTCGTAGAGGTCCGGCAGACCGAGGTCGTGGCCGTACTCGTGGGCGAAGACGCCGAGGCCGCCGTTCTCCGGCTGCATCGTGTAGTCGCCGATCCAGAGGCCGGAGTTGCCGACCTGGACGCCGCCCAGCTTGTTGCCCTCGGGACCGGCCTGGCCCGTCAGGTTGCCGTAGACGTACGAACGGTGCGCCCACAGGGCCTTGTTGCCCTGCTTGCCGCCACCGGCCGACTTGTCCTCGCCGGCGTGCACGATCTGGA
The DNA here is from genome assembly GCF_000720635.1 of Streptomyces sp. NRRL WC-3742. Classification (GTDB taxonomy): domain Bacteria; phylum Actinomycetota; class Actinomycetes; order Streptomycetales; family Streptomycetaceae; genus Kitasatospora. The sequence continues at coordinate 7,747 of NZ_JOCF01000021.1, read as the reverse complement.
AGTGGTCGATGTACCCGTCGGGCTGGTTGAAGTTGCCGTCGTGGTGCGAACCGTAGCGGTCCCACTGGTCGTACTGCGCCAGGGTCGCCTTGATCTGGGCGTCGGTCTGACCCTTCGCCTGCTGGTCCTTGTACCAGATGTCGACGGCGTCGCGGATCAGGTCCTGCGCGCTGGGGCAGACGTTGGAACCGCAGTAGTCCGAGCCGTACCGGGCCTCGTTCCACGGAACCCGCACCCAGTCCGAGACCACGCCGTCGACCGAGTAGCGGCCCGAGGACTGCTTCTCGTAGTAGGTCTTCAGCGAGGGCTTGTCCTTGGCGAAGTACAGGTCCTGGTAGTGCGCCTGGTTGTAGTCGGCCTGCCAGGCGGTCGAGTTGTTGGTCGCGCGGTCCGGCTGCGCGATCTCGTTGTGCTTCGGACCGGCCTCGCCGCCGTACTTGACCTTGCCGTCGGGCGTCTTGGTGGTGTTGTCCACCTGGTCGCCGAAGTCGACGAGGATCGTGAAGATCTTGTCGGTGCGCTCGCGCTTGAGCTCGACGTACTTGTCCTTGCCGAGCTTCACGCTGGTCGAGCCGTTGTGCTCCTCGACCTGCGCGGACCCGTCGAGCAGCTTCTCGGTGGCGGCCTTCTGCTCGGCCTCCACCTTCGCGGTCAGCGGGCCCGGGATGTTGTGCTCGGTGTTGACGGCCTGAACGGCGTCAGCCGGGTCGTTCGGCACCGGGGCCGAGCCGGAGGCGACGGCGCTGCTCGGGAAGAGCCCCGCGCCGAGCGTGACTATGACCGCTGCCGCCGTGGCGATCGCAGCGGTTCTCCTGGTGTTGTTCAACGTTGTGACGTCCTCCCCGACCGGGGCCAGCTCTTGGCCAAAGCCCGGCAAACCAAAATGAAAGACAGGTGGACGTCATTTGATCCAAGCGTGCAGGGAAAAGATAGATCTTGACCGTGACATGGTCACAGCGCTATCCTCCCCGACTTCCCATCATCTGACCAAGTGTCAACCGTATAGACCTAAAAGCTGTCTGAGAAATGGGACGCATCCGTACCAACTGCCCCTGGCGGCACCCGGTCGGGCACGCGACGTTCCTCGCGGTCCGGGCACGGAAAACACCGAGCCCCCGGCGTTCAGGCCGGGGGCTCGGTGTTTGTGAAGTTGTCTGTTAAAAGTTGGTCTACTTCGTCAGGTCCGGACCTGACGAGGCGACCTCGGCGGGGGTGTCCGCGACGGCCGACTTCTCCTCGCCGCGGAAGGTGAACTTGGCTTCCTTGCCCTCGCCCTCGACGTCCACGACGACGATGTGGCCGGCCCGCAGCTCGCCGAAGAGGATCTTCTCGGAGAGGTGGTCCTCGATCTCGCGCTGGATGGTGCGGCGCAGCGGACGGGCACCCAGCAGCGGGTCGTAGCCGCGCTTGGCCAGCAGCTTCTTGGCCTCGACGCTGAGCTCCAGGCCCATGTCCTTGTCCTTGAGCCGCTCGTCCACCTTGTCGATCATCAGGTCGACGATCTTGATGATGTCTTCCTCGGACAGCTGGTGGAACACCACGATGTCGTCGACGCGGTTCAGGAACTCGGGGCGGAAGTGCTGCTTGAGCTCCTCGCCGACCTTCGCCTTCATCCGCTCGTACCCGCTCTGGGTGTCACCCGTGGCCGCGAAGCCCAGGTTGAAGCCCTTGGAGATGTCCCGGGTGCCGAGGTTGGTCGTCATGATGATGACGGTGTTCTTGAAGTCGACCACGCGGCCCTGGGAGTCGGTCAGTCGACCGTCCTCCAGGATCTGCAGCAGCGAGTTGAAGATGTCCGGGTGGGCCTTCTCGACCTCGTCGAAGAGGACGACGGAGAACGGCTTGCGGCGGACCTTCTCGGTCAGCTGGCCGCCCTCCTCGTAGCCCACGTATCCGGGCGGGGAGCCGAACAGCCGGGAGACGGTGTGCTTCTCGGAGAACTCGGACATGTCGAGCGCGATCAGCGCGTCCTCGTCGCCGAAGAGGAACTCCGCCAGCGTCTTGGACAGTTCGGTCTTACCGACGCCGGACGGGCCGGCGAAGATGAACGAACCGCCGGGGCGCTTCGGGTCCTTGAGGCCCGCACGGGTGCGCCGGATGGCCTGGGAGAGCGCCTTGATGGCGTCCTTCTGGCCGATGACGCGCTTGTGCAGCTCGTCCTCCATGCGCAGGAGACGGGACGTCTCCTCCTCGGTCAGCTTGAAGACCGGGATGCCGGTGGCGGTGGCCAGGACCTCGGCGATGAGCTCCTCGTTGACCTCCGCGACGACGTCCATGTCGCCGGCCTTCCACTCCTTCTCGCGCTTGGCCTTGGCCTGCAGGAGCTGCTTCTCGTCGTCGCGCAGGGACGCGGCCTTCTCGAAGTCCTGCGCGTCGATCGCGCTCTCCTTCTCGCGGCGCACGTCGGCGATCTTCTCGTCGAACTCGCGCAGGTCCGGCGGCGCGGTCATCCGGCGGATGCGCATTCGCGAACCGGCCTCGTCGATCAGGTCGATCGCCTTGTCCGGCAGGAAGCGGTCCGAGATGTACCGGTCGGCCAGCGTCGCGGCGGCGACCAGGGCGGCGTCCGTGATGGAGACCCGGTGGTGGGCCTCGTAGCGGTCGCGCAGACCCTTGAGGATCTCGATGGTGTGCGGCAGCGAGGGCTCGGCGACCTGGATCGGCTGGAAGCGGCGCTCCAGCGCGGCGTCCTTCTCCAGGTGCTTGCGGTACTCGTCCAGCGTGGTGGCACCGATGGTCTGCAGCTCGCCGCGGGCCAGCATCGGCTTGAGGATGCTGGCGGCGTCGATGGCGCCCTCGGCGGCGCCCGCGCCGACCAGGGTGTGCAGCTCGTCGATGAACAGGATGATGTCGCCGCGGGTGCGGATCTCCTTGAGGACCTTCTTCAGGCGCTCCTCGAAGTCACCGCGGTAGCGCGAGCCGGCCACCAGGGCGCCCAGGTCCAGCGTGTAGAGCTGCTTGTCCTTGAGCGTCTCCGGGACCTCGCCCTTGACGATCGCCTGGGCCAGGCCCTCGACCACGGCGGTCTTGCCGACGCCGGGCTCACCGATCAGCACCGGGTTGTTCTTGGTGCGGCGGGACAGCACCTGCATGACCCGCTCGATCTCCTTCTCGCGCCCGATCACCGGGTCGAGCTTGGCCTCGCGGGCGGCCTGGGTGAGGTTGCGGCCGAACTGGTCCAGGACCAGCGAGGTCGACGGGGTGCCCTCGGCGGGCCCGCCGGCCGTGGCCGACTCCTTGCCGCCGCTGGTCTGGTAACCGGAGAGCAGCTGGATGACCTGCTGGCGCACCCGGTTGAGGTCGGCGCCCAGCTTCACCAGGACCTGGGCGGCGACGCCCTCGCCCTCGCGGATCAGGCCGAGCAGGATGTGCTCGGTGCCGATGTAGTTGTGGCCGAGCTGCAGGGCCTCCCGGAGCGAGAGCTCCAGGACCTTCTTCGCCCGGGGGGTGAAGGGAATGTGACCGGACGGGGCCTGCTGGCCCTGGCCGATGATCTCCTCGACCTGCTGGCGCACGGCCTCAAGGGAAATCCCGAGGCTCTCCAGGGCCTTGGCGGCGACGCCCTCGCCCTCGTGGATCAGACCCAGGAGGATGTGCTCGGTGCCGATGTAGTTGTGGTTGAGCATCCGGGCTTCTTCCTGAGCCAGGACGACAACCCGCCGCGCGCGGTCGGTGAACCTCTCGAACATCGTTTATCGCTCCTCAGAGCGGTCGGGCAGTTCGGGGTCCGTCCCCGCCCTGTCCTTCCGCATGCTAGTCCCGCTCAGCGGCGCGGCCCACGGATTCACTCCCCGGTAGAGGAGCGAGATGCTGCGCGACCAGCCGACACCAATCCCAACCTGATGCTGGGAATCGGTGTTCCCACAGGTGGGCCGGATGCACCGGAATCCGCTACGCCATCGGCGAACAAGAGCCGCCGGGGCGGAGCCGGTCCGGCCGCGGCCGGTCGCCCATACTGCCCCTGGACGGCTCCGAGAACCCGTCCACCTGCATTCATACCCGGTATCGGGGCGGTTCTCGCGCAGTTTCCGGGGTGGCGGTGTTCGCCTGGCGAGAAGTCGGGCCGCGATCACGGCCGTTCAACCTCTCCGGAACGGTCCGTACGCCATCCCGGGGGTGCCCGCGTTACCGCTTCGCCCCTACAGCGTTGCACAGCTCGTGATTGTTCCGCCGCCCGAGACCGGCTCCGGGACCGCCCCCGGGACCGGCCTCGTGACCGCCCCCGGGACGGTGCCCGCGACCGGCTTCGCCCCAGCGCCCGGGCCCGCGCACGCCGCAGGGCGCGGAGGAGGTCCCTCCGCGCCCCGCACGTCTGTCATGGGCGCCGCTCACGGCCTCCGGAGCCCCGCACCCGCTCCGGCCGGCCCGCGGCGCCGGGGTCAGGACGCGTTGGCCTTGTCGTAAGCCTCGCGCACCAGACTCGGCACACGGCCGCGGTCGTTGACCTCCATGCCCTGCTCCTTGGCCCACGCGCGCACCTTCGCGGTGTCCGGCGCGCTGCCCGCGGCGGGGCGCTGCACGGCGTTGCGGCCCGGACGGCGGGCGCCGGCCAGCCGACCGCTCTGCTTGCGGCCCTTCTCCACGTACGGCGCCAGCAGACCGCGGAGCTTGTCCGCGTTGGCGCTCTTCAGATCGATCTCGTAGGCAACGCCGTCGAGCGCGAACGTGACCGTCTCGTCCGCCGAGCCGCCGTCGAGATCGTCTTCAAGAATGACCTGCACCCTCTGTGCCACGGGCTTCCCTTTCCGCTAAACGACGCATTGCCTAAGGAAAGGAAAGCGCCTTTCTCCGGAAAACACAAACCCTTGACCGGCGCGGAGCCCCTCAGAGGTGCAGCAGCATGCGCGAGTTGCCCAACGTGTTGGGCTTCACCCGCTCCAGGTCCAGGAACTCGGCGACACCTTCATCGTACGAGCGGAGAAGTTCTTCATAGACGTCCGTAGCGATGGCCGCCGGGTCAGCGGTAGTCTCTTCCGCTTCGTGAAGCTCGCCGATCTCGACGAAACCGTGTTTCGCGAAGAAGGACACCTCGAACGTCAAGCAGAAAATCCGACGGACACCGAGCCAGCGCGCCGTCTGCAACAGCTTCTCCAGCAACAGGTGCCCGACGCCCGTTCCGCGGCAGGACGGATCGACCGCGAGCGTGCGGACCTCCGCGAGGTCCTCCCACATCACATGGAGTGCTCCACAGGCCACCACGGTTCCGTCGTCGTCGCGTTCCGCGACCCAGAACTCCTGAACGGATTCGAACAGTGTGACTGTGGGCTTGTCCAGCAGAATGCCGCCGCGGGCATAGGTGTCGATGAGGCTGCGCACGGCCCGTACGTCGGTGGTCCGCGCACGGCGGATGGTGACCTCCATGGGCGGGACGTTATCGCGTCGCGCCCGGCTCGGTCTCCCCGGTATCCAGAGCGGCCACCCGCAAGGCGTCGCGCAGGGCCTCACGCTGCTCGGGCGACATCAGGCCGAAGAAGTGCACCAGGGCCGCCGCCGGATTGTCACTGGTGGCCCAGGCGTCGTTCATCAGGGCCGCCGTGTAGGACTCTCTTGACGAGACGGGTTCATATCGATAGGCCCGGCCGACCCGCTCGCGCCGGAGCCAGCCCTTTCTGTGGAGCTTGTCCAGGACGGTCATCACCGTCGTGTACGCGATTTCGCGTTCCGACTGCAGATCCAGGAGAACCTCGCGAACCGTCACCGGTCGGTTCCACCGCCACACCCGGGTCATGATGGCGTTCTCAAGTTCGCCGAGTTGCCGGACCATAGTGCGGCCAGGATAGGGAGTGAATGGGGCAAATCTTGTGAAGTGCGCCAAACCGGCGCGCCGCCACCCCCGGTAATCGGGAATGGCGGCGCGGGGGTCGTACGGGAGCGGCTGACGGACGTCAGTCGGATCAGTCGACGTCTTCCTTGGCCTTCTGGGCCCCACCCTGGCTGCGGATGATGGCCCGCACCAGGAATCCGAAGCCGATCGCCATGACCAGCGGCGGCACGATCGCGCTGACGTAGTCCATCAGGTCACTCCTCCTCGGTCTTCTCCGCCGACGCGGCGGAAGCCTTCGGCTCCGGCTTCACCAGCGGGAAGAGCACGGTCTCCCGGATGTTCTTGCCGGTCAGCAGCATGATCAGGCGGTCCACGCCGAGGCCCAGGCCACCGGTCGGGGGCATCGCGTACTCCAGGGCGCGCAGGAAGTCCTCGTCCACCTGCATCGCCTCGACGTCGCCGCCGGCCGCCAGCAGGGACTGCGCGGTGAGGCGGGCGCGCTGCTCGACCGGGTCGACCAGCTCCGAGTAGGCGGTGCCGATCTCGGTGCCGAAGATGACCAGGTCCCACTTCTCGGCCACGCCCGGGACCGAGCGGTGCTGGCGGGTCAGCGGGGAGACCTCGGTCGGGTAGTCCTTGATGAAGGTCGGCCGGACGGCGTTCTCCTCCAGCAGGCGCTCGACCATCTCCAGCACGATCTGCCCGTGGCCCCACTCCTTCTCGAAGGGGATGCCGTGGGCGGTGGCGAGCTTGCGCAGCTCCTCGACCGTCGTGTCCGGGGTGACCTCGACGCCCAGGTGGGCGGAGATGCCCGGGTAGACGGAGACCTCCTCCCACGGCTCGGCCAGGTCGATCTCGTGCTCCACGCCGTGCGCGTCCACGCCCGTGATCACGGTGGTGCCCAGGGCGTCCCGGGCCGCGTTGACGATCGTCGCCCGGATCAGCTCGGCCTGGGTGTCGTAGTCGCCGTACGCCTCGTACGACTCCAGCGAGGTGAACTCCGGGTTGTGCGTGGAGTCCGCGCCCTCGTTGCGGAAGTTGCGGTTGATCTCGAAGACCTTCTCCGCGCCGCCGACCACGAGCCGCTTGAGGTACAGCTCGGGGGCGATGCGCAGGTAGAGGTCGATGTCGTACGCGTTGATGTGCGTCCTGAACGGGCGGGCGTTGGCGCCGCCGTGCACCGGCTGCAGCATCGGGGTCTCGACCTCGATGTAGCCGCGGTCCTCGTAGGTGCGGCGGATCGAGCGGACGACCTTGCTGCGCAGGTGGAGGATCTCGCGCGCCTCGGGGTTCACGATCAGGTCGACGTAGCGCTGGCGGACCCGGGCCTCCGGGTCGGTCAGGCCCTTGTGCTTGTCCGGCAGCGGCCGCAGGCACTTGGCGGTGAGCTCCCAGCGGTCCACCATCACGGACAGCTCGCCGCGCTTGGAGGTGATGACCTCGCCCTCGACGCCCACCTGGTCGCCCAGGTCGATGTCGGTCTTCCACGCCGCCAGCCGCTCGGCGCCCAGCTTGTCCAGGGAGAGCATCACCTGGAGGTCGCCGCTGCCGTCGCGCAGGGTGGCGAAGCACAGCTTGCCGCCCGTACGGGAGAGGATCACCCGGCCGGTGATCCCGGCCCGCTCGCCGGTGGCGGTGTCGGGCTCGAGGTCCGGGTGCTTGGCGCGGAGGTCCGCGATGGTGCTGGTGCGGGGGAAACCGACCGGGTACGGGTCGACACCGGCCGCCCGGAGTCGGTCGAGCTTCTCGCGCCGGACGCGCATCTGCTCGGGAAGGTCGTCGGTCGCGGGAACAAGGCTCTGATCGCTCACCCCACAAGGGTAGCCAGCCCCACACCGTGCTCCGCGCCCGGATGAACCCCCGAGGGGAGACCGCGCCGGATGCACGGTCTCCCCTCGGCGGGCTGTGGGCGGGGTCAGCCGGTGCCGGTGGCGAGTTCGACGTCCTCGGGGGTGGTGTCGGCCGGGGGCTGGGGTGTGGTGG
>NZ_JOCF01000020.1 GCF_000720635.1 Streptomyces sp. NRRL WC-3742 | reverse complement strand
GGTCGGGGAGGGGGATGTGGTGTTCGGTGCGGAGGCGGGCGGCCCAGTGGGGGTGGAGGGCGTGGAGGAGGGAGAGTTGGCGGGCGAGTTTGCGGGTGGGGTAGTCGCCGGGTTCTTCGGGATGGTTGGTGGCCCAGAAGTGGGCGGCGTGGGCGGTGGCGGCTTCGAAGGCCCAGTAGAGGAGTTCGTCGGGGTCGCGGGTGGAGCGTTCGGAGACCAGCTCGCCGCGTTCGAAGTAGCGCTGGTGGAGGGTGCCGTCGGGGTCGACGAACATGGCGGGGGTGGCGCCCTCGAGGAAGGTGAAGTTGGGGGTCTGGTAGGGGGTCAGCCTGATGAGGGCGCTCAGGCGGGTGATCTCGGCTTCCAGGGATGCCTGTAGTGGGCTGCGCTCGTCCGTGCTCATGGCGGCATTATCGTCAATGTGACGTGAAATGGGAATCCGGGCCCGCCATGAGTTTGAATAGTCCCCAACGGCGAGGAATGGGGCGGGCGTTGGAGCGGTGGCGGGGACGGCTCGGGGTGGGCGCGGGGGTCGTGGTGGTCCTGCTCGGGTTCTGGTTCGCGGGCAAGGGGCAGCCGGGGCCGGTGGACGGGAGGCTCGGGCAGGAGCTGTACGGGCTGCGCTCGCCGTGGCGGGACTTCGCGCACGCCATGGACTGGCTGGGGGAGCCCGTCGGATCGACCCTGCTGGTCGCGGCCGTGGTGGCGGGCTGCCTGGTGCTGCGGCAGCCCCGGGCGGCGGCGGTGGTCGTGGGTAGCGTCGCCCTGGCCGTGGGCACGGCGACGGTGCTCAAGCACGTGGTCGGGCGCACCATCCACGGCGAGCAGAACCTGTCCTACCCGAGCGGGCACACGGCGTTCTTCACCGCGCTCGCCCTCGCCGTGGCGATGGCGGTCACACGCGGCAGGGGCGGCAGTGGGCTGGGTACGGCCGCAGCGCTGGCGGCCGGGGCCGTCATGGGCTGGGCGCAGGTGGTGCTGGGCGCGCACTACCCGACCGACGCCCTCGGCGGCTGGTGCACCGCGCTGGCGGCGGTACCGGCCACCGCCTGGCTGGTCGGTCGGGTAGCGGAGAAGAGAGACCTCAGGCGCGGCGGCGGAAGACCGGCTTGACCGGGCGGCCGCCCAGCCAGGGGGTGGGGTCGCCGGCGTCCAGGGCTTTGCGGTAGACGGCGCAGGCGGCGGCCACCGCGTCGACGGTCTGCGCGATGTCGTCGTCCGTCAGGGCGCTGCTCACCACGAACGACGGGGCGAGCACCCCGCCCGCCAGCAGCCGGCGCAGGAACAGGGTGCGGTACTCCTGCGAGGGCTGCCCGTGCTCGTCCAGGGTCGCGAAGACCAGGTTGCTGGCCCGGCCCCGGACCGCCACGTGCTCGCCGGTGCCCATCCCGGCCGATGCCTCCCGGACGCCCGCCGCGAGTTGCTCGCCGAGGGCGTGCAGCCGGGCGCTGATGCCCTCCTCGACGTAGGTGGTCTGCACGGCCATCGCGGCGGCCAGGGCGTGGGTCTCCGCGCCGTGGGTGGTGGAGAGCAGGAACACCCGGTCCTCGGGGTGGCGCAGTCCGCCGCGTTCCATCAGGTCGCGGCGCCCGGCGAGGGCGGAGACGGCGAAGCCGTTGCCCAGCGCCTTGCCGAAGGTGGAGAGGTCGGGGACGACGCCGTACAGGCCCTGGGCGCCGGCCTCGGACCAGCGCAGGCCCGTGATCATCTCGTCGAAGATCAGCACGCAGCCGTGCCGGTCGGCGAGTTCACGCAGGCCCGCGAGGTAGCCGGGGGCGGGTTCGGCGTGGCCGGCGGGTTCGAGGACCAGGCAGGCGATCTCGCCCCGGTGGTGGGTGAGCAGTTCCTCGGTGGCGGCCAGGTCCCCGTAGGGGAAGGACACGGTGAGGTCGGTGATCGCGGCGGGGATGCCGGCGTCCATGGGGGTGGTGCCGATGAACCAGTCGTCGGTGGAGAAGAACGGGTGGTCGGCGCAGATCGCCACCCGGGGGCGGCCGGTGGCGGCGCGGGCGAGGCGTACGGCGGCGGTGGTGACGTCGGAGCCGTTCTTGGCGAACTTCACCATCTCGGCGGTGGGCACGGTGGCCAGGAACCGTTCCGCGGCCTCGAGTTCGAGGATGGACGGCCGGGCGAAGTTGCTGCCCCGGTCGAGTTCGTGCCGTACGGCCTCGGTGACCCGCGGGTGGGCGTGGCCGAGGCTGACCGAGCGCAGGCCGGAGCCGTACTCGACGTAGCGGTTGCCGTCGACGTCCCACACGTGGGCGCCGCGGCCGTGGCTGATGACCGGGGCGAGGTTCTCCGGGTACTGGTCGTCGCCCTTGGCGTAGGTGTGCGCGCCGCCGGGGACCAGGGCGTGCAGCCGCTCGTTCGCGGCCCGGGACCTGGGCAGCTGGAAGTCGTCAACGTCCATGGGTTCAGCTCTCCTCGGGTGCCGGAGCCGGAGCCGGAGCCGGAGCCAGGGCCGGAACCAGGGCCAGGGCCAGGGCCTCGGCGAGGCTCGGTGCCTTCCGGTCCCGCTCGGACATCGATACGGGCGGCAGCGGCCAGGGGACGGCGAGCTCCGGGTCGTCGAAGGCGATGGTCACGTCCTCGCTCGGGTCGTGCGGGCGGTCGATCCGGTACGAGACGTCGGCGTCGGTCAGCGCCTGGAAGCCGTGCGCGCAGCCCGCCGGGATGTAGACGCTGGCCTGGGTCTCGCCGGAGAGCGCGAAGGTGGCCACGTTGCGGTAGGTCGGGGAGTCGGGGCGCAGGTCGACGACCACGTCGAAGACCTCCCCGTGGGAGCAGCGCACCAGCTTGGCCTCGCCGGCGCCGGAGCGCAGGTGCAGGCCCCGCAGCACGCCCTTCACCGAGCGGGAGACGCTGTGCTGGACGAAGGAGTTCGGGTCGATGCCCACGGAGCGCAGCACCTCGGCGTCGAAGGTGCGGCAGAAGAAGCCGCGCTCGTCGGCGTACGGCGTCGGCTCGAACAGGTAGGCGCCGGCGATCGCCGGGACTTCGGTCACCTTCATGAGGGTTCCTTCGGGAAGAGGGCCGCGGTCAGGGCGGTGAACTGCTGGTCGAGGCGCCGTACGGCGGCCTCGTTGTGCTCGGCGAGGGTCTGCCGCAGTTCGGCCGCGTTCTTCTCCAACTCGCGGAACTGCTCGGTCAGTCGGTCGGCGTCGACCTCGCGGGCCGGATGGCAATACGTGTCCAGGCCCATCGCGGTCATCAGGGCGTCGCTCTTGGCCGCGTAGCTGAGGGAGAGTGTCGGGACGCCGGCCTTCAGGGCGCAGACCAGGTTGTGGTACCTGGTCGCCACCACGGCGTCGGCGGCGGCGGCCTCCGCCATCAGCTCGGCCAGCAAGGCCGCAGGGGAGGCGGTGACCAGCGGGGAGTCGACCGCCTCGAGGATGGCGGTGACCACGGCGGCGTCCGCCCCGTCGCCGGTGAGCAGCCGCACCGGCCGCCCGGCCTCGACGAGGGTGCGCACGAAGCGGGTCGTCCCCTCGACGTAGCGGCGGTGGATCCGCTCCGCCTCGGCGCGGTCGTCGTTGCCGCCGTGGAAGTCCATGACGCCCACGCAGACCCGCCCGTCCCGGGCCTCGACGGCGGGCGGCGCGGGCAGCGAGAAGGCGAGGTCGGGGTGGACGGCGTCCCGGGAGACGTCCACGCCCATCTCCCGCATGGCCTCGCGGGACAGCTCGTCCCGGTAGGAGCGGTACGCGGCCAGGCGCGCCGAGCGGCGCACCAGGGCCCGTACGGCGCGGTCGCGGATCGGGGCGGCGCCGACGCCGACCAGCGCCACCTTGGTGCCGAGGAGCCGCCCGGAGGCGCAGAGCAGGAACAGCGCGTACGGGAAGCCCCAGGGCCGCAGCGGCAGGGTGGCTTCGAGGACGCCCATGCCGGGAACGATCACCACGTCGTGCCGACGCACCCAGGCGGCGGTGCGCGCCACGTCGACGAGCTTGCCCGCTCCCTTGCCGAGGACCGAGCCGAGGCGCGAGGCGGTGCGGTACTCCCCGCGGTACCAGTGCAGCCGGGTGGCGGGGATGCGGTAGCGGGCGGTGACGGCCTCGGGGCCGCCGCACAGCGCGTCCACCACCGCGTCCGGGTGCGCGGCGCGCAGGTAGCCGAGGACGGCCTCCAGCGAGCCGTCGTTGCCGAGGTTGCCGGAGCCGAGCAGGCCGAACACCCCCACGCGCACCGGGCGCCCGGAGGTCACGACCGCCTCCCCTCGCGCCCGGCCACCAGGTCGTCCACGGAGACGGCGACCTCGGGGGGCACGACCGGGGCGCGGTCCTCGACCCGCTCGCCGGCGCCCGGGTGACGGCGGCTGGTCAGCCAGGCGCCCAGGGCGCGGTAGCACTCGCGCCGGTCCTGCGGGGACAGCGGTGCCCGCCGGATCGCCTCGACGAAGCCCCAGACGTACTCGACGAGGAGACGGGGCGTCGGGTGCAGCAGGCCCGCGCGGCGCGGGTCCAGGTTGACGCAGCGGGAGCGCTTGGAGGGGTTGGCCCGCTCGGCGCGGGTGGGGTGGTCGCGGCGGAAGTACAGCAGTTCGGGCACCTGGTGGAAGGGGCCGTGCAGGGTGATCTCGGCGACGAAGGTGCGGTCGGCGTGGTGGTAGCTGTCGTGCGGCTTGACGCGGCGCAGCACGTCGGCGCGCATCACGCCGTAGAAGTCGTCGCCGCCGGGCTCGAACAGCAGGCTGCGAAAGCGCACGGGGGCGGACGGGGAGTCGGTGGCGAGCCCGTACTCGTAGGGCACCTTGACCTTGCCGGTCTCGTCGATGACGGCCTGGTCGGAGTGGGCGAGGACGACGTCCGGCCGCTCGTCGAGGGCCTCCACGCAGCGCAGCAGCAAGTCCCGGGCGTACAGGTCGTCGTGGGAGGCCCACTTGAACAGCTCGCCCCGGCACTGGGTGAACACGTAGTTGTGGTTCGGCGCGGCGCCGATGTTGCGGGACAGCCGCAGGTAGCGGATGCGCGAGTCCTTCGCGGCGTAGTCGCGGCAGATGTCCTCGGTGGTGTCGGTCGAGGCGTTGTCGGAGATGACCAGCTCGAAGTCCGCGTAGGTCTGGCCGAGCAGGGCGTCGAGGGACTCGGCGAGGTACTCCTCGCCGTTGTAGACGGGCAGCCCGATGCTCAACCGGGGAACGGCGGTCATTGCGTCCTCACTTCGGGGGTGTCTTCGGATTGCTGAGGTGCTCGCGCAGGGCGGCCCGCAGGTGCAGCCACCACAGGGCCGCGCCGCAGGCCGTGGCAGTGGCGACGCCCCAGGCGGAGCCGACGGTGCCGGCGAGGGCGGCGCCGCCGAGGCCCCCGCCCAGGTAGCAGGCGGAGGCGAAGAGCTGGCAGCGCAGGCTGCGCCGGGCGGCGGCGAGGGCGCGCAGGCCGGCCGCGGCGCCGCTGCCCAGGCCCGCGCCCGCGACACCGAGGGTGGCGGGCAGGATCAGCCGGGAGGCGTCGTGCCAGACGTCGCCGAGGACCGCCTCGCCGAGCCGGTCGGGCATCAGCAGCAGCGCCGATCCCCAGAGCAGGGCGGCGCCGGCCTGCCCGCCGCCCAGCAGGAAGCAGAACCGGCCGAGCCGCTCGGGCGACTGCCGCAGGACCCGGGCCGCCTCCGCGACGGTGACCAGGGACAGGCCCATCAGCAGGGCGAGGAAGGGCCCCTGCAGGAGTTCGGCGCCCCGCACGGCGCCCACCGCGGCGACCCCGACGATGGCGCCGAGGCCGTACGCCCGCAGCTGGCCGGCGCCGCTGAGGCTGACGTTCTCCACCAGGTACCGGCTGCCGAGGTCGCGCTGCTCGCGCAGCCAGCCGCGGGCTTCGGTGAGCCGGGGCCGGATGCCGGACTGGAGGAAGCCGTACCCGGCGGCGGCCAGGGCGGCGGCGCCCCAGGCCAGGATGAACGCGGCCACGGTGCCGAAGCGCGCCGCGACGAGCATGGCGGGGACGAGCGAGACGCCCTGCACCAGGTCGTTGAAGAACGCCTTCCGGCCGCTCCCGGCGGCGAAGAAGGCGAACCGCCGGGAGTCCTGCAGCAGCAGGCAGGGCAGGGCGACGCCGAGGCAGGAGAACGCCGTCCCCACCTCGCCGCCCAGGCCCAGCCCGACCAGCACGCACACGGCGCCCAGGGTGGTGCCGACGGCGAGCGCGGCGCCGGAGGAGCGGCCCGCCGCCGTACGCCACGCGGCCTCCGGCACGCCGCTGAAGCGCACCATCAGCGGGTCGGTGGCCACGCCCCGGGAGACGTTGAGCACGACGCCGTAGGTGAGCCAGGCGAGGCTGAACACGCCGAAGGCGTCCACGCCCAGCTCGCGGGCGACGTAGATGCCCACCGCGAAGTTGATCATGCTGGAGACCGCCTGGTCGGCCAGCCCCCAGGACAGCCGGCCGAGGACGCCGCCCCGCTTGGCGGGCGGGGCCGCGTCCGGCTCCCCGGCCGGTGCGGCCGTCCTCTCCTCCTCGGTGGTCACCGGCCTCACGCCTTGATCAGCCCGGCGCCCAGGAGGGCGTCGGCCGCGGCGGCCACGGTGTCGAAGGGCAGCCCGGAGCGCTCGCTGACGTCCAGCAGGCTCTTCGTGCCGTCGGACATGCTCAGCACCCAGAGCACGGCCATCTGCGCCTCCTTGGCGTCGCTGCGCCCGCCCAGCGAGTCGTACAGCCCGCGCCGGCCCAACTGCGGCTCGCCGTACGGGCTGAGGTTGACGTAGCTGCGGTTGCGGTCGAGGACGGCGAACGCCTCGCGGCAGACCGCGAGGGTGTCCTCCATCGCCTCGGGCTTCACGAAGGCCAGGTCGTCCCCCGAGGTGTGGTACTCGGGGTACTCGGCGTACGGGGTCCGGCAGAGCGAGCCGACGCCCAGGTCGAACCCGGGGGAGCAGTACTGCCGCTCGTCGTAGCCGTACGGGGTGAACTCCCTGATCTCGTGCGGCCGTTCGGAGGTGGACAGGACGTGGGCCAGGACCCGGTCGATCTCCGCGTCCCCGCGCCGGCTCTGCTTGTACGTCAGCTGCCCGGAGTCCCCGGCGCAGGCCAGCACCAGCCCGTGCTTCACCCGGTCCACCCGCTCCCGGTTGCGGGCCAGCCAGGTGATCGCCCCGATGGTGCCGGGGGCGAAGACGAACCGGTAGGTGTACCAGGGGTCGCGCTGCGCCAACTCCCGTGCCAGGAACACCGCCACCGCGACGCCCGCCATGTTGTCGTTGGCGAGCGCGGGATGGCAGACGTGGCAGGAGACGATCACCTCCTCGGCGACCCGGCCGGGCACCACGTGCTCGGCGTAGGTGAGGTGGCCGTCGGCGAGGGTGGAGTCGATCCGCACCTCGTAGTCGCCCTCGGGCAGGGCGTCCAGGGTCTCCTGGGCCAGGCAGAAGCCCCACTCCGGCTTGTAGTAGCTGGTGCGGTACGGGATCAGCGCGGGCTGGTCCGGCAGGGTGAACAGGTGCGGGCGCAGCTCGGCGAGGGGCATGGTCGCCGCCACCGGCACGCTGTAGCCGAGCACGTGCAGGGCGGAGGCGGCGAGGTCGACCACCCGGCGGCCGGAGGCGTCGGCGACGTACGCGTCGCGGATGTTCCACTCCTGCGGCACCGTCCAGTCCAGCACCGGGGTGCCGGTGGGGACTTCGTGCACCTGGAGCGGGAGGTACTCGCCGACGATGTCCAGGGTGGCGCGCACGCCGTCCCCGGTGATGCTCCGGCAGAGCGGGTACAGCCGCTCCACCAGGGCGTGCATGGACTCCCCTAGGGTCGTCACCGGCGCCACCGGAGGGTGTCGTCGACGGTGCCGGCCTCGGTGGCGGCGCGCAGCACGGCCAGCCGGGTGAAGCTCCGCTCGAAGCTCTCCCTGGTCAGGCCGAACTTCCGGTAGGCGTCGGCGAGTTCGAGGGCGCCTCGCTTGACCGTCCACTCGCAGTCGAAGCCGGGGATCGCGGCCCGGAAGCGGGAGAAGTCCACCCGGTAGGAGCGCGGGTCGGCGCCGGCCTCGCCGGTGATGCGCACCGTCGAGCCCTCCACCGCCTCGGCGACCTGCCCGGCGATCTCCGCCACCGTCACGTTGTTGACCTCGCTGCCGATGTTGAACGCCCGGTCGTGCACGGCCTCCTTGGGCGCGACCAGCGCGGCCGCGAAGGCCCGGGCGATGTCGGCGGCGTGCACCAGCGGACGCCACGGGGTGCCGTCGGAGAGGACCAGCACCTCGCCGGAGAGCAGGGCGTGGCCGACCAGGTTGTTCAGCACGATGTCGGCGCGCAGCCGGGGCGAGTAGCCGAAGGCGGTGGCGTTGCGCATGTACACCGGGGTGAAGTCGGAGTCGGCCAGCTCGTGCAGGTCGTCCTCGACACGCACCTTGGACTCCGCGTACGGCGTCACCGGCCGCAGCGGCGCGTCCTCGCCGACCAGCTCGTCGCCGCCCGCGGCGCCGTAGACCGAGCAGGTGGAGGCGTACAGGAAGCGCTCCACCCCGGCCTCGCGGGCGAGGCAGGCCAGCTTCACCGAGGCGTGGTGGTTGATGTCGTAGGTGAGGTCGGGGGCCAGCGAGCCCAGCGGGTCGTTGGACAGGGCGGCCAGGTGGATGACGGCGTCCACCCCGGCGACGTCCTCGGCGGTGACGTCGCGCAGGTCGACCCGGCGCCCGGGCGGGTCGGCGGGCGTGGGGCCGAGGACGTGGTCCGCGAACAGGCCGGAGTCCAGCCCGACGACCTCGTGTCCGGCCTCGGCGAGGACGGGGGCCATCACGGTGCCCAGGTAGCCCTGGTGTCCGGTCAGCAGTACGCGCAAGGGTCAGCCCTCCAGGGCGGGAGTCGCGGGGTCGGGCGTGGCGGGGTCGGGCGTGGCGGGGGTAGGCGTCGCGAGGTTGAGCGTCACTTTGGTGGCGGCGAACGCCTCGGCGTAGCGCGCGTGGCACTCGATGCCGCGGATGCGCGCCAGCCCGAGGAACGCCTCCCGGTCGTACCAGGGGCGGTGGCGCTGGGAGGCGTAGTGCTCCTGGAGCAGCCGCACCTTCCGTTCGGCGATCTCGGTGGTCAGCGGCTGGTACGCGGTGGGGCGGCCGAGGTCGGCGTCCCACTTGACGATCTCGTAGCCGAGGACCAGGTGGTCGCGGAAGGCGGTGGTCATCAGCTTCGCCAGGCCGCGGTGGTCCTGGTGGGCGTCCTCGGTGCGCGGGGCGAGGACGAGGTCGGGGTCGGTCCGCTCGCGCAGTTCCTCCACCGCAGCCTTGGCCTCGTCCCAGTGCGCCGGCATCCGCCCGTCGGGCAGCTTGAGGACGGTCAGGCGCAGGTCGGCGCCGGGGCAGAAGGCGGCGAGCGCGGCCCGCTCCTCCTGCTCCCGTTCGCCGCCCCCGCCGGAGAGCACCAGCGCGTCGACCCGCAGCCCGGGACGCGCCAGGCACATCGTCAGCAGGGTGCCGCCGGCGCCGATGGCGATGTCGTCGCAGTGGGCGCCCACCGCCACGACGCTGCCCAGCCCGGGGGCTCCGAGGCGGATCACGCCGTCCTCAGGCCGGAGCCGGCGCCGTCCTTCTCCCACACGGCCCAGGGGCGCTCGCCCCGGGCGTAGGCGTTGTCCAGGGCGGCGCGCTCCTTGACGGTGTCGGTCGGCTTCCAGAAGCCGCGGTGCTGGTGGGCGACCAGCCGGCCCTGCTTGGCCAGGCCCGCGCAGCCGTCGGCGACCAGGTCCCCGTTCTCCGGGATGTGGTCGAAGACCTCCTGGCGCAGCACGAAGTAGCCGCCGTTCTCCCACAGCGGCATGTCGCTGACGGCGGTGATCCCGCCCACCAGGTTGTCCTCGCCCAGCTCCACGCAGTGGAAGGAGGACTGCGGCGGCACCACCATCATCGAGGCCCCGGCGTCGCGCCGGGAGAACTTCTCGATCATCTCCGGCAACGGCGCGTCGGTGAGCACGTCGGCGTAGTTGGCGAGGAACATCTCGTCCCCGTCCAGGTGGTGGCGCACCCGGCGCAGCCGCTCGCCGATCGGCGACTCGATGCCGGTCTGGGCGAAGGTGATCGTCCAGGAGGAGATGTCGGTGGACAGGAGCTCGGGCTTGCCGCCCCGCAGCACGAAGTCGTTGGACGCCGTCTCCTCGTAGTTGAGGAAGAAGTCCTTGATGTGCCGGGCGCCGTAGCCCAGGCACAGGATGAACTCGGTGTGCCCGAAGTACGCGTAGTAGCGCATCACGTGCCAGATCAGCGGCCGGGGGCCGACCATCGCCATCGGCTTGGGCACGTCGTCGGAGGCTCCGCTGCGCATGCGCAGCCCGTAACCGCCGCAGAACAGGACGACCTTCACGATCCCACCTCGACAATGCTCAGCTCCGGGATGGGGAAGACCAGGCGGCCGCCCCACTCGTTCACGAACGACAACTGCTCGATCAGCTCGGCCCGCAGGTTCCACGGGAGGACCAGGACGTAGTCCGGCTTGTCCTTGCTGATCTGCTCGGGCGCCAGGATCGGGATGCGGGTACCCGGGGTGAAGCGGCCGTGCTTGTACGGGTTGCGGTCCACGGTGTACGGCAGCAGGTCGGCCCGGATGCCGCAGTGGTTGAGCAGGGTGTTGCCCTTGCCGGGGGCGCCGTAGCCGACGACCGTCTCGCCGCGCTCGGCCGCCTCGACCAGGAACCGCAGCAGGTCCCGGCGGACCTTGGCGACCCGGGCGGAGAACTCGGTGTACCCGGACAGCTCGCGCAGGCCCGCGGCCTTCTCCCGGTCCAGCACGTCGCCGACCCGCTGCGTCGGCTCGCCGGCCACCTCGGAGGGCCGCGCCCACAGGCGGATGGAGCCGCCGTGCGTGGGCACCAACTCCACGTCCACCAGGGCGAGTCCGCCGCTGGCCAGGGCCTGGATGGCGGAGGCCACCGTGTAGTACTGGAAGTGCTCGTGGTAGATCGTGTCGTACTGGTTCTCCTCGATCAGGGTCAGCAGGTGCTGCACCTCGATGGAGACCCAGCCGTCGTCGGCCACCAGGGCGCGCAGCCCCTGGGTGAAGCCCACCACGTCGGGGATGTGCGCGTACACGTTGTTGGCGACGACCAGGCTCGCCGGGCCGTGCTCGGCGCGCACCGCCGCGCCCGTCTCCGGGGACAGGAACTCGGTGAGGGTGGGCACGCCCGCCTCGCGGGCCGCGGCGCCGACGTTGACGGACGGCTCGATGCCCAGGCAGCGGATGCCGCGCCCGACCACGTGCTGGAGCAGGTACCCGTCGTTGCTCGCCACCTCGACCACGAAGGAGTCCTGGCCCAGGCCCAGGCGCTCCACGGCCCCGTCGACGAAGGTGCGGGCGTGCTCCACCCAGGACGTCGAGAAGGAGGAGAAGTACGCGTACTCCTTGAACGTCTCCTCCGGCGTGATCAGCGGCGGGATCTGCGCCAGCCAGCAGTCCGTGCACACCCGCAGGTGCAGCGGGTACGTCGTCTCCGGCAGGTCCAGCTGCTCGGCGGAGAGGAAGCTCTCGCACGGCGGGGTCGCCCCCAGGTCGACGACGCTCCCCAACGCCGTCGATCCGCACAGTCGGCAACGTGTCATGGTGTGGTGCCCCCATTCCTGCCCGGGCGGTCGCCCCGCCGCGGGCCAGCGTTTCCATCCGTCACCGGCGGCGCGCCGTCCGCGCCGCCGGACCGGCCCGCGATCGCGGACCGGTACCCCTCCACGAGGCGCTCCAGGCCGACGGCGGGGCTGAACCCCTGCTCGTAACGGCTCCGGGCCGCCAAGCCCATCTCCTTGTTGCGGCCGGCCTCCGCCGCGATCCGGCGCAGGCCCCCCGCGAGCGAGGAGGCGTCGTTCGGCCGGTGCAGCAGCCCGGTCACGCCGTCCTCGACGAGTTCGACGAAGGCGCCGTGACCGGCGGCCACGACCGGGACCCCGGCCGCCATCGCCTCCACGACCACCAGACCGAACGCCTCCAGCCAGGTCGACGGCGCCACCACGGCCACCGAGCGCGCGATCGCCGCCCGGCACTGCTCGGTGTCGTACAGGCCCACGGCGCGCACGTCGCCGCGGCCCGCGGCCCAGGCGGTGACCTCCTGCTCCAGGGGCCCCGTCCCGGCGATCACCAGCGGAACGCCCACCCCGCCGGCGGCGGTGAGCTCGTCCCAGGCCGCCATCAGCAGCCGCACGCCCTTGGCCTCCGCCAGCCGGCCGAGGTAGAGCACGTGCTCGCCCCCGCCCTCGCGGAGGATCCCCGGGTCCGGCACGAAGTTGTGCTTCACCGCGAGCCGTTCGGCCGGCATCCCGGCCCGCGCCAGGACGTCGCGCTGAGCCGCCGAGATGCAGAAGAACCGCTCCACCCCGGACCACCAGCGCCGCCGGTTCACCGCCAGGCTCACCGCCAGCGGCACCGTCGCCAGACTCGAGTTCCGGTAGCAGCCGTGCTTCACCGCCGGCAGCGGCGAGCCGCCCACGCACTCGGTGCACGGCCGCCCGTCGCGCTGCAGCGTGCCCGGCGGGCAGACCTGGGTGTAGTTGTGCAGCGTGGCCACCACCGGCACCCCCGCGTCCGCGCAGGCCGCCAGCACCGACGGCGACAGCAGCGGGAACACGTTGTGCACGTGCACCACGTCCGGGCGCTCGGCCCGCAGCCTCGCCGCCAGCTCCGTCCGCACCGCCGGGTTCCACGGCACGAGCAGCGGCACCGCCACCTTGCCCGGCAGCGAGCGCCCGGCGATGGTGTCGCTGCGCCGCTCGAACAGCTCCACCCGGTGGCCGCCCTCGCGCAGCAGGGCCACCTCCTGGTCGACCACCTTGTTCTCTCCGCTCGGCTGCGCCGAGGAGTAGCGGTTGTGCACCACGAGGACGTGCATCTCAGCTCGCCTCCGATCTCTGGGCTCGTCGCGGTCCGCGTTGGCGGGGGATCCTCGGTACTGGCAGGGGAGCGGCCGGGTCGGCCAGAGGGGTCGGCGCGGGCACCAGCAGCGAGGCGGCCACCGTCAGGTGCAGCAGGTACGGCGAGGCGTCGCCGAGGCCCGCCTCGGTGTACGAGGCGATCGCGCAGTAGCTGATCAGGTAGATCGCGCAGGCCCGCGCCAGCGACGGCGGCCGCAGCAGGGCGACCCCGCCCAGCGCCAGGAACACCGCCGCGACGATGCCGACCCCCGCCAGGCCCTGCTCGTTGAACACCGCCAGCCAGCTGTTGTCGATCGGCAGGCCCCCGAAGGACTTGTCGCCCAGGCCGAAGCCCAGCCACTCCTCCAGTGGTGTGCGCGGCGCCGCCAGCAGCGCGTCCCACACCTTCGCCCGGCCCGTCAGGTTGGAGAAGTTCTCCTGGCTCTGGCCGCGCAGGAACCACGCCTGCAGCAGCGAGCTCAGCCCCACCGCGGCCACCACCGCGATCACCACCGCCCAGCTGAAGAACCGCCGGGCGGCGGCGCTGGTCAGCAGCAGCGAGCCGATCGCCAGCAGCAGCCCGACGATCATGCCGAGGGTGGCCGTGCGGGTGTGGGTCAGCGCGAGCAGCACGAGGGAGGGCACGATGATCGTCGCCGCGCTGCGCCCCGTCGTGCGCCCGTCCAGCAGGAGCAGCACGGTCAGCCCGATGATCACCGCCGCGTACTGCCCGATCTGAGGCGGGGTCAGCGGCCACAACGCGCCCACCAGCCGCCCGCCGTACAGCTCGGGCATGGCCGCGCCGGGGGAGGCGACCAGGCCGGCCGCCACCGAGGCGAGCACCACGAAGTACATCCGGATGTGGAAGCGCACGAACGTCGGTCCGCCGTCCCACCAGCGGGAGAGCAGCCACAGGGTGCCCACGAACAGCGACAGCCGGAAGCAGCGGAACAGCGAGCCGAAGCCGGTGCCCATGTGCACGCTGGCGACCACGCTCAGCACCAGCATCAGGGTCAGCAGGAACAGGAAGGCACTGGCCCGCAGCCTGATCCGCAGGTTCAGCAGCAGCGCCAGCACGAACGCCGAGACCAGCGCGCCCATGGTGGCCATCTGGATGAGGGAGCGGGGCAGAGGGATGATCGTCTTCGCGCCGGCGGAGCCGAGGGTGTTGAGGATCAGCAGGCCCCAGATCAGCTCGACGGTCCTCGGCGGGCCGGTGACCGGCGCGGGGTTCTGTGCGGTCTTCTGTGTTGTCCCGGTGTTCTGTGCCATCTCACCCACCCGCCGTCGGCTGGAGGGTGCTGCCCGCGTCCTGCTGGTAGGGCGCGCCCTGCCACTGCCCGAAGTCGAGGGTGCGGCTCGGGTCGTGGGCGACGAAGGTCCAGGGCCCGACGTAGGTGTTCCGCTGCCAGCGGTTGTCCTGCGAGCGGGTGATCGCCTCGGCCACCAGCTCGCCCTTGTACGGCGACCAGTCCGGGTAGGTGCCGTAGTTGGCCAGCACGCCCATCCGGCCGCAGCCCGTGGTGCAGCCGACGACGGACGGGTCCAGCGAGAAGCGGTTGTCGTGGATGTCCACCCGCTGGGTCTTCCACCGGCAGTCCGCGTACAGCGCCCCGGCGGCGATGGACGGCTGGGCGCAGCGCGCCGCCTCCTTCACCAGCAGGGTGCAGTCCCCGGAGGAGGTGTTGGCCGGGCTGTTGCAGAACCGGTCGGCGTTCTCCCACAGGGTGATGCCCGACCAGTTGTCCTCCAGGACGTTGTGGTCGATCTCGATCCGGTCCGTCCGGGCGGGAACCCGCGGCTCGCCGCCGGACTCGGACAGGTAGACGGTCGCGTACGGGAAGGAGTCGCCGCGGTCGGCGGCCCGGCGGCCGTCGACCCAGTTGTTGCGCCGGATGGTGTTGTTGCGGATGACGGCGTTGTAGCTGGTCTCGTAGATCAGGGCGGCGCCGTCGTTGGACTCCAGCACGTTGCCCTCGATGCGGAAGTCGTTGTCGTTGGTGTCCGCCCACAGCCCGGGCCCGCGGTTGTCGTGCACCCAGTTGCCGAGTACGTCGGCGCGGTTGACGGCCCAGAACTTGGCGCCGCCGGTGCAGCCGCAGCCGGGCTGGCGCTTCTCCCACTGGTCGGTGTCGTTGCCGGTGATCTCGTTGCCCTCGACGAGCAGGTCGCTCAGCGGCCCGCCGGACTTGTAGGCGTTCAGGCCCAACTGGCCGTTGTCGCGCAGGCAGTTGGCGCGTACCTTCTGCCGGGCGCCGGCCATCAGCCCGGCGCCGGAGTTGTTCTGGACGACGGAGTGCTCGATCACCCAGCCGTCGGCGGAGTCGTGGTTGACCACGCCCTCGTTCTGGGGCGCGACGAAGCCCTGGACGGTGAGGTACCGGAGGGTGACGTCGGGGGCGGAGCCGCCGAAGGCGTACTGGTTGGTCCGGTGGCCGTCGAGGACGGCGCCCGGCGCGCCGAGGTAGGTGTCGCCCTCCTTGGGGACGACCTGGGCGTACCGGTCGGCTTCGAGGGTGTGGGTGCCGGGCTTGAGCCAGAAGGTGGTGTGCGGGGGGCTGGCCTTGGTCTTCGCCGTGAGGTCCCCGGTCACCGCCGGGTCGACGGGGACCGCGCCGTCCGGAGGAGTGGCCGGCCCGGCCTGCGGCCCGGCGCACACCCGGGCGACGGCCGTCGCCGGGGAGGGCGTGGCGGGCCCGGGGGCGGGCACGGCCGTCGACCGCGAGGACGGAGCCGTCGGCTCCGACGGGGCCCCCGACCCGCTGGAGCACCCGGTCGCCGCCAGCAGGGCCAGCACCAGCCCCGCCGACGCCCCCCATAGCCGCCTTGTCGTTCCCAACCCCGTGGCCCTCCCTAGCCGTTGAAAAGCGCTGCCCCGAACTCGGTTGAGCTCAGCCGAACTTCAGTACGGTGACGAAACCCTGCGCGCCCTCGGCGGGGCCGAGGCCCGTACCGACGAGCGTGGTGGCGGGCACCTTGCGGCCGAAGCCCGCCGAGTACCAGCCCAGCGGCGGCCCGCTCTCACCCCGGTGCGCCCGCCAGGTCAGCTGTCCGGGCAGGTCGAGCACCGCGGAGCGCTCCTCGCCGTCCGCGCTCCAGGTGAGCCTGGCGAGCCCGTCCGACAGTTCGGCCGTGACCTCCGGGCCGAGGTGGAAGGCCAGGCGCACCTGGCCGCCCTCGCCGACCACCTCGTCGGTGATCCTCAACTCCTGCTCGGCGTAGGCGAGTTCGACCCGGCGCCGGTGCGTCGAGGGCCGGTAGCCGTCGTGCTCGGCGCACCAGCGGGCCACGGCCGGGTCGGAGGTGTCGGCGACCAGGACACGGGTCCTCGCGTGCCTGGTCCACAGGAACGGGCCGCCGGAGACGGACTGGTCCTCGCCGCCGAGCTCCAGGGTGTTGTGGCCCAGCGTGGAGCGGAAGTAGCTGCGCCACTCGGGCTGGCCGTGGTAGCAGTACGTCCCCGGGTCGGCGAGCACCTCGACGCCGTCGTGGCGCACCTCCACGGACAGGGCGTCCGCGTGGCCGTGCGCGGCGATGGACAGGAACCCGTGCGGGCCGCCGTCGCAGCGGCACCAGATCCGGTCCCGCGCGTCGCGCAGGATGGTCATCCCGGCGTCGGGCAGGTGGACGGGCCGCCGCGCCGGGCGGGCCACGTCCGCCCCGTACGGCCGCAGCAGCGCGGCCAGCATCGGGGTGCGGGCGTCGCCGGCGGTCACCTCCGGCCACCAGGGCAGGCGGCCGAACACGGCCTCCCCGGTGGCGAGCAGCGAGGCCCAGCGGTCGGTGCCCGCGCCGTCCACGATCAGGCCGTGGCCGTCGTCCGCGTCGCCCTGGCGCGGGGGCCGCAGCCGGTTGTCCACCACGGCCGCGAGGGCGTCGGTCATCCGCAGCAGCACCAGCCGCACCGTCGCGGGGACGGGCACCTCGGTGGCGTCCGCCTCGGCGACCGCGGCCAGGCCCAGTTCCAGGACGAGCCCGTGGTACTCGCTGGCCAGCTCCCGGTTGAGGCCGGACAGGAAGGTGTTGGCGCGCAGGTGCCGGTCCAGGGAGCGCAGCGCCTGCGCGCGCCAGCGCTCCGACTCGGGGAACCAGTCGAAGGCGCAGGAGGCGGCGAACTGCCCGGCCGCCTCGGCGATGACGTGGTTGTTCGCCGAGGAACCCCGGCTGGGGAAGGCGGCCAGCCAGCGCTGGTGGTGCCAGATCTGGTGCAGCGCCGTCGGGTTGGACTCGAACAGCGCGGCCGCGCCCGGCCAGCCCTCCAGCAGCCGGCGCACCCACACCCAGGACAGCAGCCGGATGCCCAGCTCGATGCCGCTGACCCAGTGCACGCCCTCCAGCGGCGGGTTGACCTTCCACCAGGAGCGCAGGTGGGCGGCGACGCGCTCGGCGTAGCGCTCGTCGCCGGTGACGGCGTACGCGGCGGCGAGCACCGTCAGGTACTGGTGCCGGGAGGGCTCCCAGATCTGCTTGATGTCGCCGACGGTGCCCTCGTCGCGGTAGGGCACGTCGAAGGCGTAGCCGGCGGTGGCCCGGCGGCCGGTCCTCGGGTCGAACCACCAGTCCGGGTCGGCCATGTCCTCGCGCTCCACGCCGAAGAACTCGGCGCGGCCGTCCATCAGCCGGTCCGCCTCGGCGACCAGCCGCTCGGCGGCGTCGGCGGGCACCGCCTCGACGGCCCCGGCGGGCAGCACGGCGGTGAACCGGGCGCCGCTGACGGCCGGGCCCGCCGGCGGGGTCTCGTTCCCCCACCGGCGCCGGCGCAGCGTGTCGCCCACCCGGCCGGCGACCTCCTGCGGCCCCATCGCGGAGAGGCGCCGCAGGTACCAGCCCGCGCTCATGGTCACAGCGACCTCGCCAGGGCCACCGGGGCGCCGGCGGCCAGGCTGGCCTGCACGGCGAGGGTGGCCGCCGTGGTGGCGACCAGGGACTCCAGCGGTACGGGCATGGGCCCGCCGGTGCGTACGGCCTTGACGAACGAAGCGAGTTCGTTGGACTGGCCCTTGTCCCGGGCCTTGGGCAGCCGCGAGCTAACCCACCGCTTCCTGCCGGCTGTGCTGCTGAAAAACACGGAGGCGCGGACGAAGTCGTCCAGCTTGAGCACCTTGCCGTCGGCGAGCAGGTCCAGCGTCTCCTTGGGGAAGGCGGGCGCGCCGGAGGTGACGTAGCTGATGGTGGCGGTGGAGCCGTCCGGGTAGGTCAGCACGATCTGCAGGTCCTCGTTGCCGGACGGGGCGACGGCGTACACCGAGACCGGGTCCGCGCCGAGCAGCCAGCTCGCCGTGTCGATGAAGTGCCCGCCCTCGCCCTCGAAGCGGGAGCCCTCGGTGCCCTGCCGGAGGTACCAGCTGCCGTGCTGGAGGCGGCCCGCGTTGACGAGGTAGCGCAGGCTGGCCGGGCCCGTGCGGGCGCCGAGGCGGGCCTTGGCCTCGCGCAGCAGCGGGGCGAACCGGCGGTTGAAGCCCACCTGGAGGCGGTCGTTGCCGGACTCCTCCACCGTGGCGAGCACGGAGGCGAGTTCGTCCGCGGTCAGGGCGAGCGGCTTCTCGACGAAGACGGTCTTGCCGGCGAGCAGCGCACTGCGGGTCAGCGAGGCGTGCGAGCTGTGCCGGGTGACCACGAAGACCGCGTCGATCGAGGAGTCCCCGAGGACGGCGTCCAGGTCGGTGGTCGCCCGGGCGAAGCCGAACTTGCGCTGGGCGTTGGCCGCGGACAGGGCCGTGGTGGTGACGACGGTGGACAGCGCCACGCCCTCGCGCTGGGCCAGGTGCGGCAGCAGCATGGAGGAGGCGTAGTTGCCCGCGCCGATGAACGCCAGCCGCACCGGGGACCGGGACGGGCGGGCCGACGCGGCCTGCGCGGCGGGGCGCCTGACGGCCGGGATCTCCAGCTTCGGGGCCCCGGCCTTCGTCTGCGACTCCGATTCCGATTCCGATTCCGCCGGGGCGTAGCGGAACAGCGCGGTGACGGCCTTCAACTCGCCGTCCTTCAGGCGCCGGTACGTCTCCACCGCGCCCTCGAAGTCGGCGACGTGGGAGATCAGCGGGTCGACGTCGACGCGGCCGCGGGCCATCAGGTCGATGAAGCAGGCCAGGTTGCGCCGCTCCGTCCAGCGCACGTACCCGATCGGGTAGTCGCGCCCCTCCAGCTCGTACTCCGGGTCGTAGCGCCCGGGGCCGTAGGAGCGGGAGAAGCGGACGTCCAGCTCCTTCTCGTAGTACGCGTTCCACGGCAGGTCCAGGCGGCACTTGCCGATGTCGATCACCCGGCCGCGGTCCCGGGCCAGGTGGGCGGCCAGCTCCACGGGCTGGTTGCTGCCGCCGCCCGCCGCCAGGTACACCTGGTCCACGCCGTGGCCGTCGGTCAGCTCCGCGACGGCGTTCTCCACGGCCGCCGAGCCCGGGTCGCCGCAGGCCGCCGCGCCCAGGCGCTCGGCCAGTTCGCAGCGCGAGGGGTCCGGGTCGGCCCCGACCACGCGCACGCCCGCGGCGGTGAGCAGCTGCACCACCAGTTGGCCGATCAGCCCGAGGCCGATGACCAGCGCCACCTCGCCGAGCTGCGGCTCGCCCTGGCGCACGCCCTGCAGGGCGATCGAGCCGACGGTGCCGAAGGAGGCGTGCTGCGGCGCGAGGCCGTCCGGGACCGGGGTGTAGAGGTTCTTCGGCACCCAGTTGATCTCGGCGTGCAGCGCGTGCTCGTTGCCGGCGCAGGCCACCAGGTCGCCGACCTTCACGTCGTCGACCCCGGCGCCGACCTGCTCGACGACCCCGCACAGCGAGTAGCCCAGCGGCGTGTAGGAGTCGAGCTTGCCCATGACCTTGCGGTACGTGGCGGGCAGGCCGTTGGTGGCCACGCTCTGCATGACCTTGGCCACCTGGTCCGGGCGCGAGCGGGCCTTGCCCACCATCGACATCCCGGCCTCGGAGACCTTCATCATCTCCGTCCCGGTGGAGATCAGGGAGTAGACGGTGCGCACCAGCACCCCGCCCGGCTTGCAGCCCGGTACCGGCACCTCGAGCACCGACAGTTCGCCGCTCTTGTAGTTCTGCACAACCTGTTTCACCGGAAGTCCCCTTGTTTCTATGCCGGTTGCTTCTATGCCGGTTGCTTCAATTCCGGGATGGCCGCTACGCGTTGGTCGCGCCGCGGTACCAGTACTCGAGGGTCAGCACGTGCCACAGGTGCTTGGAGAAGTCCTGCTGCCCGGCGGCGTCCTCGGCCGCGAGCCGCGCCAGCGCCTCGCGGCGCAGGAACCCGGAGCGCACCAGCTCGCCGTCGTTGATCACCTCGCGCACCAGCGGGGCCAGGTCCCGGCTCATCCAGGCGCGCAGCGGGGCGCTGAACAGGCCCTTGGGCCGGTACACGATCTCGCGCGGCAGGACCGAGGCGGCCGCCTCCTTGAGGACGGCCTTGCCCTGGCGGCCGACGATCTTGCGGTCGCCGGGGAAGGTGAACGCCGCCCTGACCACCTCGACGTCCACGTACGGCACCCGCACCTCGGTGGAGGCGGCCATGCTGGAGCGGTCGGTGTAGGCGAGGTTCAGGCCCGGCAGGAACATCCGGGCGTCGCCCAGGCACATGCGGTTGACGAAGTCGTCGAGGTCGTTGTCCTCGTAGACGTCGGCGTGTTCGGCCAGCACGTCCTCGACCGCCGGGGCGAGGTCCGGGTTGACCAGGCCGAGCAGTTCGGAGCGGTCGTACATGGTGTAGCTGCGCCGGAACGCCGTCTCCTCCGGCAGGTCGGCGAAGGAGAGGAACCGCTTGGCGAAGCGCACCGAGCGCAGGCCCCGGCTGGAGGTGGCCACCGGCAGCCGGTCCACGGCGGCGGACACGCCCCGCCGCAGGGGGCGCGGGACGCGCTGGTAGCGCAGGGCGAGCTGGTTGGCGAGGTGCTTGCGGTAGCCGGCGAACAGCTCGTCGGCGCCCATCCCCGACAGCATCACCTTGACCCCGGCCTCGCGGGCGGCCGTGCAGATCAGGTAGGTGTTGATCGCCGCCGGGTCCCCGATCGGCTCGTCCAGGTGGTACGTCATCTGCGGCAGCAGGTCGAGGACGTCCGGGGCGATCTCGATCTCGTGCAGGTCGACGCCGAACCGCTGGGCCACCTGCCGGGCGTAGCGCAGGTCGTCGGGCATGGCCTCGAACTTGGCGTCCTCGGCGCGGAAGCCGATGGTGTACGCGGAGATGCCGGGGTGGTCGCGGGCCGCCAGCGCCGTCAGGTAGCTGGAGTCCAGCCCGCCGGACAGGAAGGTCGCCACGGGGACGTCGGAGAGCAGGTGACGGCGCGTGGACTCCTCGACGATGGCGGCGAGGTCGGGAAGCTCGCCGGCGAGGGCCCGCTCCCGGCCCTCGGCGGCGACGTCCCGCAGGTGCCAGAACCGGCCGCGGTCCACCCGGCCGTCGGGGCGCACCCGCAGCCAGCTGCCCGGCGGCAGCTTCTCCGCCTCTCGGTAGGCGCAGCGCGAGTCCGGCACCCAGTAGTAGAGGAGGGAGGCGACCATCGCCGCGTGGTCCACCTCGAGGGACCCGCCGGTGGCGGCGGCCAGCGCCTTGAGCTCGGAGGCGAAGACCAGGCCCTCGCCGCGCCGGATCAGGAACAGCGGCTTGATGCCGAGCTGGTCGCGGGCGAGCACCAGCTCGCCGGTGCGCTCGTCGAAGACGCCGAAGGCGAACATGCCGCGCAGCCGGGGCAGGCAGTCCGTGCCCCAGCGCCGCCACGCCTCCAGGAGCACCTCGCTGTCGGAGGTGCCGCGGAAGCGCACCCCGGCGGCCTCGAGCTCGGTGCGCAGCTCGGGCGCGTTGTACAGCTCGCCGTTGTAGGTGAGGACGAGGCCGTCGCGGACCATCGGCTGGGCGCCGGTCTCCGACAGGTCGATGATGGACAGCCGCCGGTGGCCCAGGTGCACCTCGCCCTCGGCGAGGGCGTGGCTGTAGCGGCCGGCCCCGTCCGGGCCCCGGTGGGCGAGGGTCTCGGTGAGAAGGTCGGTCACGGCCTTCCCGTTCGGCCATCGGTACGTGCCTGCGATTCCGCACATGTCCTTACCTCGCCTCCTGGTCACTGTCGTCGTCGGGGACCGCTGCGGTCCGCACGGGCTGTCGTTCGGTCCGCCGCGGGGCGGTCCCGTTCAGGCGGGCGGGCGGTTGGCCGTCGCCGCGCGGCGGGGCGGGCGGGCCGTCCCAGAGGGTGCCGTCGGTGCGGTCGCGCGGGTCGGGGTCGATCAGGACCACGCCGATCACCTCGATGCGCTGCTCGGCGAGCTGGCGCGCCACGGTGTGCAGCCAGGCGGTGCTGCCGTGCCCGGCCCGGACGACCAGCACGGCGCGGGTGCCGAGGTACTGCAGGTCGGTCCAGGCCGTGCCGGGGGCCACCGAGCCGACGGCGAGCCGCAGTTGGCCGGTCTCGGGGGTGTCGGGGGCCTGCGCGGCGCGGACCACCGTGGTGCCCGAAGCCTTCGGGGCCCTGGCCAGCTGGGTGCCCGGAAGGCCGTCGACGAGGAGTACTGGGCCCTCCTTCCGGAGGTCCGCGGCGAGGTCCAGGGCGATCCCGGCCGTGCTGCGCGCGGAGCCCAGCTCCAGCAGGCACACCGTCCCCTCGCCGCCGCGCACCCTGCGAGCCAGCGTCGCGGTGAGCCGCTCCCGGGCCTCGCGCACGCGGCGGCGCCGGAGGCGGGCGAGCGGCCCGCGCGGCGTCCGGGGCAGCTCCGTGAGGACGGACGCGCCCAGGTTCGCCGCGATCTCCCGGCGCAGCACCGGACGGTCCGCCACCACCGCGCCGACGGCGGCCAGCGCGATGCCCATGACCAGCCCGAGGACGAGGCCGACGGCGGCGTCCGTGGCGGCGGCCTTCGGCAGGGACGCCTTGACCAGGCGCGGGGCGTCCACGATCTGGGTGCCGGCGACGAGCCGGGGCGTGCCGACCCGGGCCTCGGCGGCGCGCTGCCCGAAGTCGGTGATGCGGGAGGTGAGTTCGGCCCGGCTGGCGTACAGCGACTCCAGGTTCGGCGAGGTCTTGGACGCGTTGCCCTGGGAGGCGTCGCCGATGCTCTTGTTGACCTGGGCGAGCTCCTCCTTGAGCCGGTCGCGCTGTTCGAGCAGGGCTTTGGACTCGGCCTCCGCGGCCTGCTGGAGCCGGGCCACGTGGTCGGCGACGAACGTCTCGGCCAGGGCCTTGGCCCGGGCCGTCGCCTGCGTCTCGCTCCTGGCCGTGACGGTGATCTGGAGCAGGTTGTTCGTCAGCCCGGTGCCGCTGTAGTCCTTGATGAAGTCCTCGGGCCTGTCCGGGGACCCGAGGGTCTTCAGGGCGGCGCCCGCGATGTTGGTGGTCTGCAACAGGGCCGCGTCGGTCTTGATCAGCGTCCCGGGGTCGTTGGGCTGGTCCGCCGTGTGCTGCACCAGCACGGTGGCCACGGCGGTGGGCGGCGGCGGCTTCAGGACGGCGACGGCCGCGCCGAGCACGAACCCGACCAGCGCCAGCAGCGACCACAGGCGGCGGCGCCTGCGCACCGCGACCACCAGGGACTGGAGGTCCAGCAGGGGGGAGGCGGCCGACGGCTCGGAGGTCGTACGGGTGGTCACCGCTCACCGCCTTCGGCGTCCGTGTTCGCGATGGCGGCCTTCTTCGAGGCGCGGCCGCCGGAGCGCTTCCCCTTGGTGACGACCGGGCCGGCCAGGACGAGGCCCACGACCTCGTGCCCGGCGTCCGCGCACGCCTCGGTGATGCCGCCGAGCTCGAGAGCCGTCCAGTTGCCCGCGCTGAGCATCACCACGGCGCCGGACTCCTCGTCGTGGTCGGGCACCAGCGGCCGGGCGAGCGGCACCTCGACCACCCGCAGCAGCGGGTCCTTCCCCGCCTCGGCGGCGAGCTGCTCGGCTCCCAGGCGGGCCGGCCCGTCGCCCTCGGGGACGAGCAGCAGCAGCCGCCGGGGCGCGGCGAACCGGTCCTTCAGCCGGGCGCACACCCGGCGGTAGCGGATCCGCCGGCTGGCCTCGTCCCCGGAGGCGTGCGGGACCGGCAGGTCCCAGCGCACGTCCAGGGCGAGCAGCCGGCGCAGCAGCGCCTTGGGGCCCCGGCCCCCGGGCCGCAGTTCGGCCCTGTCGCCGGGCACGTCGACGCTGCCCAGCAGCGAGGTGCCCAGCGCCGCGGCGATCTCGCCCTCGGTGCGCAGCCGCCGGCTCATCCGGGCGGCCGTCAGGTGCCCGATGACGGCGAACAGGAAGAAGGAGAGCGCCCCGGCGGCGACGAGCTGCATCCGCGTCGGCGCCGCCTCCCCGGTGGGCCGGGCGGCCGGGCCCATGACCACCATGTTGGCGGACTTGAAGGTGGCCGGGTCCGCCTGGTCCAGCTTCTTGACGGCCTCCTGGAGCGCGGTGCGCAGCTTCGCGAGCTCCGTGCGGGTCTGCACGCTCTCCACGGTCTGCCCCGGGTTGGCCGCGTTGGCCAGTTCGGTGATGCGGCTGCTGGCCTGCTGCACCATCTGCCGCAGCGCCTCGGGCTGCGCCGCCTCCGGGTCGGTGCCGTCGCCGGTGAGCCGCGCCGCGTAGCCGACGAACTGCTTGGCCACCTGGTCGGAGAGCTGCTGGGCCCGCTCCGGGGTGTCGGCCGTGCCCGAGATCTCGATGATGTTCCCGTTCGAGGCCGTGGCGGTCACCCGGTCGCGCAGTTCGGTGCCGCCCACCCCGGCCCATTTGAGGGTGGCGGCCGTGCGGTCGATCACCACCGAGCTGGTGGCGATCTGGGCCTGGGTGAGCAGTTCGCGTTCCTGCCACGCCCCCGGCAGCAGCACCGACGCGGAGGTCGTGTACTGCGGAGGGAACAGCAGGGAGGTGCCGTAGCCGACGAGTCCGCCCACGACGGCGAGGACGGCGAGGAGCCGCCAGCGCCGTCGGAAGATCCGGCCGATCGTGACCAGGCGTATCGTGTCGTCGCTCAACGGTGCTTCCTGCTCCCGTGGTTGCGGCAGGCGGCGGCGTAGGCGTCGAGCAGGGCCTTCTGGGAGTTGCGCCAGGCCAGCGGCCCGTTGATGCGTTCCTGGCCGAGCTTGCCCATCTCGGCGCGCCTGTCCGGGTCGTCCATCAGCTCGGCGATCAGCTCGGCGAAACGGGACTCGTCGTTGGCGGGCGCGTAGACGGCGGCGTCCCCGGCGGAGACCCGCGCCTCCCGCAGGTCGAAGGAGACCATCGGCCGGCCCATGACCATGTACTCCAGGACCTTGTTCATGGTCGACACGTCGTTGAGCGGGTTGAGCGGGTCGGGGGAGAGGCAGATGTCGGCGGAGGACAGGTAGCGCACCAGGTCCGCGTCCGGGACACGGCCGGTGAACTGCACCTGCTCGGACAGGCCCAGCTCGCGGGAGAGCTCCACCATCGCGTCGAAGGTGTCGCCGCCGCCGACGAACACGGCGTGCCAGTCGCTGCGGCCCACCTCGTCGCGCAGCTTCGCCAGGGCGCGCAGGGCGTAGTCCACGCCGTCCTGCGGGCCCATCACGCCCAGGTAGCACAGCAGATGGGGCTTGCCGCGCTTCAGCTCCGGCTCCGGCGGCACCGGCTGGAACCGCGAGGTGTCGGGGGCGCTGCGCACCACGAAGACGTCCTCGGGCCGCTTGCCGCCGCGGCGCTGCGCGACCTCCCGGTAGCTCTCGTTGGTGGCGATCACCACGTCGGCCGCGCGGTAGGTGAATCGTTCCAGCGCGCAGACGGCGCGGTAGAGCGCGTCCTTGCCCCGGTCGAACCGGGACAGGTACAGCTCGGGCACCAGGTCGTGCTGGTCGAAGACGAACCGGGCGCCGCGCCGCTTGAGCAGCAGCGCCGGCAGGAACAGCAGGTCCGGCGGGTTGCAGGCGTGGACGACGTCCACCGGGCCGACCCTGCGGGCCAGCCGGGCGGTGTGCCACAGCGCCGTGCCGTACTCCTTCAGGTAGCCGGCCGGGCCGCCGGTGGCGGCCTGCAACGGGTAGCGGTGGATGCGCACCCCGTCGATCACCGCCTCGGGCTCGGTGTCCCGCTTGCTGCCCTGCGGGCAGATCACGTCCACCGTCCAGCCCGCTTCGCGTAGCGTCGTGCACTCCTGCCACACCCGCCGGTCGAAGGGCACCGACAGGTTCTCCACCAGGATCAGCGCGCGGCGTCCGCGCCCGCCGCGGCCGGTCTCTTCACCAAGCAAGGCCGATGTACCCCGGTTCGGTCCGGCGCGCGTCGGCGTCGGGAAGGCGGATGAGGTCGACGATCAGCGGGCCGCCACCGTGGGGCAGGGCCGACAGCACGGCCGGCTCCCTGGTGCCCACCACGGCCACCTCGGCGTGGTCGAGCACCTCCTCGACGGACTCCGCGAGCAGCTGCGCCAGGTGCGGCAGCCGGGTCTCGATGTACTCGCGGTTCGCGCCGAGCAGCCGGGACAGGCTCACGTTCGGGTCGTAGATCCGCAGGTCGTAGCCCTTGCCGAAGAGCCGCTCCGCGAGCTCGACGAGCGGGCTCTCGCGCAGGTCGTCGGTGCCGGGCTTGAAGGAGAGGCCGAACAGGCCCACCCGGCGCTTGCCGGTGCGCTCGATGAGCTCCACCGCGCGCTGGAGGTGGTCGGCGTTGGAGGGCAGCACGTGCGAGAGGATCGGCACCGAGATGTCGGCCCGCCGCGCCGCGTGGACGAGGCTGCGCAGGTCCTTGGGCAGGCAGGAGCCGCCGAAGGCGAAGCCGGGGCGCAGGTAGGCGGGGCTGATGTTGAGCTTGCGGTCGGCGAGGAAGACGTCGATCACCTGGTGCGAGTCCACCCCGAGGGCCTGGCAGACGGCGCCCAGCTCGTTGGCGAAGCCGATCTTGAGGCCGTGGAAGGCGTTGTCCGCGTACTTGATCGCCTCGGCCACCGGGACGGGCACCCGGAACACCTCGCCGGGCAGGCCCTCGTACAGGGCGGCGACCACGTCGCCGCTGGCCGCGTCCAGCTCGCCGATGACGGTCTTCGGCGGGTCGAAGAAGTCCCGCACGCTGGTGCCCTCGCGCAGGAACTCCGGGTTGACCGCCACCCCGATGTCCACCCCGGCGGTGCCGCCCAGGTGCTTCTCCAGGATCGGCACCAGCAGGTCCAGGCAGGTGCCCGGCAGCATGGTGCTGCGGAAGACCACGGTGTGCCGCTCGCCGCGTTCGGCCTTCTCCGCCGCCGCCGCGCCGATCTGCTCGGCGACCCGCTCCAGGTAGGTGGTGCACAGGCTGCCGTTGGCCTCCGAGGGTGTGCCCACGCAGACCAGCGACACCTCGGTGCCCAGGACCGCGTCCCGGACGTCGACGGTGGCGCGCAGCGCACCCGACGCGACGACCTCGGCGATCATCTCGCCGATGCGCTCCTCGACCACCGGGGCCTTGCCGTCGTTGACCAGCTCGACCTTCACGGGGTTGACGTCCACCCCGATGACCTCGTGACCCAGGCTCGCCAGGCAGGCCGCCGACACGCACCCGACGTAGCCCAGACCTAAGACGCTGACCCGCATGATCCGTCCCTCCCCTCGGGCCGGCCCCGGTGGCCGGCCGTCCGCGCGCCGGCTGCCCGGCGCCCCCCGTGCTCCCCTTGAACCTCGTGCGGCTCGTGCACCTCTTGCGGCTCTTGCAACTCGTGTACCTCTTGCGCCTCTTGCGGCTCGTGCATCAGTACGCTCCCTGCCCCTGGAGCACCGCCCGCAGCGTCTTCCAGAGGATCACCGCGTCCAGGGCGAGCGACCAGTCCTCCACGTACCGCAGGTCGAGGCGCACGGCCTCCTCCCACGGCAGGTCGCTGCGCCCGCTGATCTGCCACAGGCCCGTGAGCCCGGGCTTGACGAGCAGCCGCCGCTTGATGTCAGGCCCGTACGCGGCCGTCTCCTCCGGCAGCGGCGGCCGGGGGCCGACGAGCGACATCGATCCGGCCAACACGTTGAACAGCTGCGGGAGTTCGTCCAGCGAGTACCGGCGCAGTACCCCGCCCACCCTGGTCACCCGGGGATCGCGGCGGAGCTTGAACAGCAGGCCCGCGCCCTCGTTTCGCTCGGCCAGTTCGGCGCGCTTGCGGTCCGCCCCGACGACCATCGTGCGGAACTTCACCAGCGTGAACTGCCGTCCGTCCTTGCCGACCCGGTGCTGGCGGTAGAACGCCCCGCCCCTGCTGTCGATCAGGACGAGGAGCCCGACGGCCAGCATCAACGGCGAGAACAGCACCAGCAGGACGGCGGCGCCGAGCCGGTCCACGACCGCCTTGACCGCCCGGGGCCCGCCGGTGAAGGCCGGCATGGACACCCGCAGCATCGGGATGCCGAGGACGGCGTCGACGTGCAGCCGGGGCCCGGCCACCTCCATCAGCACGGGCGCCACGACCATCTCGGCGTCGCCGCCCTCCAGGTTCCAGGCCAGCCGCTGCAGCCGGTCAGGCGACCAGTACGGGTCGGGGGTGATCGCGACGACCCGGTAGCCGTCGCGGTGCACGTGGCCGGCCACGTCCGTGAGCCGGCCGACCACCGGAACGCCGTCCAGCCGGTCCCCGTTGGGCCCCAGCCCGTACGGCGTGCACACCGCCTCCACCCGCCAGCCCAGGTGGGGGAACTTGCGGGTGCGGGCGATCAGGTCGCGCAGGGTGGCGGGGCTCCCGGCGGCGAGCACCGGGCGCAGGCACCGCCCCGCCTTGCGCTGCTTGTGCAGCGCGAGCCGCAGCAGATACCGCTCGGTCATGGTGACCAGGGTGATCGCCGGGATCGCGACGAAGATCCAGAGTTTGATGTTGGTCGACGTGAGGGCGATCCCCCCCAGCGACAGCACCACGGCCGCCGTGAAGAGGGACCGTCCGAGTCTGCGGAACTCCTCGGCGCCCTGCCCGAGCACCGCCGGAGCCCATGCCCGGGTGGTCGTCAGTGCCACCAGCACCAGAATCTCGGTGCCGAAGGCGAGAATTCCCCATTTCTCGTGCCAGTTGGCCGCGTCCCTGACTCCGAAGAAGCCGCCGATCGCCGCCACCACGAAGGCGGTGGCCACCGTGTCGCTCACGACCACGGTCCGGCGGTACTGCTGCTCCCAGTCCAGCGCGTCCCGGTCGATCGCCCCGTGCGTCCGGCGCCGTCGCGCCGGTGGCAACGGGGTCGATAATTCGGCTTCCCCCTGCTCGACAGCCCCTTCGAGGTCGTCAGCGGGTTCGACGTGTTCGCTCCACACGATCCCTCCCCCCAGGAAGGCTCGCGCCTCCCGTACCTGAATGCCTCCCCTGGGGAGGCCCCACCTCCCGTGCCGCACCGTTCCTGCAGCCGTCGCGTCTCCCGGAACGCTGCTCCCGGGAATGGCGAATCGACTATTGCCGCTATTGCCGCGTGACGTGGACACCCCGCCCGGGCGCCGAGAAATGATCGTCCCCACCCCGCGCCCGAGGGGGTGTCAACACACCGCCCCCGGCGCTGAACCGCAGATCATCAAACGTCGCCCCTCGTCCAACCGTGCGAGGCGGAAATCAATGTAGAGCATCCGGACCACCCGAAGAGGTGGATGTGTGAAACGCATGGTCGAGATTTGAAGATTGGCCTACCGCTTGTTTCCGGGGGAGGGTGCGTTTGGGGTGGTGACAGGTGGGATGACCTGTGACGATACGTCTCTTCCGGGGCTGTGGAGGTGATGTGTCGAGGCGTCAGGAAGCAGCCAGGAGTCCGTTCAGCAGGGCCCTGAGGCCCTGACGGTAGGTGTCCTCGGCCGTGATAGCGGCCCAGTCGGCCGCGACCTGGGCCAAACGCGGGAACTCCTCTGCGTCGAGATCGGCGAAAACTCGCTCCCTGTACGTTCGATGGTCGCTGTCCGCGCGCCGCCGGCCGGCCGTCGCCCGGACCATGATCTCCCCGGCCGTGTAGTACCAGATCGCGCGGTACCCGTGGACGGCCCGTTCGGGGGTCAGGCCGCAGGCGAGAAGACCCTCGACGATCTGTTCGACGAACCAGAGCGAGGCGGTGGACATCAGGTCGTCGGCGGTCAGCACCTCGACGATCCAGGGGCAGCCGGCCAGCGCGTCGTGGATCGCCGTCGCGGCCAGGAGCACCCGCTCCCGGGGGTCGGCGGGCAGCTCGGGGCGGCGCAGGTTCCGCCGGGCGTAGTCGTCGAGGAGCAGGACGAGCAGCTCGTCCTTGTCGCGCACGTGGTGGTAGAGCGCCATTGGGGTGCTTCCGACCTCTGTCGCGAGCCGGCGCATCGTCAGCTTGGCCACGCCCTCCTCGGTCACGATCCGGCGCGCGGCGTCGAGGACCTGGTCGAGGGAGATTCGGGGCGGGCGGCCGGGGGGCTTGCGGGGCGCTCTGCGCTGCTCTTCGCGCTGGTCTTCGCGCTGCTCTTCGCGGGGCTCTTCGTGCCGGTCTTCGCGGGGCTCTTCGTGCTGCTCGGGCATGGGTCCATCATCCCCCGGGCCCTCTTCCCGCTTCTCGCTCGACAGGGGTCGCCGCTGCGCGCTACGTTTCTATACATGTACAGAAACTCCCGAGGGCGCCCCGCCGTGGTGCTCGCGGCGGTCGCCGTCGCCCAATTCGTCTTCGCCCTCGACCAGTCGGTCGTCAACGTCGCCCTGCCCGCCGTCCGCACCGCACTCGGCTTCGCCCCCCTCGACCTCTCCTGGGTCGTCCACGTCTACGCGCTCACCTTCGGCGGCGCCCTCCTGCTCGGCGGCCGCGCCTGCGACCTGTACGGGCGGCGCAGGCTACTCACCCTCGGCCTCGCCCTCTTCGCCGCCTGCTCCCTCGCCGGCGGCCTCGCCCAGGCCCCCTGGCAGCTCGTCGCCGCCCGCGCCGGACAGGGCCTCGGCGCCGCGGCCGCCGCCCCCGCGGCGCTCTCCCTGCTCACCACCACCTTCCCCGAGGGGCGCAGCCGGGTGCGCGCCCTCGGCGTGTGGAGCGCGGTCAACGCCGCAGGCGGCGCACTCGGCGTACTCGCCGGCGGACTCCTCACCCAGTACGCGGGCTGGCGCTGGGTGATGCTCGTCAACCTGCCCATCGTCGCCGCCGCCCTCGCGCTGACGGCCGCCGGCGTACCCGCCGACGCGCACCCCGCGCGCCGGGAGCGCCTGGACGTGCCCGGCGCACTCCTCGCCACCGGCGGCTGCGGACTGCTGGTCCTCGGCGTCGTCCGCGCCGACCGCCTCGGCTGGGGCTCCCCGGCCACGCTGCTCACCCTGGCCGTCGCCCTGTCCTCGCTCGCCGCCTTCGTCCTCGTCGAGTCCCGCAGCTCCGCACCCCTGCTACGGCTCGGCCTGCTGCGCAGCCGGTGGGTCGCCGGGGCCAACGTCCTGGTGTTCCTGGCGGCCGCAGGCCAGTTCGCCGCCTTCTACTTCGTCTCCCTCTACATGCAGCAGGTCCTCGGCATGGGCGCGGCCGCGACCGGCTCCGCGTTCCTCCCCTTCTCCGCGGGCGTCGTCGTCGGCACCGTCATCGCCACCCGCGTCACCACCACCCGAGGCCCCCGCGCCTGCCTCATCGCCGGCGCCCTCCTCGCCACCGCGGGCCTCACCTGGTTCGCCCGCCTCAGCCCCGACGGCACCTTCCTCACCGACATCCTCGGCCCCTCCGCCGTCACCAGCATCGGCCTCGGCCTCCTCCTCGCCCCCGTCGCCGCCGCCGCGACCACCGGCGTCGCCCCGGCCGAGGCCGGCACCGCCTCCGGCCTGCTCAACAGCTCCCGCCAACTCGGCGGCTGCATCGGCCTGGCCGCCCTCGCCACCGTCGCCGCCCAGCACACCGGCGGCGCCACCGACACCGCCGCACTCGGCGACGGCTACGCCGCGGGCCTCGCAGGCGGGGCCTGCCTGTTCCTGCTCGCCACAGCCGTCGCCGTCCTCGCCCTGCCCTCACGCCGCGCTGAAAGGAACCCCTCATGACCACCTCCTCCTTCTCCCTCTTCGCCTCAGCCCTCCACTTCCACCCCGACGGCCACGTCCACGCCGCCGAACGGAAGATGGCCACCAGCCCCACCGGCGCCTGGCAGATCGGCACCTTCCACGTCGAGACCGACGCCGACGTCCACGCCGACCACTGGGAGATGCACCCCCACGCCGAAGAAGCCGTCTGCTGCCTCACCGGCTCCCTCCGCCTCTACCTCCGCCCCGACCACCCCGACACCCCCGAAGAGATGCACCACCTCACCCCCGGCACCGCCGTCATCGTCCCCCGCGGCCGCTGGCACCGCCTCGAACTCGACGCCCCCAGCGACCTCATGTCCATCACCCTCCGCGAAGGCACCCGCCTCGAGAAGCGCCCCACCCCCTGACCCTCCCCGCTGCCCGCCCCACGGCGGGCAGCGGAACTCCCGTACGGCTGTCAGTACTTACTGGAACAATCCCGGGCATGGCGACAGAAGAGAGTTGGGACAGCCTCCTCCGGCAGGGCACCGGCCCGGTACAGGAATCGTTTCTGGACCTCGTCAGAGAAACCCGCCACTACGCGGGCTATTCGCCGGACGTCATCTGGGGCAATCTCCAGACCGCGCAGTACGCCGAGGCCATGCTCCGCCTCGTCGTCGACTTCCACGGCACCCCCGACGACATCCGGGCCGGCGTCGCGGCCCGCACCGCCCGCGCCCAGTACATCGGGCAGGAGGGCCGCACCTACCACGTCCTCCTCGGCGAACAGGCCCTGCTCACCAACATCGGCGGCTCCGAAGTGATGCGCGGCCAACTGCGCAGGCTGGCCGAGGCCATCGACCTGCCCGGCCTCAAGCTCGGCATCATCCCCGCCAGAGCCAGGCTCCTCGTCTACCCGGGCGACGGCTTCGCCCTCTTCGACGACCGCAGAGCGGAGGTCGAAGGCTTCCGCGGCGCCGAAACCATCACC
This sequence comes from Streptomyces sp. NRRL WC-3742, assembly GCF_000720635.1. Classification (GTDB taxonomy): domain Bacteria; phylum Actinomycetota; class Actinomycetes; order Streptomycetales; family Streptomycetaceae; genus Kitasatospora. The sequence goes on along the minus strand of NZ_JOCF01000020.1, from coordinate 60,057 downwards.
GACCCGGCCCGCCTCGACGTCTTCCGCAGAGCGTTCGACCGCCTGAAGGTCTCCGCCGTCTACGGCCCCGCCGCCCGCGACCTCATCGAGGACACCCTCAACCGGACCTGACAGAGCCTGGAGCAGAACGTGGGCATCGAAGAAACGCTGGAGCAGTTGGCCGGGTGTGCTCCCCGGCAGAGGGCGGGCTTCTGAAGTGGGGATACAACTCCGACCACTTCTTCTGGTTGATGCGGGGCCCTGACCCGGACCGGTGGCCCATCCCTGCCAAGTTCGACTCGATGCTCGAGTACCCGGCCCGGCCCCCGAGTGTCGGGGGCGGGGCCGGGTGGGGGGTCAGCGGCGGCCGCCGGGGGCCCAGGAGTGGACTTCGACGGTGGCGTACGCGGTGGGGGTGAGGAGGGTGTGGGCGGTGGTGGGGTCGGGGGTGTCGAGGATGGCGGCGGTGCCGAGCCAGGTGGTGCCGTCGTCGGCGAGGAGGGGGCCGTAGGCGATGAGGTGGGGCTTGTGGGTGGGGGGTGGGGTGAGGTCGGCGGGGTCGCCTTCGCCGAGGGCGAGGATGAGGGAGCGGGGGGCTTCCTCGGTCATGAGGTCCGGGTGGTCCCACATGGTGCGGCCGAGGGTGTTGGTCCAGCGGCGCAGGAGGACGTCCCGGTAGGCGCCGGCCTGGTAGTTGGGCTCGTCGAAGGCGAACGCGCGGGCGGCGGCCGGGTCGGGCAGGTCGACGATGTGGACGCTGCCGGTGACGGTGTCGGTGGCCTCGTCGAAGGTCGGGCCGCGGGCGATCAACTGCTCGGCGAAGCCGTCCATGTAGGACCAGTGGGCCTCGATCAGGGCGCTGCGCAGCGGCATCGAGCCGGGGCGGTCGCGGTGGTAGGCGAGAAACTCCATACCGCATGGTCCCGCCCCGGCCCCTGCCGTGGGAACGGACTCAGTTCCCGGTGTGCCAGTCGGCCTCGAGTCCGGTGGTGCCGTCGGGGCGGCGGACCGGGTGCCAGTGGGCGTGCAGCCCGGCGGGCCGGGTGGTGGTGCGGGGGGCGCCCATGGCGTGCAGGACGGAGTTGTCGAGGGGGCTCGCGGTGAGCCGTTCGACGATCCGGGCGAACGCGGCGCGCAGGCGATGCCCGGGGTGGTCGAGGGCGGGCGCGGGGGCGTGGGAGTGGAACGCGGCGAAGACGGACATGCGGGCTCACCTCCGGTGCGAACCTGCGGACTTGCAGGTGACGTCCACCCTGCACCCGCCGGGCGGAGTGCCGGTCGGGCTTTGACGGGGTGCTGATGCGGCCCTGACGGTTCCCTATTCCTCCTCGGCGGCGGGCTCGGCCCTCGGGTGGTGGTTCCAGGTGAGGGAGACCTTGAAGTTGGCCTCGGCGGAGGTGCTGGAGATGACCACGTCCGCCTCGGCGGAGAGGGAGAGGCCGAACTCGATGCTGATCTCGTCGGGGGCGTGGGCCAGGCCCTGGAAGCCTTCGACGAAGTTCTGGGCGACGGGGCGGATGCCGGCGAGCATGTCGCCGAGGGAGCGGGTGGCGCGGGCGACGACCTGGCCGGGGCGGGAGACCTGGACGAGGCCCTCGCCGACCTGGGTGATCTCGACGCGTACGGTCTCGGGTGGGTCCTGGCCGGCGGTCACGGGCAGTTCCACGAAGTACGTCACTGGGTCCCCCGGAGGTCATCAGCGCGGCTGCGGCTCAAGTGCCCAGGGAGCTGGGCGACTTGTCCGCCGGTCGACGACCACCGTAGCGGCTGCGGTGGGCACCGGAGGGCCGTGCCGTGCTGAGCGGCCGTCAGGGCGTCGGGTGAGGCGGGCTGCTCCGGCCCGGCGTCGTGGGGGCGGTCGTGCTCGGCGCCGGCTGGTTCGGCGTGTCGGCGGGAGTGGCGGTCAGGAGCAGGGCGATCACCCCGCCGATCAGTGCCAGGGCGAAGCCGACGCCGACCAGGCGGCGGGAACGAGGGGAGCCGGTCGCCGTGGGGACGCCGTAGGCGATCGCAGGCCCCCCGGGCTCGAGGCGCTGGTACGAGCCGGGCCGCGGCACCAGGAGGTGCCGGTTCCCGCGCGTGTACCCGTGGAACGGCTGCGCCCCCCTCGACGGCTGCGCCACCACGCCACCGCCGCCGACCGGCGCCGCCGCCAGCGGCACCCCGACCAGCGAGGCCGCGTACCGGCGCCACCAGGGCAGGCCGGAGCCCGGCCGCAGCCCGTCGGAGGACAGCCCGTCCGAGGACAGCCCGACCGGGGAAGGCCCGTCCGAGGAGAGCCCGACCGGGGCCCCCAGGCCCAGCAGCGAGCGCAGGTACCGCTGGAGGAAGGTCATGACCCCACCTCCTCGGCCCGCTCCCTCGTCGCCTCGACCTCCGCCGACGCCACCGGCCCCCGGACCACGTCCTGCACGCTCCCGAACGTCCCCAGCTGCCGGATCAGCGCCGGCGCCGAAGCCCCGGCCGCCACCGCCGCGTACAGCCCGGTGACCTGCGAGTGGAGCAGCCAGCCGGTCAGTGCCCCGAGGGCGATCCGGCTGAGGGCGGCGGCGAGGTCGGCGGTCGGGTCGATGTAGTGCCGCAGGGGAGGCAGTCGGCGTTTGCGTTCGTCGCGGGCTCTGTGCCGGGCGGCCTGCCAGGCGAGCAACCGCCCGTTGACGATGACCAGTTCGACGAGCGCGCCCCCGACGGCCCCGTACCCGGCGGCCTGAGCCCAGTCCAACCGTGCCCCTCCTCGATTCCCGACACGAAGGCCCCCAGCATCCTGCACCCGCACCGGAGGGTTCAAGAGATATGGATGAACTCCCAGGCCCTTCCCGCCCGTAGGACCGGGGTGGGGGCGCGGCATCGGCGGCGCCCCGGTGTGCGATGCGGGGAGGACGTGGATGCAGTCCCGACGCGACCAGGTGCAGGCGCACCTGTTCGTGATGAGCAGGCTGGCCTCCGGCATGCTGCGGGCGGAGCCCGACGCGCCGGACAGCCCGACCGGCAGGACCACCCGGGGTGCGGTGACGGGCCTGGCGGTGGCGGTGCTGATCGGGCTCGGTGTGACGGTGTACGGGGTGATCAAGCCCGGCGGCGACTCCGGCTGGGAGAAGCCCGGCACCCTGCTGGTGGTGGAGGAGAGCGGCGCCCGCTACCTGTCCATCGGCGGGCAGCTGCACCCGGTGCTCAACGACACCAGCGCCAAGCTGCTGGCCGGCGACCAGCTGACGGTCCGTTCGGTGAGCCGGGACTCGATCGCGGACGCCCCGCGCGGGTTGCCGGTGGGGATCGCCGGCGCCCCGGACGGGCTGCCGCCCGCCGGTGACCTGGGCGGCGGCACCTGGCTGGTCTGCGGCACCGTGCAGCCCGGCCCGACGGGCGCCCCCGCGCCCCGGCTGGCGCTGCAGGTGGACCCGGCGGGGGAGGGCAGGGCCCTCGGCCCCGGCCAGGGCCTGCTGGTCGCGCTGCCGGACGGCTCGGTGCACCTGCTCTGGCAGGGTCAGCGGCTGCGCGTGGACACCGCCAACGGCGCGCTCCAGGCGCTCGGTTACGGCGGTGCGACGCCGTTCCCCGTCCCGGCCGGGGTGCTGAACGCCCTGCCCGCCGGGCCGGACCTCGCCGCGCCCGCCGTCCCCGGCCGGGGCGACCCGGGCCCGGCGCTGGCGGGGAAGCCGACCCGTATCGGCCAGCTCTTCGACGCCTCCGGCGGCGCCCGCTACGTCCTGACCCGTGAGGGCCTCGCCCCGCTGACCGCGACCCAGTACGGGCTGCTGCTCGGCGACCGGCGCACCCAGCGCGAGGCGTACGGCAGCGCCGCCCCCGCGCCCGTCGCGATCGGTGCGGAGGACCTGGCCGCGCACTCCGCGCCGGGCGCCGCCCCGGGCGGCGGACTGCCGCAGGCGCCGCCGCAGTTGGTGACCCCGCTGCGCGGCGAGGGCGTCTGCGCGGACGTGCACGCGGGCGCGGCCTCCCCGACCACCGCCGTCACCGTGCTGCCCGCCGCCGTGGCGGACGTGGGCCGCGCCCCGGCCCCGGCGGCGCCCGGCGCCTGCGCGGTGGCCGACCGGATCGCCGTACGGCCCGGGCGCGGCGCGCTGGTGCGGGTGCTGTCGGGCGCGGGCGGCGGCGGGACGCAGTACCTGGTCACCGAGGGCGGGGTGCGGTACGCGCTGCCCTCGGCCGCCGTGGTCAAGCAGCTCGGCTACGCGGGTGTGACGCCGGCGGCCGTGCCCGCCGCCGTGGTGGCGCTGCTGCCGGCGGGGCCGAGCCTGGACCCGGCGGCCCTGGCGGACGTGCCCGCCGTCTCCGCGAGCGCCGTCTCCGCGACCGCCGCCTCGGCGGGGGCCCCGGTGGCAGGAGCCCCCGCGGCAGGGGTCCCCGTGGCGGGGGCGCCCACGGTGGCGGCGGTCGGTCCGGGTGCTCAGGCCACCTCTCCGGCCCCGTCGGCCTGCGACTGAACCGCCCGTCCCGGCAGCCCCGTTGAGTCGTTCGGAACCGCGCGCGCCCGGCGCGCGGAGGAAGGGAGATCCTGGTGAGCACGCCTGGCATGCTGACGAAACAGGACGAGGCGATCAGCAACGTCCTCAAGGGTCTGCAGCAGCAGATCGACGACATGATCACGGCCGGCCGTACGGTCCAGCGGATCAAGGAGGAGGTCGGGCAGGGCTGGATCTCCGGCGCCAGCTCGACCTTCCAGGAGAAGCTCGACGACTGGATGCGCCGCTACCACGAGGTCATCGCCGCCTTCGAGCGCTTCGTCGAGTCGACCCAGGGCGCCAGCCAGATCATCACCAACGCCGAGGCCGAGGCTCGCGCGCAGGCCGCCGACGGCATCTACGAAGGACTCCAGGGCGCCTGACGGCGCGTACGACGGGAAGGGAACGCCGAACCATGGGCATGGACAACTTCGGGAGCATCCAGCTCCACCACGAGAGCATCGAGCAGGCGCAGAGCGAGCTGGCGCAGGCCGGCGGCGGGATGAGCGACAGCCTCCAGGCGGTGATGAACCAGCTGACCCATCTGACGGAGAGCGGTCAGTTCCAGGGTGCGGCGGCCACCGCCTTCACGAACTTCCAGCAGGTCGTGAACAGGAACGCCCAGGCGATGAACGACGACATCATCGCCGCCGCGGGCAGGCTCGGCCACATGCACGAGACCATGATCCAGGCGGACCAGGACGGCCGGAAGCAGTTCAACTAGCCACGAGGGCTTAGGAGTTCGCCCATGGGCGAGGGCACGATCAAGGTCGATCCCGACGGAATCAAGGACTTCGTCGGGGACCTGCAGACCTTCAGGGACGAGGTGGGCACCAAGTCGGCGACGATCACCAACCACGCGCTGCTGCCCGGTAACGACTCGTTCCAGCCGGTCAAGACCCTGCGGGACAGGCTGACTGCGTACCGCACGAGCCTCACGACCTCGATGGGGACCATCCACGACGCCATCGACAAGGTGGTGGTCGACCTCCAGAACGCGAACACCCGGCTGGGCGAGGGTGAGCACAGCGCCTGGACCGAGGCCAACATGATGCAGATCCTCAGCGACGTCCTCAACGGTGGCGGCGGCGGAAGCACCGGTGGCGGCGGAATCACCGGTACCGGCGGCGGCACCGGCGGCGGCACCGGGACCTAGCCGAACGTCTGACCGCAGAGCGGCCGGGCCGCGGACCCACCCGGCCCGGCCGCCCACGCCTCGACCAGCCCTCCCTCGCACCAGGAAGCAGCCATGGCAGAAACCAAGGATCCCCAGAACTCCGGGACGGCCACCACGCCGCTCCAGCCCTGGGAGGAGATGATCAAGGCGTTCGCCGCCTCGAACCAGGTCGACGTGGCGAAGCGCGAGGACGTCCTGGCCGAGCAGTGGATCAGCGACATCCAGGTCTACACCAGTACCCAGGGGCAGATCAACGGCTACAAGGACGGCTTCGCCGTGTGGTCGGAGTGGACCTACCCGGGAACGAACCCGGCCGTCTCGACGATCGTCGGCTGCAAGCTCCACTGGGAGACCTGGACGCCGAGCGACCCGAAGGACGTCCGCACCAACCTGTACCGCTTCGAGCACATGGCCGACGAGATCCTCGGCCCGATGCTGTGGGGCGGCCACGGGAACGACACGACGAGCATCCAGAGCTTCGCCGACGTGGCCCAGGACATCGCCGACCTCCACACCTGGGCCACGGAGTGCCAGAAGAAGGTCCAGGGCTGGGCCGACCACGTGGACGGCGCCGGCGACAAGTTCCAGGGCAGCGCGGCCGGCCGGTTCAAGGAGGTCCTGGTCGGCCTGCGCAGCGAGTTCGACCAGCTGCGTGAGCGGCTCGGCGGGGACGACCACCGCGTCGAGACGCACCTCAAGTCCGGCGGCGACGGCCTGAACTTCGCGCTGTACGGCCTCTACGACGGCTACAACACCTGGCGCAACAAGTCCGGGAACCTGGACGGGGGCACGGGCTGGGAGGTCAAGCACTTCAAGGACGACTCCCTGTCCTGGCCCTGGTACTGCGTCCACTACGCCTTCAGCATGATGACGTACGGCCTGGTGCCGACCCTCGCCGACAGCTCCGACTACGGCAGCGTCACCTGGTCGGTGAGGGACGGCGTGCAACCGGTGGCCGGCAGCAGCTCGGCCTTCCTCCAGCAGATCGAGCAGCAGGCCAAGGCCCTCTGGAACCTCTGGGTCGCCTGGACGCTGGACAGTGCGGCCATCAGGGTGAAGGCGAACCTGACGACGTCCTACGGCTACGCGGGCGGCCCGCTCGGCAAGTTCAGTGACGTGCGGATGATCCTCCCGGTCGACGCGCCGCCCAAGGCGCCGGACACCCAGGGCGGCGGCGGTGGTGGTGGCCAGGGCGGCGGAGGCAAGGGCGGCCCCGACCTCAAGGACCTGAACAACAAGGACAAGAACGGCAACCACACCGGCAGCGGCGGGCCGCCCCCGCCCAAGCTGGACCTCAACCCCAACAAGAACGGCAGCCACACCGGCAGCGGCGGCCCCGGCAGCAACCTCAACCTCGGCACCGCGGGCCAGTCGCCGCTCCTCGACAAGGACGGCAAGCCGGTCCTCGGCAAGGACGGCAAGCCGATGTACGTGCCGCCGGGCACCACGGTCAACGGCAAGGGCGAACTGATCGGCCCGAACGGCCAGCCGCTGCTGGATGCGAACGGCAAGCCCCGGAAGGTGCCGCCCGGCACCAAGGTCGGCCTGCCGGACCCGATCATCCCGGGCGGTGCGTTCAAGGTGCCGCCGGGCTCCAAGCGCAACCCGGACGGCACCGTCACCCTCCCCGACGGCACGCTGATGAAGGACGGCAACGGCAACACGGTCGTGCTCGACAAGGACACGACCATCGACAAGGACGGCGTCGTCCGCGACTCCGGCGGCCGCACCGTCTCCCCGTTCGACCAGATGATCTCCGACCAGCGCCGCGCCATCGAGAGCCACCTGGGCACCGGCAGCAGCACCGGCGGCCTGCCCGGCCTGGGCTCCAACTGGAGCAGCGTCGGCGACTTCGGCTCCGGCCGCACGACGGCGCTCCCGAGGATCGGCGAGGGCATCGGCGAGGGCTTCGGCGCGGGCGTGCGCACCACCGGCGGTGTGTCCGGCGGCGTGCCCACGATCGGCACGGGCGGGCGGTTGTCGCCGATCGCGGCCAAGGCGGGTGCCGCGCTGGCCGAGGAGGCGGCCATGGCCCGCAACGCGGCCGCCGGGCGGGCCGCCGCGGCCACCGCCGCCGAGGAGGCGGCGCTGATGGGCCGCGGCATCTCCACCACCGGCGGCTCGGGCGCCCCGATGATGCCGCCCCCGGGCGGCGCCGGTGGTGGGGCGGGCCAGGGCGAGAAGGAGCGTCAGCGCACCACCTGGCTGGCCGAGGACGAGGAGGTCTGGGGCACCGACTCCGGCGCGGTGACGGGAGTCATCGGCCGCTGATCGCGGGCCCGTCGAACCGGGCGGCCCACCCCGTCCGTAGAGAGGACCGTACGACCCCCGAAGACCGGCGCGTCCCGGGCCCGACCCCCGTGGGCCCGGGACGACGCCATCGGGGTGACCGCGGGGACCGACACGGAGGAGGCGGGAATGGCGTTCTCGTACGCCGAACAGATCGAGCAGGCGATGACCAGGCTCACCGAGCAGCAGGCCAAGATGACCGAGGCGGCCCGCGAGCTCCAGAACGCGACGGCCACGGCGACGTCCAAGGACCGCATGGTCTCCGTCACGGTCGGCGCCCAGGGCCAGGTGGTGTCGATGACCTTCCACACCACCGGCTACCGGTCGATGGCCCCCGCCGCGCTCGCCTCGCTGCTCACCGACCTGCTGAACACCGCGCGGGCCGACATCGGCGACCGGATCACCGAGACGATGGGCTCCTTCAAGGGCCTCGGCGAGAGCCTGCGGGCCTCGCTGTCCGGCGGAACCGAACTCGACGACCTCTTCGCGCCGCTGCGGCAGATGCGCCCCGGCTTCGCCGACGAGGCGGCGGCCGAGGAGCGGCGCAAGCGCGACCGCCAGGAGGAGTTCCGTGGCTGAGGAGCTGAAGGCCCTGTCGGACCTGGAGTCCAAGTTCGCCAAGTTCCACGAGATGTCGGACCTGATCACGCTGATCAAGGGCAAGACCGACGAGATCAACCGGTACAACAAGAGCTCGGCCGGCAACGACGACATCGGCAAGCAGTACCACGAGAACGTCGACAGGCCGACCGAGGGCGTCATCAAGCTGTTCTCCAGGGTCAGCGAGGTCCTCGACAGCGCCGGCCAGGGCGGTAGGAACGCGTCGCAGATCCTCAACGACGCCGACCACGACGCCTCGGGCCAAGCCTGACGGCCCGCCCTGACGGCCCGCCCTCCTCCCCTCCGCGCCCCGCCTTCACCACCGCCAGGAGCCCACCGCCGTGTCCATCCCCCTGCCCGAGGGCCTGCGGAAGCTGTTCCACATCGTGACGGGCATGAAGTGGCCGGAGGGCAGCGAGGACGACCTGCGCATCGCGGGCGACGACTACCTGCTGATCCACCAGAAGGTCCCGGAGCTGCGCGAGTACCTCGTCCAGCTCGTCGGCGTCTGCAAGGACAACTTCGAGGGCGAGGCCGCCGACCAGTTCGTCCTCAAGATGCGCCGCCTCTACGGCGGCAGCGGCGCCACCGACTACCTCACCGCGGCGGGCAACGCGGCGAAGGAGCTCAGCGACTACGCGTACAAGGTGGCCAACGCCATCGAGTACACGAAGTGGATGATCATCGCCCAGCTCATCCAGCTGCTGGCCCAGATCGCCTGGGCGATCGCCAACATCCCGCTCACCTTCGGCGGTTCGCTCGCACAGATCTTCATCGCCGAGGGGATCACCCGCGAGGTGGTCAAGCAGCTCTTCATCTGGCTGTTCAAGCAGCTGATGCTGCACGAGTTCCTCTCCATCACCACCGGCATCGTGATGGACGGCATCATCCAGGGCATCCAGATGGCCCAGGGCCACAAGGACCACTACGAGACCGAATCCCTCATCCAGGCCATCGAGTTCGGGGCGATCAACGGTCTGCTCACCGGTCCGCTGGAGCTGCTCACCTTCGGTCTGGGCAAGCTCTTCGGGAAGATCTTCGGCGGCGGCATCCTCGGGAACCTGACCAAGGACCTCTCGGGGATCGGCAAGTTCCTCAGCGGGGACCTGGTCAAGAACCTGGAGAAGAACGAGCTCAAGCAGCTGGAGAAGACCGTCGTCAACGACGCCATCCGCGAGATCGGCGGCGGGGTCGGCAAGACGATCGGCAACGACCTGGGCAAGACGGGCGCGGGCGCCCTGGCCAAGGACGGCATCGGTGCGGTGGCCAAGGACGGCGCCAAGGCCCTCACCAAGGAGACCGCCGACGAGATCGTCTCCAAGCTGACCAAGCAGGAGGTCTTCACCAAGGAGCTGGTCAAGTCCTTCGAGGAGCACCTCGGCCGGCTCGGCGTCAGCGGGGAGGTCGCCCGCGAGGCCGCCGAGAACTTCGCCAGGACGATCATCGAGAACGGTGCCCGCTACGCCGTCGACATGGGCGCCGTGAGCCGGCTGTTCAACGCCGTCGTCAAGGACGTGGCGGACCCGGGCGCCAAGCAGGTCGTCAAGGACCTCACCGACCGGGCGATGGTCCTGATGGACGGCCTGCGGCCGCAGACGGCGATGCAGTTCCTGTACAAGTTCGGGGAGGCGCTCGCCGGCTCGCTCAGGGGCGGCCTCCAGAACGTCCTCACCGAGGGCACCTACAACCTGGTCTTCAGCGAGGACCACTCCTTCAACGTCACCGTCGACAGCTTCGTCGGTGGCGTCTCCATGGGCGTGCTCGGCCACCTCGGCCACGTCGCGACCGGCCCGCTGCGCCTCAAGTTCCAGGAGGCGATGAAGCACCTGGACGAGCAGTCGGCCCTGACCAGCGACGCCAAGTACTACGGCCTGAAGGACCCGCGCGTGTGGCTCGCCGTCGCGTCCACCCTGACCGGGCACCCGACCAACCCGTTCATCCCGAGGCCGGAGGGCCCCAAGGCCCGCGAGGCGCGGCTGGCGGCGGAGCTGGGCGGGGACGGCGTGCGTACGGTCGGCGAGGGGCAGTCGACGCCCCACCGCGGCGTGGCCGAGTCGCCGATCCCCACGGAGTCCAAGGGCGGCAACCAGTCCTCGGACAAGGCGAACGGGTCCACGGACCAGGCGAACGAATCCGGGAACGCGCCGAAGAAGGTGCCCACCACCGGCGGGGAGAACAGGCCCGCCCCCGCGCCGGAGAAGCCCGTCGAGGAGTCCGAGGGGAAGGGCGCCTCCGCGCACGCCGGCGGCTCGGGGAACGAGACCGTCACCCGGCCGGAGCCCGTCACGTCGACCGTCTCCCAGCACCAGCCCCAGCCCGAGCACCAGCCCCAGAACCAGTCCGAGCACCAGCCCGAGCCCCAGCCCGTCGAGCAGCACGAGACGATCCAGCCCGCGCACCCGCCCCGGCCCGTGCACACGCCCGAGGAGCCGGTCACCTACCTGGAACTCCCCGAGCACGGCCACTCCGTGCCCGGCGGCCCCGACCGGCAGCCCGCGTGGGTGCTCGGCGACCACCCGTCCGACGCGACGCTGAAGACGCTGGAGCTGCTCCCCGTCGACCGCACCCGCCTCGCCGTGGTGGCGCACACCACCGACGGGCTGCCGACGCGCAACGGAAAGCCGCTGACGGTCGACGAGCTCGTCGAGACCATCACGGTGCTGCAGGCCAACGGCCACCTGGACGACGGCCGGCGCACCCTCGACTTCGTCGCCTGCGACCTCGGCGGCGCCGGGCACGCCTTCCTCAAGGAGGCGATGACGAAGGTCTGGGAGAACCCGGACACCGCCGACCTCAAGGTCGTCGTCGCCAAGGGGTCGGTCTGGGTGGCCCCCGCGTTCGAGACGACCAAGGAGGGGCTCACGCCGAGTTCCGGCCCGGGCCACGTGATCGTGGCGGCGAACGTCGGCTTCGACGCGCAGGGCCGGCCGATCGTCGAAGGCCGCGGCACCGTCCTGGAGTTCGGCAAGGACGACGTCGACGCGCCCCGGGAGCGGCCCGCCCCGCTGCCCGACCGGTACCTCCGCACCCTCGACCCGAGCAGGATCACCGACCCGATCCCGGACGCGCAGAAGTTCGGCGAGAACGCCCCTGGTGAGAACGCCCCCGAGCCCGAGCACCACTACGCCCCGCTGCCCGAGCACCTCCGCACCGAGGAGGGCCGCGAGGAACAGTGGCGGCAGACCCAACGCGACCTCCAGGACACCTACGACACCAAGCTCACCGAGGCTTCCGACCAGCTCTCCCACGACCCGGACGGCAGCGGCCACCGCCGCGACGAGAAGGCCGAGGAGGCGTTGGAGCGCGCCTACCGGGAGGGGCCCGTCCGCCTCCCCGCCGACGACCCGAACGGCCCCGCCCACCCCGAGCGCCGCCGCGCCCGCGACCTCATGTACACCGAGCTGGAGCGGCGCCCGCAGGACCGCGAGGAGATCCTCGCCCGGGCCGACGACTTCACCCGCCTCGCCGCCGCCCGCGAGGGCGCCGTCCGTACGGCCATGGACCACTTCGAGCGGACGGTCACCGAGTGGGGCGCGCGCAACGCCTCCGAACTCCCGCCCGCCGGGCTGGACCTGATCCGCCCCGAGGCGCGCAGGGCCTTCCGCGCCCTGGCCGAGAACGAGGCGGCCCTCGTCCTCGACCACCCGGACGCGCTGAGCGAGGCCGGGTACGACAGGGCGCGGGCCTCGCTGGAGCGGCTCGACGAGCACCTGCTCGCGGACCTGCGGCTGCGCGCCGACCACGAACGCGCCCTCGCCCAGGCCGACCACCTCACCGAGCAGGCCGCCGACACCTGGTTCGACCGGCTCTCCGCCGACGACCGGAAAATGCTCGCCGACCTCGGCATCACCGAGAAGCCCGAGCTCTCCCCGGTCGGCGAGGACCGGCTGCGCGAGTCCCTGCGCGAGCAGCTCGCCCGCGACTTCGAGGAGAGCGCCGGGGGCCTCGACGGCTTCGTCGGCCCGCGCCGCGAACGTGCCGAGGCCACCGCCGAGTTCGCGACCGCCCTGGCCGGCCGCGCCCGGCACCTGCCGCACGAGTACGCCCTCCAGGCCGCCCGCGAGACGGTGGTGCGCCGCGCGGCCGACGCCGTCGACCACGCCTCCGACAGCTGGTCGAAGCAGGAGGAACAGCGCGACCTCGCCAAGGAGTTCGGCGCCGACACGGCCGACGCCGACCGCGCCCGCGACACCGTGATGCGCGAAGTCGCCGACGCCGCCGACCGGTTGGTCACCGACCCCGACGCCGACCCGCACGCCCTCGCCGCCAAGGTCGAGGAACTCACCGCCCGCGCCGCTCTGCACGAGCGCATCACCCACCAGGCCGCCCGCCTCGCCGCCCGCCGCGAGGCCGAGGAGGCCGCCCGCACCGCCGCCCGCGACCACGGGGGCCTCACCCCGGCCGCCACCGACCGCCTGAGCACCGGCCACACCGACCGCGCCGGCCGCGCCTTCGACGAGGTCTTCGACACCCCCGCCAAGCTCCGCGAGCAGCTGCCGACCTGGCAGACGCGCAAGACCGAGCTGAACGGCGAACTCGCCGACCACGCCCGCTTCGAGGCCGAGGCCGCCCCCGCCCTGCGCGAGGCCGCCCGCGGCTTCGACGACCTCGCCGCGCGCCACGCCCTCAACGACGAGCTCACCCGCCACTTCAAGGGCGAGTACGGCGACGAGTTCATCGCCGAGTACCACAAGCTCTGGACGCTCAGGAACCTCGACGCCAGGAGCTGGCGCGAGCACGAACGCGCCAACGAGGACGCCTTCGGCCACCACCCGCACAACCCCGGCCCCGAGGAACTCGCCGTCGCCCTGCGCGGCGGCGGCAAGCCGGGCCTGCACGAGCTCTCCTCCGCCGACCGCTCCGAGACCCTGCGCCACCTCACCCCCGAAGAGCGCTCCGACCTGCGCACCGACCCCTCCGTCCTGGAGAACCTCAGCAGGCTCGACGACCACGAACTCTCCCAGGCCGCCGCCGAGTTGCTCGTCGACGTGGACGGCCGTACCAGCGAGCCCGGCCTCGCCCGGCGCAGCGCCGTCACCCTCTTCGGCCGGATGCTGCGCGACCGCGACGTGGCCCTGAAGCTGCTCGCCGAGGACACCCGGGTGCACGTCCTGCCCAAGGACGTCCCCCTCACCGAGCTGGGCCCCTTCACCCACCTCGCCGGCACCCACGGCGCCGAGGGCGGTGCGCTCCACCGCCCGTACGAGACCACGCGCGGCGCCAACGACCGGCGCGACACCGCCGTGCCCGAGGAGAACCTCACCGGCGAGAAGACCACCATCGGCCCGGCCCCCCACCAGGCGGACGGATACTCCACCGCCACCCACGAGTTCGCCCACGCCATCCACCGCGTCCTGTCCGAGACGGACCGGAGGACCATCAGCGAGGCGTACCGGAAGAAGCACGAGGCCGGCGACGACGCCCCCTGGTCGGACGGCCCCCGGCGCGTGAAGGACAACGACGCCCAGAACTACGCCTCCCGCAGCGAGGAGGAGTACTTCGCCCAGCTGACCAACGCCTACCTCGGCACCAACCACGGCGAGGACCCGTACACCGGCCGGGCCCGCAACAACGGCCCCGGCTGGGTGCGGCGCAACGAGTCGCCCGAGATGGTCGCCCTGCTGGAGAAGCTCTACGGCAAGGACCGGCCCTCCTCGGAGCGCGCCAACCCCGTGCACCTGAACGAGGGTTACGAGGGCGTGCGCTTCCTGTTCGGCGAGGGCGACGCCCACCTGGGCGCCGTGCCGCCGCCGCACCGCGAGGGCGAGGGAGAGGGCGGGGGCGAGGGCGACACCACGGTGACCGTGCCCGTGGAGAGCGGCCCGCTGATGGCCCCGCCCGGCTTCCTCCTCCCCGCGACGCCCGCCGCCGGACAGACCGCGCCGCCGCTCGGGGTGCCGCAGCGCATCGTCGAGCGCGGACTCTCCCGCACGGACATCCTGATGGGCCTGGAGGGCCCGCCCGCCGACCTGGTCGCGGGCCTCACCCGCAGCCTCGAGGCGGCCCTGCACGGCCACGGCGCCACCGCGAAGTTCCTGGCCGAGACGGTGCTCAACCCCGGGACGCTGCGCGCCCGGCTCACCGGGCTCTCCCGGGGCGAGGCGTGGACCGTCCCCTTCGAGGCGGGCGCCTGGTCGGGCACCCTGCGGATCAGCGCCGACCGCTTCACGGCGGGCAGCGGCACCCTGCTCGGCCGCCTGGGCGGCCTCGAGGTCGAGTACGGCTCCGAGCACCAGACCTCGGTCGGCTTCACCGGGGACTCGCTCCTGCAGTTCTCGCTCACCGCCCAGGGGACCGGCAAGGTCGGCAAGGGCGGCCTCACCGGGAGCGCCGGAGGCCAGAAGGGCCGGCGGGAGGGCTCGGTGACCGGGGAGGCCAGCCGCAACCTGGCCCGCGCCAAGACCACCGCCGAAGCCGCCGTCTACGAGCTGCCGTTCACCCTCAGGATGACCTTCGAGGACCTGGGCTTCATCGGCGTCCCGGGCGGCCCCCTGCTCCGGCCCGAGAACCCCGGCGAGGTCACGGTGACGGCCCACGTCGCCGTGCCCAAGTGGTCCTGGGACCTTCCCCCGGGGGCGAACGAGGAGGTCCTGCCCGCCGTCCTGCCGGGCGGCGCCGACGCACGGCTCAAGGGCCCGTACGTCCTGGCCGAGGTCTGGCCGGTCGCCGTGCCGGGGAGGACCCGCCCCGCGGGAGCCCTGGGTGCGGACGGCCTGGGCGCGGACGGCCTGGAGATGACCCCCCGCAACGGGGCCTCCGACCGGCGGGGGATGGACCTGTTCGTCGACGGCTTCGAGGCGCAGGCCGAGACGTTCTTCGGCAGGAAGACCTGGTCGGCCCTGCGCAGCCGTCTGGTCGAGGAGGTGGACCTCGACGTCCTGCACCAGCAGCTCAAGCCCCTGATGGCGGGGGAGGAGCTGACCGTCACGCTGGGGACGGTCACCTCCCCCGAGGGCACGCTCACCTTCCGCAGGGCGCACGTCCTCACCACCGAGTCGGTGGTCGCCCTGCCCGGGGACACCGAGCTCTACGTCTCCACCGGCATCAGCCGCTCGCACGTGGACCAGCAGATCGACAGCAAGGGCTGGCAGGCGTCGTTCGGCGGCACCGGCTCCGGCAAGAACGGCGGCGGAGGGGGCACCGGGGGCCTGCGCCGCACCAAGGACGACGTCCACCGCGAGGGCGGCGGCGACGACGTGGCGCTGGGCAGCAAGCCCAAGGTCCCCGCCCGGATGGCCACCGGTGTGGCCACCATCGAGGTCGTCTTCGGCAAGCCCGGCCACCAGCACGTGGAACGGACGGACGGCCAGAACCCGTACCCCGCCCCGGACAGGGCCGAGGCCCGCCTCGGGTTCCGCACCGTCATCGAGAGGGCGGAGTTCCCGGACGTCGCCCCGGCGGCCGCCCCCGGGCCGGCGCCGCACCTGGACACCCCCCACCTGCCCACCACCACCCTCGTCCGCGACCTGGTCTCCGTCGCGCCGCTGCACGCGGCGCTGGACCGTGCCGGTCGGGACGCGCTCGGCGCGCACGAGTGGGCGAAGGTCCGCGAGGACGTCCTGCGGGTGTACTCGCACGCCGCCGTCGGCGCCCACCTGGTCGGCATGAGCAACGGCGTGCCGCTGCGCACCCCGGTGACCGACCGCGGGCCGATGAGCGGGCTGCACATCGAGGTGACCGCCACGCTCGTCGGCGCCGAGTACCGGCGCTTCCAGAGCGCGACCGAACTCAGCGTCGTCCGGGAGACCTCCGGCTTCGAGGGCGGGCGCAGGCTCGCCGCGACCGGGGCCAACGGGCAGGGGCAGCTCTTCCTCAAGGGCGCCTTCCAGGGGTCGAAGAAGCTCACCCCGCAGGGCACCGCCCTGGGCGGCCTCGACGGCCAGGCCCGCAGCGGCTGGACGGAGAGCACGTCCACCAAGGACTTCGCGAACGGCAAGCTGCGCGTCCCGCAGGCGATGTACGACGCGAGGATCGACCTCACGGTGACGGTGAACGGCAGGCGGCTGGAGGCGCCGGTGCGCCTGGACGTCGAGCTGAGCCGGCCGTTCGCCACCGAGGCGTTCGAGGCCCTGCAGATGACCCCGCACGTGCCGACCGTCCTCGGCCGCTCCCACGTCGTGCTGTCGCTGGGGAACGAGGCCGCCGGGGTGCTGCGCTTCGTCAAGGAACGGCTGGGCCTCGCGGTGTCGCCCACCGACCGGCCGGGCGGGGTCCTGTCCCAGCTGGGGCTCTCGGCGCCGCCCGCCGCGCAGCAGCGCCGGGCCCTGGTCCAGCTCGAGCAGGGGCTCGACCTGACCGCGCTGACCACCGCCCTGCCCCGCCTCACCCGGGGCGGGCGGATCGAGATCGCCGTCGACACCGGCATCTGGAAGGGCACCGTCGAGGTGACGGCGGCGCCGCTGACCCTGACCGGGCGCCGGTCGACGGCCTCCTTCGAGTTCGAGCTGGGCTCCCAGCAGCGCGTCACCGTCGGCTACACCTGGGACCGCCAGACCCGCGTCGTCCTCGGCGGGGCGTCCAGGCTCGGCGTCGACAACGTGACCGTCGGCTCCGACGGCTCCCACACCAAGGAGAACTCCCGAGGGCTGACCATCGAGCGCACCGGCGGCACCAACAGCCGGGTCAAGAGCACCGAGCCCGCCGACCTGCTCAACGGCCGGGCCGTCTTCACCGTCACCCTCCGGTCCGAGAGGACCGCCCCCCTTCCCGGCCACCGGGTCGATGCGCCCGTCGAGGTCGCGGCGCCGAGCCGGGAGGTGTCCCCGCGCGAGCTGGAGCAGCCCCGGCGGATGCCGGACGACCAGCTCGGTTCCTCCGACACCGTCACCAGCGTCTACCACCTCGACGACCAGGGCGTGGCGCGGTACGGGTCGGAGGGCGTCGAGGCCGTCGTCAGCCACCTCGACGGGACCGGGGCGAGGGTCTTCGGCGAGGGCGTGTGGGGCGAGCTGCGTCCCAAGGTGAGGGAGGAGCTCGGGTTCGACAACCTGCACTCCCACGTCAAGCCGATGACGGCCGGTGAGGAACGCGTCGTCCGCCACGGCCGCCACACGGTGCGGATCACCGCCTCCGTGGCGGAGACGCGGCGCAGCGGGGAGGTCAACGCCCCCGGCGCCGTCGAGTTCAACATCGGCACCACCCTCCAGACCGGGTTCGTCAACACGGAGGTCGACGGCAACACCGGCGGCGGCCACGTGTTCACCGGCGGCGTCGGCGGGCAGGTCGTCATCGACCCGACCGGCTCCGGCCTGGTCGGTGGCGTCATCGGCGGCAACGTCGCGCTGACCCGGAGCATCCAGCAACTGGAGCACCACAGCGAGGTGCTGGCCACGGGCGCGGCGATCAAGGAGAAGGTGACCGCGGACGCCCACCGGGCGAAGGTGGTGCTGACGGTACGGATGGAGAGCACCTCCCTGCTCGGCCCCGACGGGCGGACCGCGGTCAAGCCGTCCGAGGCCGGGTGGCTGACGCAGCGGCCGCCCGTCGGCAACCCCGACCTGCCCCCCGCCACGAGCGGTCTCCGGCCGCTCGTCCACCTCCAGGAGGCCGGCCGGGACCTGGTCTCCCGGTGGCGGACGCGGCGCGACGTCGCCGAGACGACGGTGTACGTCGACGTCCTGACCGAGAAGGGCCGCACGCTCGACCCCGGGGACCGCACCCGCTGGCGCGGCCGCGACACCGCCGTCGTCCGGGTGCCCCCGGCCACCGTGTTCACCGAGGGACTGGGCACGGGCCACGTCCTGCGCTGGCTCGGCGACACCAGGAGCCTGGCCACCCTCCTCCAGGAGCAGGGCCCGGCCTTCTTCGGCAAGGCCACCTGGGGGAAGCTGGAGCCCCTGGTCACCGGCAGCCTCGGCCACGCCCAGCTGTCGGCCCTCCTCGGCGACGCGATCGGCCCGCGCCCGAACCCCGGGAACCCCGGGGCGGCCCAGCACACCATCGGCACGCCCGCCCTCGGCCGGCGCTGGATCGTCGGCGACGCCGAGGTCAGCGCCACCGTCTCGCTCCTCCAGCTGGAGTACCACAACAGCCACGGCGCCGCGGCGTTCAGCCCGGCCAACGAGTCCGCCGGGGGCTCCCGCAACACCCGGCTCGACGGCCTGGGCGGCAACGCCCGCGTCACGGGCGGCGTGCAGGTCGGGCCCGCGGGCGCGGCCGTCGGCAGCCTCACGGCCACCGTCGGCGGCACGTACCAGAAGCGTGGCGGCACGGTCACGAGCGAGGGCTCCAAGTTCCCCGGCAACCTCAAGGTCGGCGTGCCGATGGCCCGTTACACGGGCCTGGTGGAGGTCAGCGTCACCTTCCGCAAGCGCGGTGAGACCCTCCGGCTCGACCCGCCGGCCACCACCACGCCGCCGCACGGCGAGGGCGACGGCTCGCCCGCGCCCTTCGACGCGCTCACCAGGCGCCTGCCGATCGAACTGGACATCCCGGAGGACGAGACGCAGGCCGTCACCCCGAGGCCCGAACACTGGCTCCGGTTCACGGCGGAGACGCCCGGGGGAGAGGAGGTCGCCAAGATCCTCTCGCTCGCCGACTCCCTGGCCCACCCGATCAACGCGGCCGGGACGCGCTGGCTCGCCGACGTGTACCACCGCGACACCCCCGGCGGCGCACTGGTGCGGCAGGCGCTGGAGGCCGTCCCGCACCAGGACGGCACGGTCACCATCGGCTACCACACCACCCGCGCCGACGGCGTCCCGGAGTGGATGGGCAGCCCGGTCACCCCCGAGAAGTTCGTCGAGGGCCTGCTGGAGATGCGCGCGCAGGGCCAGTGGCAGGTCGGCGAGACGCTGCGGCTGCTCGGCTGCCGCGCCGCCCATATCACGGCGGAGGGCGACTCGTACGTCGTCGACGTGCTGCACCTCCTCCACACGGCCCTGCCGGGCGAGGCCGTGCACCTCGTCGCCACCCAGGGCCACGTGGTGGTCATCCCCGACCCCGAGGGCGGCGCGGCCCGGGTGCTGGCGGGCCGGGTCCAGTTCAGCGAGGACGGCCGCCCGCTCGTCATGACCCCCGGCGAGTTCGAGCACCTCCGGATGGACGAGGACGGCCACATCGAGGTGACCACGAGCTCGCACGAGCTCGGCGGCCCGGAACTCCAGGACGGCGCACTGCCGCCGCAGGAGCAGGTCCCGCTGGAGGGCCTGGACGCGGTGGTGCTCGGCAACGCCGTCAGCCACCCGGCGACCGTGCCGCCGCCCGGCGGTGACGGCACACCGCCCCCGCCCCCGCTGGGCCTGGTGCCCCCGCCCGGCGGGCATGTGACCCCGCCGCAGCCGCCGCTGGGGGAGCACGCCGCGCCCGCGCGGATCGCCGACCGGGGTCTCGCGCCCGCCGACGTGCTGCTCGGTGTCGACGGCACGCACGCCGAGCTGATCCGGACCCTCACCACCGCCTTCGCGGGAGCCCTGCACGGCGAGCACGCCGCCGCGAGGACCCTCGCCGAGTACCTGTTCAGCCCCGAGAGCCTCCAGGCCAAGCTCACCTCGCTCTCCCACGGCGAGGTCTGGGACATCCCCTACTCCGTCGACTCCTGGTCGGGCACCGTCCGGATCAAGGCGGACTTCCTGCGGAGCGTGTTCGACCGGACCCTCCCCGGGTTCGAGTTCGAGTACGGCTCCGAGCAGCAGACCTCCGTGGGCGTCACCGGCGACCGCCTCTGGCAGGGCGCCGTGAGCTTCCAGGGCACCGTCAAGCCCGACAAGGTCGGCACCGTCACGGGCACCCTCGGGCTGCAGTACGGCAAGCAGCACGGCACGACGACCATGGAGGCCAGCAGGACGCTGGCGCGCGGCAAGACGAGCGAGGAGGCCACCGTCCACCTGACGACCTACACGCTCACCGTCGAGTTCGTCGACACCGCCTACCGCAGCGTCGAGACCCCCGCCGTCCTCTCCTCCCTCGTGGCGCCGGGCCCGGTGACCGTCCCCGTGCACGCGTACGTCGCCTTCCCCTCCCGGGAGGCGGGGCAGCTGGGCGCCTTCGTGGGCCCGCGCTTCGGCCCGCCGCCCGGGGCGGGCGCCGGTGGCCGGCTGGCGGGTTCGCACATCCTGGCCGAGGTCTGGACGATCCCGCCGCGCCCGGCGCCGGTCGTCGGCCCCGACGGGATCGAACTCCCCGCCCTCCACCCCGCCCCGCACGCCCCGAACGGCCTGGAGGACTTCGTCGCGGGCTTCGAGCACGAGGCGCAGGCGTACTTCGGCGGCGACTGGCCCGACATGCGCCGACGCGTGCTGGAGGAACTCGACCTCGGCATGCTGCACCAGGACCTCAAGGCCCTCATGTCCGGTGACTCCCGCAGCATCGTGCTGGAGCGGACCACCGGCCCCGACCTGGTGGTCACCTTCCACCAGGCGACGATCCGCAGGAACGAGAACACCGCCGAACTGCCCACCACCGAGATCAACCTCTCCACCGCCGTCACCCGCTCCCACCTGGAGCAGGACACGACCGTCAAGGGGGCGCAGTTCCCCCTGCCCCTGGGCGGCACCGGCACCGGCAAGGTCTTCGGCGGCGGCGCCGGAGCCGCCGCGAACGCCGGCCGGACCGACATCCAGCGGCACGGCGACAGCGACGAACTGGGCCTCGGCATCAAGCGCAGGACGGACGCCCTGCTCTACGAGGGCGAGGCCGACATCGTCGTCACCTTCGAGAAGTTCAGCCGGAACACGGTCCACGCGAGCGGCCAGGGCCGGACGGGCCTCGGCTTCCGGACTGTCGTCGAGAAGGCCGAGGTCGTCGGGGAGGTGCTCCCGGCCGGCACGCCCGTCGTGCCGGAGCCGCACCTGGCCGTCACGACACGCGAGCACCTGGCCGGGTACCAGGGCCTGCCGAAGAACACCGTCGTACGCGACCTGCGCGACGTCTCCCCCCTGCACCGGCAGCTCGACGCCATCGGCAGGGCGCAGTACGGCGACTACGGCTGGCTGGAGGTGCGCGAGGACGTACTGCGCACGTTCTCCCACGCGGCCCTCAGCGCCCACCTGGCCGCCATGACCCAGGGCGTGCCGCTGCGCACCCCGGTGACGGGCCGGGGCCCGCTGAGCACGTTCCACATCGAGGTCACCGCCCACGTCACCGCCGAGCAGTTCGTCCGGGAGCAGCGCGACTCCGACCTCAACCCCATCCGGGAGACCACCACCCAGGACGGGCAGCGCAACCTGCGCTCGGACGCCAAGACCGGCCAGGTCCAGGTGTTCGGCAAGGGCCCGGTGAAGGAGCGTCCGGGCGAGACCGACCCGAGCGGGAAGCCGTGGAGCGACACCCTCCAGGGCACCGCCACCTTCAGCCGGACGGTGCAGGACCGGGACGGCTGGATCGGCGGCACCTCCACCAAGGGGTACGCCAACGGCAAGCTGCAGTCCTGGCAGGCGCTGCACGACGTCACCGTCGAGCTGACGGTGAAGGTCGACGGGCAGGAGCACCACCTCACGAGCCCGGAGGGGCTGCACACCCCGACCCTGCTGCAGGCCCAGGTCAGCAGCGAGCACCTCGGCCGCCTGCCCGCGCCGCCCACGGACCTCGGCGAGGGCCTGAGCAGGCCCACGGGCCTCAACCGCTCCGACGTGGTGCTGAGCCTCGGCCGGGGCGACACCACCGTGCTGAAGGCCGTCGAGACCAAACTCGGCGATCTCGGCGCCCTTCCGCCGAAGGTGCTCGCCCGGCTCGCCGAGAAGCTCGACGACACGGCGCTGACGGCCTCGGTGTCCGGGATGACCCGTGGCAGGGTCGTCAAGGTCAAGGTCGACACCGGCAGCTGGAAGGGCACCGTCGAGGTGACGGTCCGTCCGCTGGAGATGACGGCCCGGCGCACCGTGACCGGCTTCGAGTTCGAGCTGGGCGGCCAGCAGCGCACGGTCACCGGCTTCGTCTGGGACAGCCGCCGGCGCACCCGCTACATGGTGGCGTTCCGCGGCAACGTGCCCCACGTCGCCGTCACCGGCTCGTACGCCCACACCCGCGACAGCGTCAGCGGGCTGATCACCGAGCGCACCGCCGGCACCAACAGCCGGGGCAAGAGCACCGAACCGGCCGTCCTCTTCGGCGGCGACGCGGTCTTCGACATCGTCTACAAGCCCAGCGCGTTCAACCGCAAGCTGGCGGCCGACCGGGTCGACGCGCCCCTGGAGTTCGCCGTCCCGCACCGCGAGGTGGTGCTCCTCCCGGTGGGGAACGAGACCGTGCTGCGGCACCTGCCGGACAACCGGCTCGGCTCCTCCGACATCATCAGCCGGATCTTCCACGACTCCGGAGTGGTCGGCCAGCCGCAGACCGGGCCGCGGGCCGTGGCCCGGGTCGTCGACCAGCTGGCCGGCAAGGGGATCGAGATCCTCGGCGGCGACTGGAAGCCCGTCCGCAAGGAACTGCTGAAGAAGCTCGACTTCGACGCCCTGCACGCCGAACTGAAGTCGGCCTCCTCGGGCTACGAGGTCGTCGTCCGGCACGGCCGCAGCACGGTGCGCGTCACCGCCTCCGTCGTCCACGTGCGCAAGACCGGCGAGGTCGGGGCGGTCGAGTTCAACCTCGGCAGCAGCCTGCAGACCGCCGTCACCAACTCCGAGGGCGGCACCAACACCGGCGGCGGGCAGCACCACACCGTCGACGCGAGCGCGCTGGCGACCACCGACCCGCTCGGCACCGGCGTGTCCCTCATGGCCGGGGGCGGCGGCAGCCTCACCTGGTCCAAGGAGCAGCTGAACAGCCACGGCGACGTGGTCGCCTCCGGCACGGCCGTCAAGTCCAAGGTCCCCGCCGACGCGCAGCGCGCCGAGATCCGGCTGACGGTGTGGATGGAGCGCCAGGCCCGAATCGACCTCCACCCGTTCTCCCACGACGAGGTGAAGCTCAGGCCGACGACGCGGCCCGCATCCGACGCCTCCGTCACCCCCGTGCTCACCCAGGTGAGGAAGGCCGTCGACGCCGTCACCCCGCAGTGGAAGCTGCGCCGCGGCGTCGCCCACACCGTCGTCCACGCCGACCTGCTGACCGAGCGCAACCGCACGGTCGACACCGCCAACGGCGCCGCCGGCGGCCGTCGCGGCCACTCCCCGGAGCAGACCGTCCCGGTGCCCCCGGCCACGCTGTTCACCCGGGGCCTGCGCGAGCACGACGTGCTGCGCTGGCTCGGCGACACCTCCGGGCCTCTGAGTCTCGTCCGCAGCGCGGGGCCCAGGTTCTTCGGCAAGGACGTCTGGACCCGCCTGGAGCCGATCGTCACGGGGAGCCTCAGCCACGCGCAGCTGTCCGCACTGTTCTCCTCGGTGATCGGCCCCCCGCACGTCGAGGGCGGTCCCGCCCAGCGCACCATCGCCACGCCCTCGCTCGGCAAGCGCTGGTTCGTCGAGGACGCCGAGGTCACGGCCACCGTCACCCTGGTGCAGCTGGAGTTCGACCGGAACAACCAGCAGGCGGCGCTCAGCCCCGCCAACGAGTCAGTCGCCACCTCCCGCTCCACCGACCTGGACGGCTTCGCCTGGAACGTCCGCGGCCAGGTCGGCGTCCAGGCAGGGCCCGGCTCCTCACCCGACGGCAACGGCCTGGGCACCATCGGCCTCACCCGCCGGGGCCGCCAGGGCGCGATCACGGCCACCAGCGGCAAGCTGCCCGGCAACGCCAAGGTCGGCATGCCGATGGCCCGCTACACCGGCTACACCAAGATCGAGATCAACTTCCGCAAGGGCGGAGAGACCCTGGAGTTCCCCCACAAGGGCCTCATCCCGATCGAGCTCGAGACCCCCCTCGCCGGAACCACCACCGTCACGGTGCCCGCGAACCACTGGATGCACTTCACCCCGGAACACCCCGGCGGCCAGTCCCTGCAGCGGACGACGCCCTCGCCCGAGGAGATCGCCACCGAGCTGTCCCGCCCCCTCGCCTCCGGCATCCGCTGGCTCATCGACCCGGACGCCAGGAACCTGCCCGTCAACGACCACATCCGGGAGGCGCTGGAGGCCCTGCCGCACGTGGAGGGCGTGCTCGCCATCGCCTACCACTCCCTCCACGACGACGGCGCCCCCACCTGGCGCGGCCTCAAGGTCACCCCGGAGGAGACCGTCGCCGCCCTGCTGCGGATGCGCGAGTCCGGGCAGTGGCAGGTCGGGCAGGAGGTGCGGTTCTACTCCTGCCGCACCGCCGACGGCGGCGACACCTCGTACATCGCCCACGTGATCGACGGCCTCCACGCCGCCCTCCCGGGCGAGGCCCTGCACATCGTCTCCTCCCCGAACCACGTGGTCGTCGTGCGCGGGGACCGGCCCCGCGCCCTGGCCGTGACCGTCGGATTCGGGCTCGACGGACGGCCCGCCATCACCGGCCCCGGCGGCTGGCACCACACCACGGTCGCCGAGGACGGGGCGCGGCAGACGGTGACGCGCCCCGACCCGATGCCGCGCCCGGGCGAGCACCCGGAGCTGGACGGGGAGCACGCAGTGGTGCTCGGCTTCGGCGACGGCAGTGGTCCGCCCCAGCAGCCGCCCAGGCTGGTGCGCGACCCGACGATCTCCACCCTGCTCAGCAGCATGTCCATCGGGGGTGAGGACGCCGGGGGCACGCCCCCGCCCGGCGGGTCGGGTGCCGCCCACGTCCATACCGAGGACATGGCCATGGACGTGGACCAGACCCCGCCGCCTGTCGCGCCGCCCGTCGCGCCGCCCGCTGTGCCGTCCTCGGACGTGGGTAACACGGCGTTCCACCATTACGTGGCGACGTTCGGCAGCGCCGCCCCCAGGCCGCTCATCGGACCGGACGAGTACCTGCACCTGGTCGAGCAGGCCACGGGCGACGCCCGCCGGATCGGCTTCGTCGTCAACACCATGACCTCCCACGCGGACGTGGAACAGATCGTCGACGTGGTCCACCGGATCGTCGAAGGGCTCTCCGACGTCACCCGCGGGCGCGTCGTGATCGTCGTCGGGCTCAACGCTCCCAGGCCGCCGAGGGGGCAGGAGCCCACAGCCCTGAACGCCGCCGTGGCCCGCGCCCGCGAACTCGTGCGGGACCTGGACATCCCCGTCGCCGTCGTCTCCGACACCTTCAAGTGGACGAGGAAGACGAAGAAGACGACGCTGGCGACGGGCGAGATCGTCAAGAAGGCCGAGAAGGTCTTCCCGTACGGGACCATGCGCAACAGCGTCCTCAACAGCGCGCCGACCCACCAGCTGATCGACGCCATGGTGCGGCAGGGCCTCCACCCCTATCTCTCGGTGCAGGACTTCGACCACGGCTCGCGCCTGGTGCCCTCGGGCCGGCACTTCTTCGACCACGTCCAGGAGGTGCTGAGGCGCCCGCAGCCGCGCCCCGACCACCCGGGCGAGTACGACGGGCCCGAGTGGACGAGGCGCACGGACGGGCCCGACCGGCCGGACGGCGATGACGGATTGTGGAATCCCGACCGCCCGCTGGCCTTCAGCGGCGGCTACCGGGTGCCCACCGAACAGGAGGACGTGGCGCGCCTGATCCGCGAGACGACGCGACGGCTGGGCACGAAGCTCCCCGAGATGTGGCAGTCCGAGCGGGGGCGGAACGTCCTGGTCGAGCGGTGGCGTCGTGCCATCCGCGAGGACATGGAGGAGCGCGACTGGCAGGCTACCTACGCACCCCTGCTCCCGTACGCCCCCGAACCGAACCTGCTCGTCGACGGCCTGGCCGTACGGCTCAAGGACGCGAAGGGCAAGCCCTGGCTGCAATGGGGCAACGGCGGCGCCGAGTTCGAGGAACTGGGCCGACGGCTGAACCGCCTCAACGCCTGGGAGCTCGGGCGGCGGCAGGAACCGCTGCTGGGGAACCTCCCCCCGTCCGTCCACGTGCCGAAACTGGAGTGGGTGCACAAGGGGGAGCTGGCGACGAACCCCAGGCCCAGGATGGCGCCGGTCCAGCCGCAGGGCCGGGACGAGATCATCGAGCAGACCCGCGCCGACGCCTCCAACAACCGTCTGCCGCACCGTGGTTCGGCGTTCCGGACGGACTTCGAGCACGGGGCGGTCGTCACCGACCTGTCCAGGCTGGCCGCCACCCAGCTGGAGGCCGTCTGGAACAAGGCGCACAAGGCCGAGCTGGACGCGGC
This sequence comes from Streptomyces sp. NRRL WC-3742, assembly GCF_000720635.1. GTDB lineage: Bacteria > Actinomycetota > Actinomycetes > Streptomycetales > Streptomycetaceae > Kitasatospora. The sequence continues at coordinate 33,488 of NZ_JOCF01000020.1, read as the reverse complement.
CGCGAAGGCCGCCGGGGCGGCCGGGCAGCCGCCGTTGGACGACAAGCCGCTCCCGAAGCGCAAGCTCAGGGCGAGGGACCAGGAGGACGAGGAGGACGAGGAGGGCGGCGGCGAGGACGACGGCCCGATGCTGGGGCAGTCGCACGTCCAGCTGACGACCGTGACCGGCCGGCTCCTCAGCAACGACACCGGCGCCACGAATCCGGACACCGGGAAGAAGTTCCCGCCACGGGGCGCGAAGAAGGGCACCAGCGCCTCGAAGTACCGCAAGGCGTACGACCCCGAGAGCAAGGCGCGGCTGCGCACCGACGAACCGCTCGGACCGGGGGAGACCTGGCGGCCGTCCGCTCAGGACGCCGCCTGGCTCGGGAGCGCCAGGCACAACGTGCTCAGCCACACCACGTCCGCGCCGCTCGACGGGCCGTTCGAGGGCATCCACGCGGGCATCCAGCCCGAGCACAAGGAGGTGATGACGCACACGCTGGCCCTGTCGACCCCGGCGTTCCGCCTCGGCCGCAAGCTCGCGATGCTGCGGGACACCCCGGACCTCCTCGAGGGACTCCCGGCCGCAGGGCTGAACGACCCGCAGGGGTGGCACATCGCCGGCCGCGTCCCGGCGGACGGCGACTGCCTCTACCACGCGGTCAACGACGCAGTGACCATCGAGGGCGTCGACGACGCTCTGGGGCTGCGGAACCTGGTCGTCGAGTGGATGCTGCGCCCGGCGAACCTCCAGGCCGTCACCGCCTTCGCGCAGACGCGCGGGACGAACCTGGAGGAGCTGTTCCTGACGATCGCCCTCACCGGCAACTGGGCCACGCCGGCGGGTGACCTGGCCCCGATGATGGTCGCCTCGGCGCTGGGTGCCCGGCTGCACATCCACGTGGGGGACAACGTCCACACGATGCAGCCCCTGGACGGGAGCGCGGACGTTGACATCCACCTCCTCCTGGCGGGCAACCACTACAGTCGGCTGGGGGAGAACAGTTCCCACCCGGGGCCCACGGACATGGACGTGGACGTCGAGGAGCGGCCGTTCAAGCGCCGCCACAACATGCCGCCGGCCGGGTCGGAGAACGCTTCGGCGCCGCCCGTCCGCGACCCCGGTTCGTCCGCTTCCCCGCGCGACGTGCACGAGCGCGTGCGGGAGCTGGAGCTGTTGAGTCACGAGGACCGGCGCACCCTCGCCCAGGACGCCGCGTACGTACGGCAGTTGCGCGACAGCATGCCCGCCGCCGACTTCGCCGACGCCGCCGCCCGGCTGCTGGTGCACGTCGACCCGGGCGTCCACCAGCCCGTCTCGGCGCGCAACCAGGCGCATACCCAGCTGAGCCGGCTGCTCAACGACCCCGAGGTCACCGAGCGGATGCTGGTGAAGGGCGTCCAGGTGGTCGTCGTCCCCAAGGACGTGCCGATCACCGAGGTCGAGGGCCTGAAGCAGCTGCGCGGCCGCCAGGCCGGCGGCGACGCGGGCGACGGCCGTGCCTGGTGGCAGGTCCGTGGCGCGAACGTGGAGAAGATCGTCGTGATCCCGGAGGAGAACCTCACCGGCGACCGGACGAACATCGGCCACGGCAACGAGTACGCCGAGGGGTACTCCATCGCCACCCACGAACTCGCCCACGCCGTCCACAAGTTCGGCCTCGACGAGGACGAGCAGGCGCTGATCGAGGACGTGTACCTGGGCAAGCGGCAGGCGGACGGCCTGGCCGACGTGTTCCAGGAGGAGTCCGTCAGCACCTGGCCGGACGGCGGGCGGCGCAACCGGGGCGAGGAGCTCGTCGGCAACTACTCCGCCACCGACGAGTACGAGTACTTCGCCCAGCTCACCAACACCTACCTCGGCACCAACCACGGCAACGACCCCGTCACCGGGCAGCCCCGCAACAACGGCGCCGACTGGGTGCGGGAGAACGAACCGGAGCTGCTGCCGCTGCTCGAGCGCCTCTACGGGCCGGACCCGCAGGCCGCGTTGGCGAACCCGGTCACGCGGACCCGCGAGGCGGACGAACAGCTGCGCGGGCTAAGGGAGTTCAACGAGATGGCGACGGGCGAGCCCAACCTCGTCCCGGAGCCCGAGCCGGTGCTCGCCGACCCGCACCCGCTGAGCGAGGCCGACCTCATCGAACTGGCCCTCAACCCGACCGTCCTGAACGCCCACCCGGCCCCGCCGCCCGGCCCATCGAGGGAACTCGAGCTCACGCCCGCCGGAAAGCTCCACCTGCTGTCCGACCCGACGGACACGTGGTCGTCGTTCCCGGAGCCGATCAAGGCTCTGCTGGGCCGGTTCCCGAACGACGAGAGGTACGTCACCATCGCGCACCTCACCGGAGCGGAGGGCGCCGGCCACGGCTGGAACGCCGACCCGAAGGCGACGGCCGCAGCCCTGCTGAAGCTCGCCGCGGCGGGCACCTGGAAGGGCGAACCGCTGCGCTTCCTGTCCGGCCACTTCGCCCGAGGCGGCGCCGAGTCGCCCGCCGCGAAGACGCTGTTGGCCCTGCACGAGCAACTCGCCGCGCACCCTGAGCTGAAGCTCGTCCCGTCGATCTACGCGGCGGCCGACGCGGTGCACGTGGCCGCAGCCGGCGGCCCGCCCAGGTTCGTCACGGCCCGGTCGGTCGGCTATGCGGCGGCGCAGAAGCCCAGGGTCGAGGAGCCGGGCGACTGGTACCACCTCACGGTCGAGGACGGCGTCGTCCACGCCGAGCCGCGAGGACAGGAACTCCTGCGCGAGGGCGACAAGCCGATCGAAGCGGCGCGTGCGGACTCCCCGATCGACCCGGAGCTCAAGCCGCCGACCGTCCTGGGCGACGACACCGGCCGACAGGCGAAGCACTCACCGGAGCTGGAGGCGCTCAAGAAGCACCTCGGAGAGCCGTCGACGACGCCGGTGGCCCCCACCGGGGAGCTGCTCAGGCTGGTCAACCCGCACGACCCCGGCGAGCAGGCGCCGACCCGGTTCCAGAGCCTGGAAGCCGTCATCGCCCTGCGCGAGGTGTTCTACAACGGGCTGAAGGTCGCCGAGAAGGAGTCGACGCTGACCGACGTGCCGACGGCCCTGTCCGACCACTACCGGACGTACGGAAAGGGGCAGGAGGGCCTGAAGGCGGTGGAACGGCAGATCCGCGCCATGGGTCCGGGCGGCTTCGCCGTCGTCGACCTGGGCGAGCACGGATTCGCCGCGGTGGTCCACGGTGAGGACCGCAAGGGGTACTGGATCGATGCCGGAAGGCGCGACCTGTGGACCGCGGACGGGAAGCGCTACCCCGAGGGCATCGAGGAGGGCGCCGAGATCCGGGCCGTCACCTCCTACACGCGCGATCACCACCTGCCCGGGGACACCGCCATCCACGACCAGATCGAGACCCTCGTCGCGAAGCTGGCCGAAGCCGTGGAAGCGGACGCCGGCGCCCCGGGGACGTTCGCGGCGGCCGGGCTCATGGTGGGGAGGAAGGGCTACGAGAAGCAGGCCACGGCCGCGGAGTGGAAGACCCTCGGACCGCTCAAGAACGGGAAGCAGGCCGCCCGGACGGTCCCGCCGGCGGCAGCCGCGTTGAAGGACCTGGCGACCGACTCGGCGAACAAGTGGCGGTTGGACACGGCGAGGAAGGCCCTCGTGACCGCCGTCGAGGACAACGGCCGGATCGCGTCCGGGATTCGTGAAGCGGCCTCCCGGCAGGCCCTCCTCAGGGAGGAGCTGAGGCAGAACCCGAAGCCGGACGCGCAGGCGGTCACACGGCTCAAGGAGGCGGGGGAAGCCCTCCACAGGACGCTGAAGGAGTCCGAGGACTTCCTGAAGCGGGTGGACACCGAGCAGGCGAGCGGCCCCGGAACGGCGATCGAGCGTGCGCCGTTCAGGGCTGCCCGGGACGCCGTCGTCTCGGCCAGGGCGGCCGTCGGTGATTTGGCGAAGGCCCGCGCGGCGCTCGCGAAGGTCGTGAACGCCGGTGGGAAGCCCGAAGCGACGCTACGCGAGGCGGTGACCGGCGTGGTCAGGGCGCTCGGCGTCGTCGAGACCAGGCTGACGCCCCTCAGCCCGCTGCACGAGAGCATGGCCGCGCAGCTGGAGCGGCCGCTTCCCACGATCAGGAACGAGACGGACATGGCGACCCTCGGCCAGCAGCGGAAGGACGCCGAGGTCAACCTCATGGGCAGGGTCTACGAGCAGATGGGTCTGCGCGGCTTCACCCCGAGGAACCGTACCGATGCCCGCGGCACCCTGATCGTGGCCTCCACCCAGGGCACCTGCGACAGCTGCAAGTTCGTGGTGGAGGACATGAACAACAAGTACTTCCCCCACATCGAGGTCATCGTCCTCTACGCCAAGCCGACCCGGGGCAAGCCGTACGGGGAGAAGGGCCAGGAGAACAAGCGGGGGCTGTCCATGGGCCCGGTCTCCATGGAGGTCCGGCTCTGGTACGGCTACGAGAAGGCGTGGGAGAAGGAGATCGACACCGATGGGGGGAAGTACTACGTCCTCACCCCCGCCCACCACCCCAGGAACGGCTGACCGGCTGACCGCCGGTCAGTCCCCCTGGGACCAGGCGGCGACCGGCAGCGACAGGTAGACGCCGAACTCCTCCAGCCCGGTGGCGGCGTGGACGCCCTCGTGCAGGGCGTCCACCCGCTCCTGCCGGTCGGCGGCCCTGCTGGCGAACCACTTGGACCTGATCTCGATGACGACGTCCAGCCCGCTGCGGTCCAGCGGCCCCAGCGCCCGGAACCGGATCTCCACGTCCCCGGGCTGGAGGTCCCCGTCGTACGGCTCCTCGGGGCACTCCACGGCGAGGGAGACCAAGTGCGGTAGCACGGCGCCCAGTTCGCGCAGGACGGTCTCGGGCACGGCGGGGTCGTAGGTCACGTCGACGAGTGGCATGCCCGACACCCTAGCCGGGGCTCACCCTGTGGGCATCGGCCGGTCGGCGAGCCGGGCGACCTCGGTGAAGTAGGTGCGGAACAGTGGCTCGTCGGCGCGCGGCACCCGGAACGCGGGCGAGGTGGAGTACTGGAAGGCGGCCGGATCGGTGCCGTAGAGCAGGGCGTTCGGGTCGCGTACGGTGCCGATGAACAACTGGCCCGGCTTGTCGGGCTTCTTGTACTGCACCAGCGCCCCGACCCACCGCAGCGGAACCCGCAGCTCGGACCTGCCCCTGCTGAACACCTCCAACACCCCCCGGTCCACGCGCAGATGAAGGTCCTCGTAGTCGAACGTGAGCGGCTCTGGTTCCATGGCGGGACGATAGCCCGTCGCCCGCGTCAGAGCATGACCGCCCCCACCACGGCGGCCGCGGTCACGGCCAGGACGCCGACGATGTTGACGACCATGTCCCAGTGCCAGGAATCGCGTTCGGCCTCGACGTCCAGGACGAAGCGCGCCGGGTCGTCGGGGGAGTAGTGGATCGTGACGTCGAGCCCCCGCGATCCGGCCGGGTTCTTCAGCCCGGACTCGCAGTAGGCCGTGACGGCCCTGCCGTCGAGGGTGGTGAAGGTGAGGACCGGGACCAGACGGGTGGAGGTGCCGGTGTCGGAGTCGACGGTCACACTCTTGAGGACGGCGACGACCCGGCCGGGAACGGCGACCATGGCGCCCAGCGCGCCGATCCGGCGGCTGCGGTCACGGAGGTTCCCCGGCAGGTGGCAGAGGCCGGACAGCGCCCAGGGGCCGCAGAAGCCGACCAGCGCCCACGGCCAGCCCCGGTCGATCGCGACGACCGTCACCACGCCGGCGTAGACCAGGAACAGCGCGAAGTTCGCCCAGCCGAGCCCGCGCCCGCCCTCGGAGAGGTGATTGGCGAACTTGAAGGCGTGAGGCCGGCCGGGCGGGTAGTGGACCCCGATCTCCCGGCCCGTCCAGGCCGTGCCGATCGTCTCGCCGGGACCGCCGTCGTTGGTGACGGTGAACTCCTGCCCGGTGGACGGGTCCTGGAAGGAGACGACCACGGATATCCCGTCCGACGGGGAACTCCCGTGCCGGGGCTCGTCCACCCGCTCGATCCGCCCCTTCACCCGGACCGTCCGCTGCGCCTTCGTCACGCCGGCGAGCGACCTCCCGTACCCGACCAGCGCCAGCGCGCCGAACACGCCGCACCACAGCGGCAGATACCCGTACCAGTCCATGTTCCTCCTGCCACCTCACCGCGCCGGAGCGCGGCGCGTCACTCGGCCCTGCCCGTCCGCCTCCAGCGTGGCCGTGCCCTCGGCGCCGGTCACGACGACCCTGATGACGAGTGGGCCGGTGAGACGCTCGACGGTGATCTGCCAGCTCTGCGGGGAGTGGACCCCGAGGGTACTGGTGGCGTCCGCGACCAGGGCGGGGAACCGGTCGAAGGGCAGCGTACGGGGGTCGAACCCCGGGGCCTGCGTGCCGGGTGGCGAGAACACCACCGAGAGCAGGCGCTCCTGCACGACGACGGTGAGCGCCTGGCCCGTGTCCTCGCCCTTGGTGAGCGAGCCGAGGGCCCGGTCCAGCTCGCCCTGGTTGAGGAACGACTGGCCCGGGCCCAGGGCCACCGTTCCGGACGCCGAGGACACGACGATCGTCGACGAGGTGGTCGAAACCGACGGCTTCGGGGTGTCGTCGCCCCGGTCGAACAGCTCCGCACGGAAGAACAGCACCACCGCAGCCGCACCGAGCAACAGGCCGAACAGCGCCACCAAGCCGAAGGCACACCCCTCCGGCGGCGCGGCCACCGTGGCCGTCCCGGGCACCGAATCGAGCCGCGCCGATGCCGCCCGCTCCTCCCACTCCGGCGTCGGCCGCTTGACGATCTGCACCCGCCAGGGCCGGTCCGGAGGGTACTGCACCACCACGACACCGCCCGGCCGGTAGTCGGGCAGGTCGACGAGGTTGATGCCCTGCGTGATCTTCATCCGGAACGCCGGCCCCTCGTCCGGCACGACGGAGAGCTCGAACCGCACCGTCACGTCGCTCGTCTCGCCGTCGACGGCCTCCCGGCTCTCGATCATCGCAAGCGCCGTACGAGGCACGACCGCCGCCTCCCGCGCCCGCCTCGGCGCACCGGCCAGACGGAACAGCAGCCCGTAGGCGACGGGAACGACCAACCCCGCGACGAACAGCGGTGGTCTGTCGACGATGGTGCTCACCACGAGCGCGGCAAGTGACGCCCCGACCACCCCACCGGTCAGGACCCCCCGCGCGAGCGCGAGGGGCGTGTTGTGCGTGGGCGGCGACGGCGACACACCCGCAGTGATCGTCATACGGGTGATTGTGCTGGGCCGAGGCGAAGGCCGATAGATCTCAGCACGAACTTCCGGTAACTCAGGGCGAGATCACCTCGATGTGCTGGGATCGCGTGATGCCCCGGACGCTCCGGGCCACCCGATCCCGGGGCCCGCCCCTCACCGACGTGCGCCCTGCGGCCAGAGCACCTCGACCGGCACGCCGCGCGACCGGGCGTACGCGACCACGTCGGCGGTCCCGCCGAAGGCCCGCGCCGGCAGGCCGTCCCAGACGGCGAGGAGTCTGTCGACGTGCCGGACGAGGAGCCCACTGCCCGCCATGTGCGAAGCCTCGTCAGAAGCGGTCAACCCCGTGCGATGCACGGCGGAGGCCCGCGCCAACAGCCCGTCGTAGACCGGGTGATGCCACTGCGGCAACCCGCCCCGGTACTCAGAAGCGGGAACGACCACCTCCAGCCGCCCGTCCAACGCGAGCGCGATCTCGGCGATCCAGGCATCCGGCCCGTCCGCGATGCACGACACCACCGTCAGCTCCACCGAATCAGCCCTCATCAGGGCACCGGCGAGCAACCGCCGCACCCGCGCCTCGACCTCGACCGTCAGCCCGCGATGTCCCGTGATCCCTATCCGCACGTCACCGTCCCTTTGTACCCTCGCCGCGCATCATCGATCCATCCCTCGTTCAACCGGTGCAACACCGCCGGTTCCTTCGAGTTGTGTACCCACGGTGCGCCTTGGCACCCCGCTGGATGGCTACCATCTGCTCATGGTCGATCACGAGACGGCGTTTCGGTCCCTGGACCGTACCGCGTTGTTCGGCACAGTGTGCGCAGCCGGAGCGCGAGGTCCGGTAGCGGTGCTGGTCCACGGATCGGGGGTGACCCGGGAGGAGGGCGGCTTCTTCACACGCCTGGCCGAGCCGCTGCCGGAATTCGCGACCGCACCGGAACCGCCGTGCCCCACGCATGCGTGGGGCACGGCGGGCGGTCTTCGGGTGTTCGGGGTTGGTCAGGCGGCAGGGGTGTCCTCGGGGTACCAGCGGAGTTCGACGGTGTTGCCGTCCGGGTCCTGGACGTAGAGGGAGGTGGCGGTGCCTCGGGCGCCGAAGCGGGGGCCGGGGCCGTCGAGGACGGTGAAGACGCCGGAGTCGACGACCTCCTGCCAGTCGAGGGGTTCGACGGTGAGGCAGATGTGGTCGACGTTGGACTCGTTCCGGGGACGGTGGAACAGGTCGATGATGGTCGCGGCGTTGACTCGGACGGACGGGAAGGACACCTTGCCCGCCCGCCATTCCTCGACCCGGACGGGCTCCATACCGAGCAGGCCCGTGTAGAAGGCCAGCGAGCGCTCGATGTCGGCGACGTTGAGGACGAGGTGGTCGAGGGCGATGACGCGCATGGGGGCTTGCTCCGGGTGGTGAGGGTGGTCGTGGTGACGGGTTCCACGATCCACAAATCCCGGGCCGGTATCAAGACAAGATCGAATGAAGATCGTTGAGGTGGAGTCAACGATCGAGCCGGGCCCTCACCCCGTGGCGTTCGCCCGCTTGGCCAGCTTCAGCAATTCCGACGGGGCACTACGGCCGGCGATCGCGATCAACTCATGGATCGTTTCACGAGCTGCCGCATGGGTTCGAACGCTCTCGGGTGCCACCTCTTCCGCACGGAGGAGGCACTCGAGCGCCTCTCCGAGTTGACGTCGCTGTGCGTGTGCACGCCCGAGGTCGATCATAAGCCTCGACCTTCGCTCGGGCGACAGCCGCCCGGCATCGATTCGCTTGCCGAGGTCCAGGGCTTCACCCGCGTCCCCGAGGTCGACGGCCGTGGACACCGCCTGCACTTCCACGTTGGTCGGGCCGAACTCCAAGTTGAAGTCGTTGCGGTCTTCGCCGAGTTGCGCGGCGACCTCTCGGGCGCCGGCGATCGCTTTGCGGGCCTGTTCGCGCTGACCGCCACGAGCGGCGGCCAGCGCGAGGACCAAATGGAGCGACCCCAGGACCGACAGGGCTTCTGCCGACGGGTTCGGGGTCGACGTATACGCCCGGAGGGCGGAGATCGCAGGCCCGGCTACGTGTTCGGCCTGGTCCAGCCGCTCGAGCCGCACGAATGCGTGGGCCATTCGATAGATCCCGGCGAAGACGTTCAGCGGGTGTCCTGATGACTCGGCGGCCCGGATGGCGCGATCTGCGGCCACCCAAGCTGCATCGGCCTCGTCCTGACGGACGAACGCGGCTGCGACCGCTTGGTACGCCTGGCTGAGGAGCAGATGGATCTCCGCGCGCTTTCCCTCACCGGATGCCCGCGCCGCCTGTTCCAACCGTGGCAGGACATCGGCGATGGCGGCGCTCAGATCGGCGAATCGTGCGCCGTGGGTCAGACTCCAGAGCCTCTCGACAGCCGTGGTGAGTTCGGCCAGGTCAGGAGCAGCGGTTTGACGTTGTGTGCCGAGCAATGCGTCGAGGGCTGGGTGCCCGGAGAGGGAGAGTCGCGCCAGGTCGAGGTCGTTGGGCTGGTCCATGGCTGCTGGTGCCGCGGGCACCGGAGCATCGGGGCGCAGTGTCTGAACGGAGACGCCAAGGCCGTTTGCCAGCAACTGGAGCACATCGAGGCGGACAACCGGCTGGACGCCTCGCTCAACCTGCGAGACCCAACTGGCAGTTCGGTTGATTGCTGCGGCGAGCTGATCCTGCCTCAAGCCGCGGCTCTTGCGTAGCTGAGCGACTCGAGCGCCGAACGCCCGCCTTTCTTCAGCGGTCATCAGGCGACCTGGTTGGGAGAGGTGCCCTTGCCGGAGATCTCCTCGAGGAAGGTGACCTCGAATGACTCGAGGTACTGGCCGCGCTCGGCAAGGAACCGGCGGACGTGAGGCTGTCGCTCATGCTCGTCGAACGCCTCGCGGTCCGCGTAGAGCTCGTAGAAGACTCGAACATGCGGCTCGTCCGGCACCGCGTGGTTGACATAGAGGAGCGTGCCGGGCTCGGCGGTCCGGATTCCTTGAAGCGTCTCCGCTGCCAAGGCGTCGAAGGCTTGAGCCGATGCCGCGTCTCGGGCGACGAACCGCACAACAAGGCCGAATCCCATGGTTCTCCCCTTCCAGGCTTGGTCGAGTCTCGCACGACTCGGCGAAAATCTGCGAGTAACAGTATCGCTGACTCGCAGAAACTCTGCGACTACTTTCTGTGTCGTTGCCATGGCGCAGAGCTATGGGCGGAGTCCATTTCGCTACCGCTGGCCGGCGGTCGCGGCTTGTGGGTGGATCTGAGCGCTGCCTTCGGCTCTCCGTCCATCCGTGGTGATGGAGGACTGATGGGGTCTGAGTTGATCGTGAGCCCGCTCAAAACCGCGCGCTTTCCGGTGCCGCTGGAGTGGGGCGAGCCGCCGGGACCGGGTGCGGTCCCGGCGGCTCGGCGGTTGGTGGTGGCGATTCTGCGGGAGTGGGACGTGCCGCTCTCCGCCGAGGCGCTTCGGGAACTGGAGCTGTGTGCGAGCGAGGTGATCGCCAATGCGCTGCTGCACACGAGGGAGCGCTGCGCCGTCACCGTACGGCGCGGCGCTGGACGTGTGCGGGTGGAAGTGTCCGACCCCTGCCCGGAGTTGCCGCGACAGGAGCGTGATGCCGAATCAACCAGCGGGCGCGGCCTGCTGCTCGTCGAGGCGCTGGCCCACGCGTGGGGCTGGCACCCGGCCGGGCCCGGCAAGGTGGTGTGGTTCGAGTTCGCGACCGTACCGGAACCGCCGTGCCCCACGCATGCGTGGGGCACGGCGTACCACCTTGACGCTCTCTCAGTGGATCCCCAGCGCTACGAGCGGCCGGTTCTACTCGGTGCGCAGCGCGGTGGCGGTGCGGGAGCGAGCCGCCCAGCCGGCCGGGAGGAGTGCCCCGAGCAGGGCGATCGCGATTCCGCCGGCGAGCAGCGGGAGCAGTATCCCGGGGGTGTAGACGTGGGTCACGCTCGGCGGCAGGTTCCTGCCGATCGCGTTCCCCATCCGGGTCAGCGTCGCGTTCTCCACCGCCATCCCGATCGGGACCCCGATCAGCCCGGCGACCAGGCCGGTGAGGCTCACCGAGGTCAGCACCATCGCGATGGTCTGCTTGGGCGTCATCCCGAGGGCCTTGAAGATCCCCAGGTCGTGGATCCGTTCCCGGGTGTCCTGCACCACGGTGTTCAGTACGCCGAGTGCGGCGACCGCGAGCATCATCAGGGTGAGGGTGGCGACCAGGGCGATCATGGTGAGCACCGTGAGGTTCTCGTGCCTGATGTTCGGGGTGGCTTCGGCGTGCAACGGAGTCAGCGCGGGGGCGGCCGAGCGGGACCAGTCCGAGCCGCTGGTGTTGTCGGCCGGCTCGACGTCGAACTGGGTGATGTACGGCGTCAGACCGGCGGCGATGAAGGTGGCGTTGTCGGTCATCACGGCCCCGTCGCCGCTGGCGTCGAAGTCGATGCCGACGATCCGCAGCGGCAGCCGCTTGTCGTCCTGCGCCACGGTGACGGTGTCGCCGACGTGCAGGCCGACCGCCGAGGCCAGGTGGTCGTTGACCACGGCTTCGCCGGGGTTCTGGTACCAGCGGCCGTGCAGCAGAGCCAGGTTGGTCCAGGACAGGTCACCGGTGGTGGTGTCCACCACCGTATGGTCCCCCGGCGGCACGCCGATCACGGTCGCGCCGCTGTTGCCCCAGCCGAACGCGGCCTTCGTGCCCGGGACCGAGGCGAGCGCGGCGGCCACCCCGGTGGAGTCCAGGTGGGGATTGGCAGGGCCGCCGCCGGGGGAGCGGAAGCCGTCGGGCATGCCGGCGGGCACCACGATCATCGACCCGGCGTTGAGGCCGTTGCTGCCCGTGTCCGAGTACTTGGTGAACGCGCTCTCCAGCCCCACCGCGAAGGTGACACTGACCGCGCCGAACAGCACCGCGGCGCCGACCAGTACGGCCCGGGCCGGCTTGGCGAACGGCTGGGCCAGTCCCAGCGACATCGGCCGGGGCAGCGGCAGCCGGCTCGCCAGGCGCTGCGCACCCTGGCCGCGCTGGGCCTTCGGGGAGCGGCCGACGACCAGGGTCTGCACCGCCGGCATGCGGCCGGCCCGAAGTGCCGGGATGAGCGCGGTGACACCGACGATGACCAAGGTCCCGATCGGCACGACGAGGCTGACCCACACCGGCAGGCCGGTGTCTGCGGCACCGAGATCCTTGCCGGCTTTGCCCAGGACCGGAACGGCCAACACGTTGCCCATCAGCGTGCCGCCCACCACGCCGATCGTCGCCGGGATCAGGGCTTGCGCGGCGTAGGCGCGGGCCACCTGCCAGGGGGTGAAGCCGAGCGACTTCAGGATCCCGATGCGCCGGATTCCCGAGACCACCGCGCCGCTGACCACGATCGCGATGATCAGCACCGACAGGAACAGGCCGAGGACGCCGAAGACGACCAGGAACGGCACGTAGGACTTCGCGGTGCCGACGGCCTGCTTCTCCGCGGCCAGGTAGGACTGTCCGCTCTCGACCGAACCGGCCGTCGCGGCGGCGGTGATCGCCTGCTTGTCCGTGGTGAGGTCGGCCTCGGTCCCGGATGCGGCGAACCGGTAGAGCATCTGCTCGTCGGTCCTGGCGCCGGCGGCGTTCAGCCGCGCGAAGCCGTCGCCGGTGAGGAAGCCGGTCGCGGTGTTCGTCAGCGAGTTTGCCAGGCCGACGACCTTGAACGAGGGCTTGCCCGGCAGCGAGTCGAACACCACGGAACCGTCCGCGCAGTGGTGGTCCCATGAGGCCAGGACGATCTCGTTCGCGGCGGTCGGGGTCGGCCACCTGCCGTCGACCAGGGCCAGATGGTCCAGGCCGGAGGTGCCGGCCAGGTCGGGTCGGGTGGTGGCGACGACCGGCTCGTTGGCGCGACCGGCAAGCGGCATGCCCGGGGTGATTTCCCAGGTGCAGTCCGCGCCGAAGGCCGTGTTCAGGGCGGCGGTGACCGGGTACGGTCCGGACGCCTCGGTGACGCCGGCGGTGTGCGCGGTGGCGGCGGCCTGCGCGGCGGTGGCCTTCGAGCCGTCGAACTGGACGGACAGGTGCGCGCCGTGCCGGGCCTTGAAGGCGTGCTCGAACGGTGCCTGCACGACGACCAGCAGACCGAGCGAGAGCACCGAGGAGGTGACGGCCGCGAACGTCGTCAGGGCCAGGACGAGGGACTGCACACGACGCCGGCCGACGCCGGAGCGCACGACCTTGCCCAGGGCGCTCACCGGCTCGCTCCCGCCGGGCTGTCGGAGGTGGCGCCGCCGACCGGGTTGACCATGTCCCGGGCCACGGCACCGTCCACCAGCTCGATCGTGCGTCGCGCGGTGGTCGCGGCCAGCTGGATGTCGTGGGTCACCAGCAGGATGGTCTGGCCGTCGGCGTTCAGCTCCAGCAGCAGCCGGCGCACGTCCTCGGCCGAGCTCGAGTCCAGCGCGCCGGTCGGCTCGTCGGCCAGCAGCAGCGCCGGCCGGTTCATCAGGGCCCTGGCCACCGCCACCCGCTGCCGCTGACCGCCGGACAGCCGCTGCGGGTATGCCTTGGCGTGCCGGTCGATGCCCAGCGAGGTGAGCAACTCGGTCGCCCGTCGCTTCACCTCGAGCTTGCCCATCCCGGCCAACTGCGCCGGGACCATCACGTTGTCCAGCACCGTCAGGTCGTCGAGCAGGTTGAAGAACTGGAAGATCATGCCGATGGAAGCCCGTCGGTACTTCGCCGAACCGGCCTCGCCGAGCTGGTCGACCCGCGTTCCGTTGACGGTCACGGTGCCGCTGGAGGGCTTGTCCAGCCCCGCGACCAGGTTCAGCAGCGTCGACTTGCCACTGCCGGAGTGGCCGAGGATCGCCACGCACTCACCGGCCGCCACGGACAGGCTCACCCCGGCCAGCGCGGGCGGGCCGTCGTCGTACTTCTTCGTCGCGTCCTGGAGAGCGATCATCGGTTCGTTCGTCATGGGCCATCAACCTAGGAACGGACCGTGGTCCGTCGCGTCGGCCGGCGGATGTCACCCCTCCCCCCAGGCCATCGGCCCGGCGGCGTACCCGCGTACATCCCCGCGTACATCCCCGGGGTGACGCGCGGGGCCGACACCGGTCCATACGATCTCCGCATGGAAGAGCTGCTCCAGCGTTTCTCGACGTCGGCACCCGTGACCTGGCTGACGTCGCGGGCCCTGGTGCTGGCCGCCGCCTGCTTCTACGCGTTGATGCTCTTCTGGACGATGCCGCTCGGTCAGGTCCGGCACGGCGGCGGCCCGTTCCGGTTCCCCGACCTCAGGCCCGATCAGATGATCGGTCTCTGCCTCGTGCTCGCCCTTCCGATCCTGCTGGTGCGCCGTCTGCCCGCGGCGGTCTTCGCGGCGGTCCTGGGCGAAGCCTCCCTCGGCGACCTCTTCGGCGCGCGGTCCTGGTTCGTGGTCCTCCTGCTCCCGGTCCTGGCCGGGTACCTCGCCGCCCGTCGGCCGAAGGCCGCCGCCGTCGGCTCCGTCGCGGCCGTCGCGACCGCGTTCGTCGAGGACACCCTCGTCTACCCCAGGGGCTCCGTCGGCTACGTGGCCCAGGGGGCCGGGCAGCTTGCGTTCGTGTTCGCGGTCGCCTGGGTCTTCGGCGGGGTGTACCGCAAGCGCCGCGAGTACCTCGAAGCCCTGGACGAGCAGACCGCGGCCCGCGCCGTCATGGCCGAGCGGCTGCGGATCGCCCGCGAACTGCACGACAGTGTCGCGCACAGCATCGGGATCATCACGGTGCTGTCGGGAGCGGCGGCGCGGGTCGTGGAGACCAGGCCCGCGCAGGCGCGGCAGGCGCTGACCGGCATCGAGACCACCAGCCGGGAGACGCTGCTCGGGCTGCAGCGCATGCTCGGAGCGCTACGCCGCGCCGAGCCCGACGACGCCATGCCGGGGGCCGCTCCGCTGGCGCCGGCCGGCAGCCTGGCGGACGTCCCGCGGCTCGCCGAACGCACGGCCGACGTCGGGGTGCGGGTCCACGTGACCTGGCGGGGCGAGCAGCGTCCGCTGCCGCCGGAGATCGAGCTGTCGGCGTTCCGGATCGTCCAGGAGTCGGTGACGAACGTGGTGCGCCATTCCGGTGCGCGGACGTGCCGGGTCGCGGTCGGCTACGAGCCGACGGGAGTGACGATCGAGGTGGTGGACGACGGGGACGACGGTCCCGGCGGGCCCGGCCGTCCGAGGCACTCGGCGGCCGGGGGGAGCGGCTTCGGCCTGCTCGGCATGCGTGAGCGGGTGACGCTGCTGTCCGGCCAGTTCAGCGCGGGCCGGCGTCCGGAGGGCGGCTTCCGCGTGGCGGCTAGGCTCCCGGCATGAGTGTGCGGGTACTGCTGGTCGACGACCAGCCGCTGATGCTGGTCGGGCTCGGGATCCTGATCGGCGACACCGACGACCTGGAGGTGGTCGGCGAGGCCGGCGACGGCCGCGAGGCGGTGCGCCTGGTGCGTGAACTGAGGCCGGACGTCGTGGTGATGGACATCCGGATGCCGGGCATGGACGGGATCGAGGCGACCAGGCAGGCGACCGCCGAGCCGGACCCGCCCAAGGTGCTGGTGCTGACGACCTTCGACGACGACGAGTACGTCTACGGCGCACTGCGCGCCGGAGCCGGCGGATTCCTGCTCAAGAGCATGGCCCTGGACGCGATCCTGGACGCGATCCGCGTGGTGGCGGCCGGCGACGCGTTGATCGCGCCGAGCGTGACCCGACGGCTGATCGCGGACTTCGCCGGAATGTCCGGCCCCGCGGCCCCCGGACCGGACGCCGAGCCCGCCGCGGACCCGCGTCTCATCGCGGGGATCACCGACCGGGAGCGCGAGGTGCTGGCCCTGGTCGGACAGGGACTGTCGAACGCCGAGATAGCCGAGCGGCTGGTGATCAGCGCGTCGACGGCGAAGACGCATGTCGCGCGCCTGTTCGCCAAGCTCGAAGCCCGGGACCGCGTCCACCTGGCGATCACCGCCTACGAGGCCGGACTCGTACCGCGCAGACGGTAGGGCGGGTGGACGGTAGGGCAGGACGAGCCCCGGCTTCCGGGCCCCCTGGGGCGGCAGCCACGACACCTGACCGCGCGCCGCTCAGCCCATCAGCCCCCGCAGCTCGTGGTACACCCCGCACGCCTGCATCGCCAGCGGCAGCAGCGACAGCGCGCACAGGGTGTGCAGGATGTCCGCGAGCCGCCCCCAGTACGGCAGCAGGCGCCGCCCCGGCACCGTCCACCCGGCGACCAGGAGCGCCGCCGCGACGCCCAGCAGCGCGGCGAGCAGCCCCAGTCGCCCGCCCGCCGACGCCGATCCGGCCTCGCGGGCGATCAGCACCAGCACCCCGTACGCGCCCGGCAGGAGCAGGGCGAGCCGCTGGCGGATGCTGCCGATGGCGCGCCCGTGCAGCAGGAGCAGCAGGGACAGCGCGCCCGCCTCCCAGGCCCCGGCCCACCCGTCCGCGTACGCCAGTACCGTCAGGCAGCCGGCGCACACCGCGCCGATGGCCGTGTAGAGCGCCATCAGGTAGTCGTCGGCGACGAGCGCGCGCGGCAGGACGGCCTCGGCCGGTACGGGCTCGATGTTCTCCTGGAGCTCCTCCGCGTTGCGCGGCAGCATGGGCAGCCGCAGCCCGGACAGCCGGAACGCCATGGACGGGACGAACGCCCCGACGAGCACCGCGAACACCGCGACCAGCGACACGAGTTCGGAGGGCGAGAGCCCGGCGAGGATCAGCACGCCCGCCAGCACCCCGATGACGGCGACGAGCACGATTCCCAGGAACAGCGGCGCCGCCGCCCCCACCGCCGCGAGCCCCAGCACCGCCGCGCCCGCCCCGGCCGAGGAGGCGGCCAGCACCTGCGCGCCCAGCACGTCGGAGGAGCCGCCGGACCCGCCCGGCAGCAGCAGCGCCGCCAGCCCCAGGTACGGCACGGCGGCCGCGCCCAGGGCCGCGCCCGTACCGGCGTCCGACATGGCCCGCGAGGCGCTGGCCGCCCCGAGCAGCAGCAGGACCGCGACCGCCCCGGCCGCCGCCTCCCGGGCGTGCGCCGGGCCGGGCAGGGCGAGCAGCACCCAGCCGACGGCGAGCGCGGTGAGGGCGAAGGCCAGGGCGAGGCGGCGGGTGAGGACGGGCCGCCAGCTGTCGCCGCGCTCGTCCATGCCGGTGGCGACCCCGTCGACCAGGTCGTCGAAGTGCACGGCGGGCAGGGCTTCGTGACGTGCCCGGAGGTAGACGGTGTCGCCGTCGTGCAGGCCCAGGGCTTCGGCCGTGTTCTCCTCGTCCAGCGGTTCCTCGCCGAGGCGCTGGAGCACCCAGCCGCCGTGCTCCAGGCCCTCCTCCGCGAGTTCCGGGCCGGCGTGGGCCACGACGGCGGGCAGCAGGTCGGCCAGGGGCACGTCGGCGGGGACGGCCAGTTCGAAGGCCGTTCCCGGTGCGTGGAACCTCAATCGGCACAGTCCTGCCACGACACTGCTGCTCACGCCGGTCCTCCGGTTCGGTGAATGCTCTCCGCCCGGTTGAACGGCCTGCCGGGCGTGCCGCGTTCAAAGCCACCTGAACCCGCGGCGCGGCACCGGCCGTGGGTCAGATCGTGAGCGTGGACCGCGTGGCGATGAGGAGCCCCGAGTGAGTGTCGAGCTGGTCAGCCGGACGCCCCGGCGCCCGGGGCCCGAGATGCCCGACGGCGAGATCCAGCTCCAGGAGCCGCCGGGCCTGCCCGAGAAGCAGAGCGGCATGGCCGGCGTGATCGCCATGGCCCCGATGGCGCTCGGCTCCCTGTCGATGGTGTTCATGTTCCTGCACCCCGGCGGGGGCGACGGGGGCGGCGGGGCGCTCAGTTACGTGGCGATGGGCATGATGGCCCTGTCCGCGGTCGGCATGCTCGTCACCCAGCTGATCCGCGGTTCCAGCGACCGCAAGCAGCAGCTGCGCGCCGAGCGCCGCGACTACCTGCGCTACCTCGCCCAGATGCGCCGCCAGGTGCGCCGCGCCATCGACGCCCAGCGCAAGGCGCTCGCCTGGCGCCACCCGGCCCCGGCCGAACTGCCGTCCCTGGTCGGGACCAGCCGCCTGTGGGAGCGCCGGGCCGCGCACCCCGACTTCAGCGACGTCCGCATCGGCATCGGCGCCCAGCGCCTGGCGACCCCGCTCGCGCCGCTCTCCACCAAGCCCGTCGAGGACCTCGAGCCGCTCTGCGCGCACGCGCTGCGCCGTTTCATCCACGCGTACGGCACCGTCGCCGAACAGCCGATGGCGATCCACCTGCGCGGCTTCGCCCAGGTGCTGCTGCGCAGCGACGACGAGGCCGCCGCCCGCGACCTCGTACGGGCGCTGGTGGCCCAACTCGCCGTCGTGCACGGCCCGGACGAGCTGCGCGTGGCCGTGGTCGCCGACGACGCCCGCCGTGCGGACTGGGACTGGGCGAAGTGGCTGCCGCACGCCCTGCACCCGACGGAGACGGACGGCGCCGGGCCCGTGCGCCTCGTCGCCGGCAGTCTCGTCGAGGCCGAGCAGCTCCTGGGGGAGGAGTTCACCGGCCGCCCCGGCTTCGAGCCGGACTCCGTGCCGCACCGCGACGAGCCGTTCACCGTCATCGTCCTCGACGGCCCCGGCGCCCACACCGGCAGCCGCGCGGCCCTCACCGGCTACCGCAACACCGTCATGATCGACCTCGCCGACACCCTGGAGTGGCGGGCCTCGCGCGTCACCCTGCGGCTGCGCATCGAGGGCGGGCGCCTCGCCATGGTCGGCGCCGACCGCAACCGCAAGGACGTCGTCACCGACCTCGGCCGCCCCGACACCCTCACCGCGGCCGCCGCCACCCGCCTGGCCGCCCGGCTCGCCCGCTACCGCATCGCCGACGGCGTGGACTCCGCCGAGCCGCTCGCCACCGACTTCGACCTCTCCGCCCTGCTCGGCATCCCCGACCTGCACGCCCACGACGTCGAGGCCCTGTGGGCGCAGCGCGGCATCCCGCAGCGCCTGCGCGTGCCGCTGGGCCTCGGCCCGGACGGGCGGCCCGTCGACCTCGACCTGAAGGAGTCCGCGCAGGGCGGCATGGGCCCGCACGGCATGCTGATCGGTGCCACCGGCTCCGGCAAGTCCGAGCTGCTGCGCACGCTGGTGCTGGCCCTCGCCGTCACCCACTCCTCCGAGGTGCTCAACTTCGTCCTCGTCGACTTCAAGGGCGGCGCGACCTTCCTCGGCCTCGACACCCTCCCGCACACCTCCGCCGTCATCACCAACCTCGCCGACGAGGCCGCCCTCGTCGACCGCATGCGCGACGCCCTGCACGGCGAACTCGTGCGCCGTCAGGAGGTGTTGCGCGAGTCCGGGTACGCGTCGCTGCTGGAGTACGAGACCGCGCGCGCCGCGGGCACGGCGCTGCGGCCGCTGCCCACCCTGTTCGTCGTCGTCGACGAGTTCAGCGAACTCCTGTCCGCGCACCGCGACTTCATGGACCTGTTCGTGATGATCGGCCGCCTCGGCCGCTCCCTCGGCGTCCACCTGCTGCTCGCCTCCCAGCGCCTCGACGAGGGCCGGATGAGCGCGCTCGAGTCCCACCTCTCGTACCGGATCGGCCTGCGCACCTTCTCCGCGATGGAGAGTCGCGGCGTCCTCGGCGTCCCCGACGCCTACCAGCTGCCCTCCTCGCCCGGCAACGGCTTCCTGCGCAGCGACACCTCCACCCTCACCCGCTTCAAGGCCGCGTACGTCTCCGGCCCGTACCGGCCCAAGCGCCGCGCCGGGCAGCAGGCCGCCATCGCCGGACAGGTCGTCGCCTACGGCACCGACTACGTGATGCCCCGTCAACTGCCGGTCGCGGCCGTCGAGGTGGAGGAGGAGCAGTCCCCCGGTTCGCTGCTCGAGGTCGCGGCCGGACGGCTGCGCGACGCCGGGCCGCCCGCCCACCGCGTCTGGCTGCCGCCCCTGGACGTCCCGCCCACCCTCGACGAACTGCTACCCCCGCTCGTCCCGCACCCCGAGCGCGGCCTCACCACCGGCGACGAACGCGCCCACGGCGCCCTGACGCTGCCCGTCGGCGTCGTCGACCGGCCCTTCCAGCAGCTGCGCGACATGCTCACCGCCGACCTCTCCGGCGCCGGCGGCCACGTCGGCATCGCCGGCGCCCCGCAGAGCGGCAAGAGCACCCTGCTGCGCACCCTCATCACGGGCCTCGCCCTCACCCACACCCCGGCCGAAGTCCAGTTCTACTGCCTCGACTTCGGCGGCGGCACCCTCTCCGCCCTGCGGGGCCTGCCCCACATGGGCGGCGTCACCGGCCGGCACGACGCCGAGCGCGTCCTGCGCACCATCGCCGAGGTCAACGCCGTCATCACCCGCCGCGAACGGTACTTCGCCGAACTCGGCATCGACTCCCTCGCCTCCTTCCGCCGCCGCAAGGCCGCCGGTGAACTGCCCGACGACCCGCACGGCGACGTCTTCCTCGTCGTCGACGGCTGGAACACCCTGCGCCAGGAGTTCGGCGACCTCGTCCAGCCGCTCACCCTGATGTCCCAGCGCGGCCTCAACTACGGCGTCCACCTCGTCATCGGCACCACCCGCTGGGGCGAGATCAGCAGCGCCCTGCGCGACCAGCTCCAGACCCGCTTCGAACTGCGCCTCGGCGACGCCATCGACTCCGTCATCAACATGCGCGCCGCCGCCAAGGTCCCCAAGTCGCCCGGCCGCGGCCTCACCGACGAACAGCTCCACTTCCTCGCCGCCCTGCCCCGCATCGACGGCTCCGGCCACACCGACGACCTCGGCGAAGGCGTCGCCGACCTCGTCGACGCCGTCGCCGCCCACTGGACCGGCCCCCGCGCCCCCGAAGTCCGCACCCTCCCCCTCACCCTCGACGCCGACCGCCTCCCCGCCCCCGAAGGCCGCCTGCGGGTGCCCATCGGCCTCGAGGACACCGACGTCTCGCCGCTGTGGCACGACTTCGAGGAGAGCCCCCACCTGCTGGTCGTCGGCGACAGCGAAGCCGGCAAGACCAACATGCTGCGCCTGATGATCCGCGCCATCACCACCGCCTACACCCCGGCCGAAGCGCGCATCATGCTCGTCGACTACCGCCGCGGCCTCTACGACGCCGTTCCCGAGGAGTACCGCCTCGGCTACGCCGTCGCCGTCGACAAGCTCCGCCAGATCGTCGACGGCGCCGCCCGCGCCATGAAGAACCGCATCCCGCCCGCCGACATCACCCCCGCCCGCCTCAAACTCCGCGACTGGTGGACCGGCCCCGAACTCTTCGTCCTCGTCGACGACTACGACCTCGTCGGCTCCACCGCCGGCGCCCACCCCTTCGCCGCCGTCCTCGAAGACCTCTCCCAGGGCGCCGAGATCGGCCTCCACCTCGTCATCGCCCGCAGCGCCAACGGCATCGGCCGCGCGATGAGCGACCCGCTGATCCGCAAGCTGCAGGAGGTCAACTCCCCGACGCTGCTGATGTCCTGCCCCCCGAGCGAGGGCTACCTCTGGGGCAACGTCAAGCCCCGCGCCCTCCCCGCAGGCCGCGGCCTCTACATGACCCGCCGCCGGACGGTCCAGGTGCAGACGGGCCTCCTGGCGGACACGGAGGAGCAGTGACGGGCGCTGGCCCCGCGCGGGTGACGCGTCCCGGGCGGCGGCCGGAAGCGGCCGACGCCGTCCCGCCCGTGGGGCGTCGCGCCCCGGTTCGCCGGCCGTGGTCGACGACTCCGGCGCGTGCGGCGGGGCTTCCACGGTGCCCACAGCTTTTCGCGTCGGGCGGTGCGGTCGTGGAGGTGCCGGGCCGCGCGGGCGCGGCGTCCGGCGTCGGTGGGCGTGGTGCGGTGACGTTCGCGCGGCGTGTCCGGCCCGGTTGCGGCGGGTGTGGCGTGGTGTCGGTTGTCGGTGGTGTGTGGGTCGGTCGGGAGATGGAGTGATGGGCGGTTCTACGGCGTCGACGTTGCGGGCGCTCGGGGCGCACTTTGTGATCGCGCCGGTCGGGGCGGAGGCGGCCGGGCTGGCGGAGGCGTTGGCGCCGGTGCGGGCGGAGGCGCGGGCGCTGCTGCTGTTCGCGGCGGCGGCCGATGCGGCGCCCGTGCTGCTGGCCTCGCTGGACGAGGTGGCGAAGGCGGCGGCGGACCGTGGCGCCGAGGTGCTGGTCCTGGCGGCCTCCGGCCTCGCCGCGCCCGGCCCGGACGGGCGGCGGCTGGCCGAACTGCTGGCCGCGCGCTGCGGGTTGACGGTGGTGGCGCCCGACTCGGTGGTGAGCATCGAGGCGGACGGCACCCTGCTCGCCGTCGACGGCACCTGGTGGCGCTGCCGCCCGTACGGCAACGGCGCGCCCGCCGACGCGCTGGGCGCGTACTGGCCGGCCGCCGCGACCGTCACCCCGCTGGGCCGTGGCGCGTACCGGGTCACCGAGGCCGCCGTGAGGTCGGCGCCGACGGTGCTGGGGCAGGCGGTCGCGGACGGCCTGCTGCTGGTCCTCGGCGAGTCGGACGGCGGGCTGCCGACCGGACCCCAACTCGCGAACGCCGCCTCGCTGCTGCTGGAGCAGTCCGGCGATCCCGAGCGACTGACGCTGAGCGCGCCCTGGGCGGAGCCGGTCGCGCTGATCGAGCTGGTGGCCGTGGTTGCGGCCTCGCTGGGCCGGGAGGTGCGGGCGGCGGTCGGCGTACCGGTCGGCGAGCAGCGGCACGTGCACCCGGCGGCGGACGGCGGTGCCGGGTGGGAGCCGTACCTGACCGAGCTGGTGGCGCGCCCGAGCGACCGCACGGTCACGGCGGTCGGCTGGCGCACCCGGCCCGACCTGCCCGCCGTACCCGGTGTGGCGCGCTACCCGGCCTTCCCCGGTTGGGAGTTGGAGGCCGTGGCGGCGGGCCTGTGGCTGCGCCCGGCGGCGACCGGCGACCGCGGCCCGCGCCTGCGGCGCCCGGACCCGGCGGGCCCGGTGCTGGTCGTCGGTACGCCGGGGCGGCCGGTGCCCGAGTCGCTGTGGGACCACCTGGGTGCGCTGCTCGGCTCCCTGCCGCCCGCGCCGGGGCGGCTGGCGCTCACGGTGGCGGGCGCGTTGGACGTGGAGTCGCGGGCGGTGGGGCGGTTCTGCGCGCGGTTGTACGGGCTGGAGTGGGTGGAGGGGGCTGATCCGGTGGTGGGTGGAGGGCCAATATTCGCCCCTGCGCCTGCTGTCGAGCCCGAGCCCGAGCCTGAGCCGGCCCCGGCGGCGGTGACGGCGGAGGCCACTCCCGAGCCTGTCGAGGCGGAGGAGCCCGAGGCCGCCCCCGAGCTCGAACTGGCCCCGCCGACCCCGGTGGTCACGGTGGCGAGTGCGGTCCCCGAGCCTGAGTCCCAGCCGGAACCCGAGCCCGTCGAGGCCGAGGAACCGGATGGAGGCCCCGAGTTGGAGCTGGCTCCGCCCACACCCATGGTCACCGTGGCGAGCACCGAGCCCGAGCCCGAGCCCGAGGTCGAACCTGAGGTCGAGGTCGAACCTGAGCCTGAGCCCGCCCCCGAGCCCGAACCCGAGCCCGAGCCCGAACCGGACCCGGAGCCCGAACCGGACCCGGAGCCCGAACCGACCCCGCCGGCCCCCGCCGTGGCGAGCGAGACTCCCGAACCCCCCGAGGGGCCAAAATGTGCCCCCACCACGCCAGACCAGGACCGCGCCACCCTGGTCGCCCAACTCGGCCCCACCTACCACCGCCTCGCCCGCCGCGCCGAGGACGCCGCCACCCGCCTGCCCGCACTGCGCGTCCAGGCGGCGGAGGGGGACGCCGCCGCCGAACTCGTCGCGGTGCTCCTGCACCAGGGCGACAGCACCCCCCTCGCGCCCCGCGCCGACCTCCTCGCGGCCGCCCGCTCGGGCACGCCCGAGGCCGCCGAGGCGTACGGCCCGTACCTGCGCTGCCTCGCCGCCGGACTGCGGCGTCTGCCCAGCCACTACGGCGGCGTGCTGGTGGCCGGTCCGGCGGACGCGGCCGATCCCGAGCGGTACGCCCCGGGCGCGGTGCTGGTGGAGGCGGCGCCGGTCAGCGGCGTCGCGGCGCCGGGGGTGGACCTGGGGGACGGCGTGGGTGTCGAGTTCGCCATCTGGTCGGTCGGCGGACGCCGCAGCTCGGCCTTCGGCGAGCCGGGCGACCAGCCGTCCGTGATCTTCGCCCCGGGCACCGGGTTCGAGGTGATCGACGTGGACCCGGCAGACCCCGACACCGGCCGCCCGCTGCGCGTGCTCCTGCACGAGATCGGCGGCGTCCGCCCGGGCCCCGACCGCCTGCGCGGCTGGCTCGCCCGCCGCGACGCGGTCGCCCCCGCCGACCGCGCGCGGCCGGCCGACCCGTCCCGCTACCTCCTCGACCTGGGAGCTACGCGGTCGGCGGAGGAGTAGCGGCTGCCCTCGGCCCGATCTCCGCTGAGTTGTCAGTAGCCGGGCGTCTCCTGCGGATCCGGCCGAGTAAAGGGGCTCCGGCACTACATGCGTAGTGCCGGGCCGCCGCCGCAGGTGTCAGCCCGCCCCGCCCGCCGCCCTCAGCGCACCTTCCCCGCCGCCCCCGGCCGGGCAACGCCGTCCACCGACAGGCAGACCCCGTACACCCGCTCGTGCCCCGTCCACCCGTTCACCCGCCCCCGGTTGTTGCTGATCTGCACCCGTCGGCGCGCCGGGTCGACGGCCGACACCAGGTGCAGGTACACCGTCCCGGCGACCCGGGCGAGCACGATGTCGCCCGGCGCCAGCCGCGTCGGATCGACGGGGGCGACGACCACCGCCTGGCGGCTGCGGATCAGCGGCACCATCGACGTCCCGCTCGGCCGGAACTCCACCGTGGCCCCGTCGGCCACCCTCCTCGCCACCGCGTCCAGTGCGCCCATCCCGCGATGCTCGCACCGGGCCGTGCCCCGGTCGAACGGATTTCCGTGCGGCCTCCCACCGCCCGCGTATTCCACTCGCACGGGCCGCTCCCGGGCGCGCCCGGCCGCGAACCCGGGTTAGGACTGGACGGGAGATCATCCGGTCGCCGCCCGGCCCCGTGCCCGGTGGCCTCACCCCCAGGGATCCGCGCATGAACGACTCCCCGACCGTCGGTGTCACCGTGCACCTCGTCGAGCCGGACGGGGCCGCCGGGCCGGCCCTCGCGAACGGGTTCCTCGCGGGGCCGACGACCGTGCTGGTGCCGGATCCGCCGCAGGCGGTCGGCGATCCGTGGCAGCGCTACCTGGTGCAGATCGGCACGGAGGCCGTACGGGTGGCCGGAGTGAGCCTGGCCGCCGCCTCGGTGGACGGGTTCCGGACGGCGGCCGCCGTGCTGGCGCTGGTGGAGCCGTCCCGGAACGCCGCGCCGGCGGAGGTGCGGACCACGCTGGCGGCGCTCACCGACAGCCTGCGCCGCCACCGGGGTGACCTGTGGTCGACCTACGCGGACCTCGGCTTCCCGGTGGAGCCCCCGGAGGTGGACGACAGCGGAGCACCGGCGGACACCTGGTGGCTCTCCCTGGCCGTCGACGACCTGGTCGTCTTCGCCGGGGGCATCTGCTGCATCACCGTGAACTGCGGTGGCTGCAGGACGAAATGAGCCGTCCAGCCCCCGCGCGCCGCCGCCGCTGGCTGCGTTCGACGCGGCTGCAGGACGCGGCGCTCGCGCTCGCGGTGATCGTCCCCGAGGCGTTCTTCTTCGGGGCCCCGGTCACCCCCGGCGCCGACACCCGCAGCCGGCTCGAACTGGTCGCGTTCTGCCTGCCCGAGTTCCTCGCCCTGCTGTACCGCCGCCGGTGGACGGTGCCGGCCTTCGCGGTGGTGTGGACGGTGGCGGTGAGCGCCGACCTGGTCACCGCCATCACCGACTTCGAGTTCACGCCGTACTTCGGCATGCTGGTCGCGCTCTACACCGTCGCCCGGCAGCGCGGGCGCGCCGCCGCCCTGGCCGCTCTCGCCTTCGCCCTGGTGCCCGCGGGGCTCGCGATCCGCTACACCGTGGAGCACCTCGCCTCGCCCGGCCACCGCACGGCCGCGCTGATCGCGGGAATCGCCTTCTACCTGCCGGTGACGGCCGCGGCCTGGGGTATCGGCGTGTGGTCCCGGGCGGTGGCGGAAGCGGCCGCCCGGGACCGGCGCGAGCTGGCGCGGGCCCGCCGCGCCGTGGCGCACGAACGCACCAGGATCGCCCGGGAGTTGCACGACATCGTCGCCAACGCGGTGGCGGTGATGGTGATGCAGGCCGAGGCCACCCGCTCCACGGCCTGTGTCCAACCGGCCCGTACGGACGCCTCCTTGGCCCGGATCGAGGAGGTCGGCCGCGCGGCGATGGCCGAACTGCGCCGCCTGCTGCGCCTGTTGCGCACCGCCGAATCCTCCCTCGAGCAGGACGAGCAGCGGGACGAGCAGCGGGAGACCGAGCCCGACACCGCCCGCCGCGGACTCGCCGACCTCGCCACCCTGTTGGAGGACGTGCGCCGCGCCGGAGTGGCCGTCGACCTCGAAGTGTCCGGCACCCCGGCGCACTTGGACGACAGCCTCGACCTCACCGCCTACCGCCTCCTCCAGGAGGCCGTCACCAACGTCACCAAGCACGCCGGACCGGGAAGCCGCGCGGTGGTGCGCATCGACTGGTCGGAGGTGCTGCGCCTGGAGGTGGTGGACGACGGCGCCGGGCGCAGCCGCCGCAGCGCCGCCCGGGGGCTGTCGACCGGGCACGGGCTGCTGGGGCTGGCGGAGCGCGTCGCCCTGTTCGGCGGCGAACTGTCCGCCGCGCCGTACCGCTCGGGCTTCCGGGTCACGGCCACCCTCCCGCTCACTCCCGTCTCCCCCTCGTCCACGCACACCGGCGAGGAGCGCTGACACGGACGGCCGGGGGCCTCGGTGAACCCCGGGGCGCCGGCCGTCCGTGGTCAGGGGAGTGAGGCCCGGCGGCAGAAGGAGTACGGGGATGGGCGAGGAGACGACGGTGGACGGCGGGTTCCGGCTCGCGGCGGTGTTCGACGTGGTGGACCCGGTGACGGGCCCGGGCTTCGCGCCCGACCGGCCACGGCTCGAGTGGGCCGAGCAGGAGGCTTTCGTCCGGTACCTGAGCGAGGGCGAGGCCGTGCTGCTGACGCCCATGCTGATGGACGACGTCCTCGACCCGCAGCGCCGCGGCGTCGTCCCGATGGGCTTTCGAACCGACGGCTGCTGGGTCTGGACCGACACCGTGACGTACTACCTGCGGGAGTACGGGCTGGCGCCCGAACCGGAACTGCTCGCCCACCTGCGCGCCCAGGGCGACGTGCCGTGCCCGAAGCCGTCTGCGGAGGCGCTGGAACGGGCGGTGGCCTTCGTGCTCACCCCGCCCGGGGAGGCGGCCGAACCGGTGTGGACGGTCGGGTCCTGAACCCGGCTGAACCAGGTCGGGCACGCCGTCCGTAGCTCACCACGGGAGTGTCGTCGAGCGTAGGGGAAGCATGGTGGGCGAGGAGAAGCGCGGCGGGGCGGGGGCCTCGGGCTCGGCGGGGTTCCAACTCCCGTCGGTGAACTGGGCGTTGGCGGCCGAGGAGCCTGAAGCGCCGCCGTCGGAGGGCGAGCGGGAGAGCGGGGCGAGGAGCGGCGGGAACGGGACGGGCGGCGCCACGGCTCCCCTCCCGCAGCCGATTGCGCCCCCGGCGTCCCTGGCGCCGGACCCGGAGTCCGAGCCCGAGCCCGACCCGGACCCGACGGCCGCCCTCGCGGTGCCCGCGCCCGCCGCATCCGCCGTGGCCGCACCCGCCGTGCCCGCACCCGCCGTGGCCGTCGCCGCGGAAGCGGCCGCCGCCACCGTCGCGGCCGAGCCGGACACCGCCGGCGAGAGCGACCCCGGACCGCGCCCCGGCCGGGTCTCCCGCCCGATGATCGCGGCGGCCGTCGCGGTCGGACTCGTCCTGGTCGGCACCTCCGTGGTCGTCACCCGCCTGGGCCACGACCCCAAGCAGGGCCCCGCCCGCGCCGACAACCCGCCCGGCTACGGGCAGAGCGACGGCGGCGGCAGCGGCTTCGCCCCCACCTTCGACGAGCACGGCGGCACCAGCGGCTCCGGCGGAACCCCCGCCCCGGACGGCCAGGGCGGCGTACCCGCCCCGGCGCCCGACGGCGGCACCGCCGCGCCGGGCGACCAGCCGGCCGCCGTCCCCAACGCGGGCGCCCCGGTCGCCCCCGGCCAGCCCGCCCACCCCGGCGCGGCGGCACCCGGCACCGGCGGCACGGACACCCGCTCCCAGGGCGGCTCGGGCGCCTCCGGCGGCTCGTCGGGCGGTTCGGGCGGAGGCTCCACGGGCGGCGGGTCCGCGGGTGGCTCGACCGGCGGCTCCAGCAGCTCCGGCGGAGGCGCCGTCGCGCCGCCCCCCGCCGCCCAGCAGCCCGCGCCGCCGCCCAAGCCCGCCCCCGTCGTCGCCGTCGCCGGCCCGTACTGCGACGCCAAGGGCAGTGTGAAGATCAACGGCTGGTTCGACCAGGGCGTCACCGGCTGGCACAAGAACTCCGGCGGCTGGAGCAGCGACGGCTGCAACGGCACCTACGTCTCGATGCCCATGTCCGGCGCGGCCAACAAGGACGACACCGGAAACTCGGTGGTCTGGTCCTTCAGCAACCTGGGCAACGTCACCAGCTGCGCCGTCGCCGTCTACATCCCCGCCAGCGGCGACGCGAAGAACGTGGGCGGCAACCCCTCCGTCTACACCGTGAGCAGCGGCGGCTCGTTCAACATCAACCAGACGGCCTACCGGGGCAGTTGGGTCAACGCCGGCACCTTCCCCTACCAGGGCGGGCTCTCCGTCACCCTGCACAGCCGCGGCGTGGACTGGGGCGGCAACCAGTACGCCCACCACGCCGCCAGCGCCGTCCGCGCCACCTGCACCCCCTGATCCCCGCCGCCCCGGCGGGGCTCACCACACCATGACGAAGGGAACCCCCAGGCAATGTCGCGCCCGGTGCTGACGGTCTGCGCGGAGCGGCAGGAGCCCGGCTCCTACCGCACGATCGGCGAGGCCGTCCAGGCGGCCCGCAGCGGCGCCGTGATCTCGGTGCGCCCCGGCCGGTACGAGGAGAACCTCGTCCTCACCAAGGTGGTGAGCATCACCGCCGAGGACGTCCGCGGGAGCGTGCGGATCAGCCCCCGGCGCGGCTCCGTCGTCCAAGTCCTCGCCGAAGCCGTCCAGTTGACGGGCCTCATCCTCCAGGGGCAGGACGAGGACCTGCCCGCCGTCGACGTCCCGCGCGGCCAGCTCGCCCTCCAGGACTGCGAGGTCGTCGGCAACTCCTGGACGGCCGTGCTCACTCGCCAGCAGGGCGAACTGGCCATGCGCGGCTGCCGGGTGGTCAACACCGCCGGGGCCGGGCTCGTCGAGACCTCCACCGGCAACAGCGTCATCGAGGACAGCGTCGTCGAGCACCTCGGCACCTCCGCCATCGTCATCGGCGAACGCGCCAACCCCACCGTGCGCCGCTGCGTCCTGCGCGACGCCCGCGGCAACGGCGTCTGCGCCAACGGCGAGTCGCGCGGCGTCCTCGAGGACTGCGAGATCTTCGCCACCGACAAGCCCGCCGTCGCCATCGAGGAGCAGAGCACCACCCGCCTGCTGCGCACCGAGATCCGCGACGCCGCCCTCGGCGTCTTCGTCGGCACCACCGCCCGGGCCGTCCTGGAGGACTGCACCGTCACCGCCGTACGCGGCCACGGCTACGTCCTCACCAACGGCACCGACCCCGTGCTGCGCCGCTGCCGCGCCGTCCGCCCCCAGGGCAGCGGCGTGCACATCGCCGGACGCGCCCGGGGCACCCTGGAGGACTGCGAGGTCACCGCCGCCACCGGGCCCGGCATCCACGTCGGCGAGTCCGCCGGGCCCAGCGTGCTGCGCGCGATCGTGCGCGACAGCGAGGGCGACGGAGTCGAACTCACCGGCGAGAGCGCCGCCGAGTTCGACCGGCTGGAGGTGCACGACAGCTCCGGCAACGGCATCGTCGTCCGCGAGGGCGCCAACCCGCTGGTGCGCCGCTCCACCGTCACCAACGCCGCCGCCCACGGCATCGAGGTGCTGCGCGACGGTCGCGGCCGGATCGAGGAGGCCACCGTCCTCGACTCCGGGAAGCACGGCGTGCGCATCAGCGACGGCGCCAACACCTACCTCGGCGGCTCCCAGATCCGCGGCGCCAAGTCCTGCGGCGTCTCGATCGGCGCCGAAGGCATCGCCACCCTGCGCGACGTCGAGTGCGCCGACAACACCTACGACGGCGTCAGCGTCGAACGCGGCGGCGAACTCACCGCCACCCGCGCCCGGCTGCGCGCCAACCGCCGCCACGGCCTGCACCTGATGCCCGGCGCCCGCGCCACCCTCACCGCCTGCCAGTTCACCGGCAACACCGTGGACGGGCTGCGCTCCGAATCCGCCGAGCCCGTACGGCTCACCGACTGCGTCGCCGCCGAGAACCAGGGCGCCGGGCTGCGCCAGAGCGAGCCCACCGAGCGCCTCGCCGTCGAGAACCTCGACAGCCACGACAACCGCTCGCCCGACGCCCACGGCACCGCCTCGGCCGCCTCCGCCACGCCGGCGGCGTCCTCGGCTTCGGGCTCGGGCCCGGGCTCCGGGGACGCCACCGAGGGCGCGGCCGCCGCCGAGGCGCCCGCCGCACCCGGCCCCCAGGGCCCGCAGGCCGTCCTGCAGACCCTCGTCGGCCTCGAGGGCGTCAAGGAGCAGGTCGCCACCCTCGTCAACCTCAACAAGCTCGCCCGCCGCCGTGAGCAGGCGGGCCTGCCCGCCCTGCCGATGAGCCGCCACCTCGTCTTCGCGGGCCCGCCCGGCACCGGCAAGACCACCGTCGCCCGGCTCTACGGCGCGATCCTCGCCGAACTCGGCGTGCTGCGCAGCGGCCACCTCGTCGAGGTCGCCCGCGCCGACCTCGTCGCCTCGATCATCGGCGGCACCGCCCTCAAGACCACCGAGGTCGTCAAGGAGGCCCTCGGCGGCGTGCTGTTCATCGACGAGGCGTACACCCTCTCCGCCGGCTCCGGCGGCACCGGCCCCGACTTCGGGCGCGAGGCCATCGACACCCTCGTCAAGCTGATGGAGGACCACCGCGAGGACCTGGTGGTCATCGTCGCCGGGTACGAGACCGAGATCCGCGACTTCCTGGCCTCCAACCCGGGCCTCGCCTCCCGGTTCAGCCGCACCGTCGAGTTCCAGAACTACAGCGTCGGCGAGCTGACCACCATCGTCGAGCACGCCGCCGGCGGCCACGGCTACGAGCTCGCCGACGGCACCCGCGAGGCCCTCGCCGTCCACTTCGACAGGATGCCCAAGGGCCCCGACTTCGGCAACGGCCGCGCCGCCCGCAAGGTCTTCGAGGAGATGGTCGACCGGCAGGCGTCCCGCCTCGCCGAACTCGAGAACTTCGACAACGCCGACCTCACCCGGCTGCTGCCCGCCGACGTCGGCGAGCAGGCCGCCGCGGCCGCCGCCCGCGCCGCCGCCGGTCAGGACGAGCCCGCCGAACCCGGCCTGCTCGACCGGCTGCGCGACATGGTCGGCCTCGGCGCGGCCAAGCAGCAGGTCGAGGACCTCGTCAACCTCACCCGCCAGACCCGCCGCCGCGTCGAGGCGGGCCTGCCCGCCGCCACCGTCAGCCACCACCTCGTCTTCTCCGGCCCGCCCGGCACCGGCAAGACGACCGTCGCCCGGCTGTACGGCCAACTCCTCGCCGAACTCGACGTCCTGCCGGCCGGCCAGCTCGTCGAGACCGCCCGCGCCGACCTCGTCGGCCGCTACATCGGCCACACCGCCCAGCTCACCCGCGACGCCTTCGAACGCGCCCGCGGCGGCGTGCTGTTCATCGACGAGGCGTACACCCTGACCCCGCGCCACGGCGGGGGAGGGGACTTCGGACAGGAAGCCGTCGACACCCTCATGAAGCTGATGGAGGACCACCGCGACGAGGTCGTGGTCATCGTCGCCGGGTACGAGGACGAGATGCGCGGCTTCCTCGCCTCCAACCCCGGCCTCGCCTCCCGCTTCTCGCGCGAGATCACCTTCGGCCACTACGCGGACGACGAACTCGTCACCATCGTGCGCCTCCAGGCCGAGACCGCCGGGTACAGCTGCACGCCCGAGACGCTCACGGCGCTCGGCACCCTGTTCGCCTCCGTCCCGCGCGACCGCTCCTTCGGCAACGGGCGCTTCGCGCGGCAGGTGCTCGAGTCGATGATCACCCGGCAGGCCGGGCGCCTCGCCAGCCTCGACGTCGCCGACCTCGACGAGCTCAGCCTGCTGCTGCCGCAGGACATCCCGGCCGAGCGCACCGGCAGCCTCGCGTGAAGCGTGCCTGCGCCGTCGTGCTCGCCCTCGGCCTGGTCCTCCCCACCGCCGGCGTCGCCCTCGCCGACTCCCCGTCCCCGGACGCACTGCCCGGCGTCACCCAGCAGCGGCGCGACTCCGGCGGCAAACCCGCCGGCTGCCTGCCGCCGTCCACCAGGAGCACCGCGCTCACGCCCTGGCCGCAGACCTTCCTGCGCCCCGAACGGGCCTGGCCGCTCAGCAGGGGCGAGGGCGTCACCGTCGCCGTCGTCGGCTCCGGCGTCACGGACGGGGCCGGGCTGCTCGCCGGACGCCTCGACCACGCCCCCCGGCTGCAGGGCGCCGGCGACCCCGCCCAGGACTGCGTCGGCCACGGCACCTTCCTCGCGGGCCTCATCGCCGCCGACCACCGCGACGGCACGGGCTTCGCCGGGCTCGCACCCCGCGCCCGCATCCTCGCCGTCTCCGTGACGGACGAGGGCGGCGGCAGCTCCCCGGACCTCCTCGCCCGGGGCATCACCGCCGCCGCCGACGCGGGCGCCCGGGTCATCGCGGTCGGCGTCGCCCTGCCCTCCGGCAACGACGCGCTCGCCGCCTCCGTACGGTCGGCGCGGGCCAAGGGGGCGCTGGTCGTCGCCCCCGCAGGCCCCGACGCCACCGCCGGCAACGGCAAACTCCCGCCCGCCTACCCGGCCGCCTACCCCGAAGTCCTCTCCGTCCGCGACCTGACCCCCGGCGGCACCCTGCCCGAGGGCACCCTCAGCGGCCGCGTCGACCTCACCGCCCCCGGCGACGCCGTCATGGGCCCCGGCCCCGCCGCCGGCGGCTACTACACCGGCGCCGGCCCCAGCTTCGCCACCGCCTTCGTCGCCGCCACCGCCGCCCTCACCCTCGGCTACCACCCCACCCTCACCCCCGACCAGCTCACCCGCCGCCTCGAAGCCACCGCCTACCGCACCGGCGACCCCGCCTACGGCTACGGCACCGTCGACCCCGTCGCCGCCGTCACCCGCCTCACCGCCCCCGACCCCACACCCCCACCTCCCTCCAC